>DXAV01000089.1 GCA_019116805.1 Candidatus Bacteroides merdavium | reverse complement strand
GGGATGACAAATACAAGTCCGGTCACATAGCCTATCTGGGTCAATGTCGCTACCATGCTGGCAGAAAAGTCATTTACCGCGAAGTCTTTTGCCATGCTGCCCAACAAAGGCTGGTTGTAGTAACAGTTGGCGACGGAAAGTCCGGTAGCGGCTGCCATCAAAGCCAGCAGAGGTGCCGGAATGCCTTGATTCTCCCTCAATTCATACTTCATTTTCCGCCTCCTCTCAATATGATACGACTTTCAATCCAATCAAGGAAGCAATGAGTGTGAACAGGAAGAAAAGCCGGATGGGAGTGGCAGGTTCCTTGAAAACGAATATTCCTATCAAGACCGTGCCGACCGCCCCGATGCCTGTCCAGATGGCGTATGCCGTACCCAAAGGCAACGTCTGCACCGCCTTGGCAAGCAAAGCCATGCTCAGTATGGTGGAAGCAAGGAACCCGCTTCCCCACAGATAGAATCCAATACCCGATGCCGCCCTCGTTTTCCCCAAGCAGAATGTAAGGCTTACTTCAAACAATCCTGCCAACAATAAGATTATCCAATTCATACCTATGATTTATTAAATTCGGGCGCAAAAGTAAGCAAGTAATCCCTAACAGCTTTTTACATTTGGCAAAAACCGATTTTGCATTTGACAAAAAGCAACCGTTCATTCTCGTTTCTATGTGCTATTTTATAATTTTGCACACCGAATACAACAATGCGCTATGGATATAAAGGAAATCATCAATCAAAGATATGCTATGCCGGACACGTCTTTGGACAAGTTGCGGCAATGTTTGACGGAAGTTTCGTATCCCAAAGGATTCCGCGTGCTGGAAAGCGGCAAGGTGGAGAAGAACATCTTTTTCATCAAGGAAGGCATTGTCCGCGCCTATACCTCGGTGGACGGGAAGGAAATTACCTTTTGGTTTGGCAAGGAAGGAGCGACCCTTGTTTCCATGAAAGGCTATGTGAATGACGAGCCGGGATATGAAACAATGGAGCTGATGGAAGACTCGATATTATATGTATTGGAAAGGAAAGAACTGAAAGAGTTGTTTTCGGAAGATTTACACATCGCCAATTGGGGGCGGCGTTATGCGGAGATGGAGTTGCTTGCCACCGAGGAACGGTTGATTTCCATGTTGTCCGCCATCGCCTCTGAACGTTATAAGGAGTTGTTGGAGAAAGAACCTGATTTGTTACAGCGATTGCCGTTGGGAAGCATCGCCACTTATTTGGGTATCACACAAGCGAGTTTGAGCAGGATTAGAGCACAAATAAAGTGACGTTTCAACCAACGGGAGGGTAGCAAGCGGTTTGAGGCAGACCAAAACACAAACTTGCGATCCTCCCGTTTGTCAGATTTACAACCCTATTCCTTTGTTTTTACGAGGCGATATAACCGTCTTCCGAATGGATGAAAACAGCCTGTCGAACTGTTCCTTGAACCATTCGCCAATCACTTGCCCATTGATTGCAAGTGCGAGTTTGGATTTGTCCGCCGGGTCTTTCACCACTTGGAAACCAGCCCTTTCGGTCATGAACTTCCTCCTGTGTTCCTCCGAATAGAGTTCGCCTTCGTAGAACAACGGCTTGCCGCTGATGAGCGTGGCGGTCTGCCTCTCGTTGAAGCCGACTTTGAGGCAGAACTCCTCCATATACACCAACTCTTGGAACAACGGAAACCATTTCTTGGCTTTCTGGATGATAGATTTCAGGAATGACACTTCCTTTTGGTGTGCCGTTTCCTTGTCCGCCATTTCCCTGCGGTGCTTGGATTGCAGTTCCATAAGCTGGCGGCTGTGTTCCTCCTGCTGCTTGACAAGCAAACCTACGCAGAGCGGCGCAAACGGAACGGTAACTGTTAAATCTGCATTTCTGACGGGTAACGATTAGGAAACCGTTCTCTTTCTCCAATCCGCTTTGAAACGCTATTCAGCCCTCTATCCAACTTCCGCGATTTTCTCCTAACTACTTAATTCACAGATTACATTGCGTTAATCTGCCGAATTTTGGAGGTTTTTCCATAGATTTTCCGTAAGTTTGCTTATCTAAAAGTTCAAACGATATGGAAATACAAGCCAATTACATCCGACGCATCGAGATAAGCGGCCTGTGGAACCGCTACAACGTGGCCTGGGACCTGAGACCTGACGTCAACATACTGGCCGGCATCAACGGTGTGGGCAAAACGACCATCCTGAACCGCTCTGTAGGCTACTTGGAACGCCACACGAGCGGCGAGATGAAGAACGGCGAACAGGCGGGTGTACGCATTTTCTTCGACAATCCGGAAGCTACATACATCCCCTACGACGTAATCCGCAGCTACGACCGTCCGCTCATCATGGGGGATTTCACCGCACACATGGCCGACCCCAATGTGCACTCCGAACTGGACTGGCAGCTCTACCTGCTGCAACGCCGCTACCTGGACTATCAGGTGAACGTGGGCAACCGGATGATTGAACTGCTGGGTAGTGACGACCCGGAGGTACGCGCCCGTGCCCCACAGCTCTCCCTGCCCAAACGCCGCTTTCAGGACATGGTGGACGAGCTTTTCGGATATACACGCAAGACCATCGACCGCAAGAGCAACGACATCGCCTTCTACCAGGACGGCGAACGGTTGCTGCCCTACAAGCTGTCGTCGGGCGAGAAGCAGATGCTCATTATCCTGCTCACCGTGCTTGTGCGCGAAGGCACGCACAGCGTACTCTTCATCGACGAGCCCGAAGCCTCGCTCCACATCGACTGGCAGCAGAAGCTCATCGGCATGCTCCGGCGCCTGAACCCCGACATGCAGCTCATCCTGAGTACACATTCGCCCGCTGTCATCATGGAAGGCTGGCTCGACGCGGTGACGGAGGTGAGCGAAATAACAAAGGAAATGAAGAATGAAGAATGAAGAATTGACAATGTACAGTCTCTTCTTTCGCTATTCATCAATTATTCTTTATTCTTAATTCTTCATTTTTATGTCTCTCACCTTACGCCAAAACCTGACATCGGCCTACCTGGATGCCGCCAACCGCCTGTCGCCACGCAAGAAGCGCCGCCGCATCGTGGCCTACGTGGAAAGCTACGACGACGTAGCCTTCTGGCGCACGCTGCTCTCCGAGTTCGAGACGGACGAATATTATTTCCAGGTGATGCTCCCCTCGCAGACTTCGCTGTCGAAGGGGAAGAAAACGGTCTTGCTCAACACGCTGAACGCCGACGAGCTGGGACGCAGCCTCATAGCCTGCGTGGACAGTGACTACGACTTCCTGATGCAAGGCCACACCGCCTTGTCGCGCCGCATCAACGAGAACCCATACGTGCTGCAAACCTATGCCTACGCCATCGAGAATTACCTGTGCTATGCCGAAAGCCTGCACGAGGTGTGCGTGCAGGCCACGCTGAACGACCGCCATCTGCTGGACTTTCCCGAATTCATGCGCCGTTATTCGCGCATCGCCTATCCGCTCTTCTTGTGGAACATCTGGTTCTACCGCCAGCACGACAACAATACTTTCCCCATGTATGATTTCAATACCTGCGTCCGCCTTCAGGACGTCAGCCTGAACCATCCTTACCGGTGCCTGGACGACATGCAGCGCCGGGTGGAGAAGAAGCTGTCCGAACTGCGCACGCGTTTCCCGCAGACCATCGAACACATCGATGCCCTGGGTGAGGAACTGAAGGAGTTGGGACTGACGCCCGACACGACGTACCTTTACATACAGGGGCACCACCTGATGGACTGTGTGGTGATGAAGCTGCTTAACCCCGTCTGCACCCAGCTTCGCCGCGAACGCGAGAAGGAAATACGCCGCCTGGCCGTGCACGACGAACAGTTTCACAACGAACTGACCAGCTACGAGAACAGTCTGGCGGCCGTCCAGCTGATGCTGAAGAAGAATGATGGCTACAAGGGGCTCTACCTGTATCAATGGATGCGCGAGTCGCTGAAACGTATTTTGGACATGCAATAAAAAAACTTGATTTATGGAACTGCTGAAACAAATCAATGAAATACTGAAAGGTTGGGGGATGAACCCCGCTACGGCCGACTGGTTCGACCAGGTCATCGCTTTTGTACTGGTGCTGATCGTAGCCTTTGCCGGCGACTTCATCTGCCGCAGGGTACTGCTGCGGGCCATTGCCCGCCTGGTGCAGAAGACCAAGGCTACATGGGACGACATTCTGTTCGACCGCAGCGTGATGATTTACCTCAGCCACATGGTGGCACCGGTCATCATCTACCTGTTCATACCGATAGTCTTTGCCGATACCGACTCGGCCACACTGGGATTCATCCGACGGCTGTGTTACATCATTATCATCTTCTCGTTCCTGTTTTTCATCAACTCCTTCCTGAAAGCGGCCTATGCGGTCTATAGCGAGAAGGAGTCCATGCGAGACCGCCCGCTGAAAGGTCTGCTCCAGACGTTGCAGGTATCGCTGTGGACCATCGGGATTATCGTGGTGGTGGCTGAGCTGCTGGGCAAGTCGCCGCTGTCGCTGCTGGCCGGACTGGGTGCTTCGGCCGCTATCCTGATGTTGGTGTTCAAGGACAGCATCATGGGGTTCGTCAGCGGTGTGCAGCTCTCGGCCAACGACATGCTGAAGGTGGGCGACTGGATTACGATGCCCAAGTATGGTGCGGACGGTACGGTTATCGAAGTGACGCTGAACACGGTAAAGGTGCGCAACTGGGACAACACCATTACGACCATCCCGCCTTACTTGCTGGTAAGTGATTCTTTCCAGAACTGGCGCGGCATGCGCGAGAGTGGCGGCCGGCGCGTGAAGCGCAGCATCAACATCGACATGACCAGCGTACGTTTCTGTACGCCCGAGATGCTGGAGAAGTATCGCAAGATTCAGTTGCTGAAAGACTATATCGACGAGACGGAAGCCGTGGTACATGCGTACAACAAGGAAAACGGCATCAACAACGAAGTGTTGGTAAACGGCCGCCGTCAGACCAATCTGGGTGTATTCCGCGCCTATCTCACCGCCTACCTCAAAAGCCTGCCTGTGGTGAACAAGGATCTGAACTGCATGGTGCGCCACCTGCAACCTACCGACCACGGCCTGCCTGTGGAACTTTATTTCTTTTCGACCATCAAAGACTGGATACCTTATGAGGGCGTGCAGGCCGATGTATTCGACCATGTGCTGGCCATTATACCCGAGTTCGACCTCCGCGTCTTCCAGTCGCCTTCGGGAGCTGATTTTCAGAAGCTGGCAGAGAAATGACAGAAGGGATGTATCACAATAAAGAAGTCTTATAATGCAATGTCATCCTGAACGAAGTGAAGGATCTCAATACACAAATAGCTGTTTCCGAGATTCTTCGCTTTGCTCAGAATGACAAAGCTTGAGTACGGTCTCTTTTAGAGACGCCTCTTCAGGAAAAAAGTGTGTGTTATTTCAATGAGCGAGATGTTTTTATTTTACCCAGCTTCCGGCCATCCACTCGCAAGCGGCTTTGATTTCGTCCAATGAGGCGTAGCTCAGGTTGGCATCCACTTCGTTGCCTTCGCCTGCGGCAAAGACATCGTTGGTGTAGATACCCTTTTCGCTGTCCACATTGTTGGCAATGGTCGTATTGATGATGCTGGAAGTTCCGTCGGTCAAGGCAGTTTCTGTTTCCGTGCTTTCTACAGTCAGCGCCTTGCCTTTGCCGCAGATTTGAGCATTGTCCATCGTTACCTGTGTGCCGCGGCGCAGACGTACACCCTGTTTGGAACCGCCGTTACCCACCAGGATAAGGTTCTTCAACGTAGGATGAGCGATGGGAGCTGCGCTGTAGTTGTTTTCGTTGTTGTCGGCCTCAATCAGGCAGTCGCAGTCATAACCCAGTGTAGCTTCTGCTTCCTGATAGGCCACGAGGTCGGTAGCTGTTCCGTTCCATCCTTCCGTCCAGTCGAACGAGTCGTCGCTGCAGCTGATGACAACCATATTGCTGACATTGACCGAACCGCCGAAGAATTCGAAACCGTCGTCCGAACCTTTGTAGGCTACACAGTGATCGACCGTTGTACCGTTGCCCACGCCGTAGAAGCTGATGCCGTTGGCTTCGTGTTCTTCATCGAAAGCATAGCCGGTATATTCCAGGCGTACGTATTGCAGGGTACCCGAGTTGTCCTTGTCGTCGTTGCCACCATATTCGGCACCGCCGATTTCAGAGCTTCCCTTACCGCCTTCGGCATTGGTATGGGCGCGGCCACAGATGTGGATGCCACCCCAGGCACCGGCTTCTTCTTTCTCAGATGTCATCACGATGGGAGCGTTTGCCGTACCTTTGGCATTGATTTTACCTCCCTGCTTGATGAGGATATAGTCCACATTGTCGTCGTAAACCGAAACAATCTTCACGCCTTGTTCGATGTTCAGTGTAGCGCCTTCTTCTACGGTATAGGCGCCGCTCAGCTTGTATGTATTGCCGGCTTTCAAGGTAACATCTTCCGTAATGGCACCGCTCAAGGTGGTACCGTCGGCAATGCCGTTGTCACCGTTGTTGTTTGTCTCGTCGTCGCTGCAGGCAGCAAAAAGGGTCATCCCGGCCAAAAGGGCCATTGAAAACAATTTTCTGTTCATAATTGAAAGTTTTAAATGGTTAAGTTTTTTAAGTTTTATGTTTACTGATAATGTTACATTCAAATAGCTGAAGGACAGCAGTATACCAGTTTATTTTTAGTTTACCGAGAATAAACTCTCGGTTTATCGGCATTAAACTGCCAGTTTACTCGTATTAAACTACCAGTTTACTCGTATTAAACTACCAGTTTATCCGTACTAAACTGTCGGTTTATCCGTAGTAAACTGCTGTTACAGTCGTTGTTTCATTAAAAATTGTAGCTGACGCCTACTTCGAAGGCCGTGCCTTCCTTGAAACGTTCCACTTCGACGTATTCACCAGTCTTGGGTACTTCCTGCTTGAAGACCACTGCTCGGTTCAGCAGGTCGCTGACCTGGAGGCGAGCACTGAAGTGACGGTTGAAGCTGTAGCTGGCATTGAAGTTCAGCGTATGGACAGCCATCTGGTCGATATCGCCCAGCTGTGACACGCCGACCGCATGGATGCGCTTGCCCTGCAGATTGTAGAGGAGCGACAGGTTGAGCTGACGTTCTTCATCGAAGCGGGGCGAGTAGGTGAGGTCGGCATTCAGCAGGATGGGTGAAGCTCCTTGCAGCGAGCGGTCCTTGTTGGTGTAGGCACCGCCTTCGGGCAGTTTCACGTTGGTGTACATATAGGAGACGTTGGCACCCAGGCGCAGGTCGCGTACCAGCTGTTTGCGGAATTCGAGTTCCACACCCGTCGCCATACCCTGGTCGGCATTCTGGAAAGAGTGCATGGTGGCTCCGCCTTGCAGCTTCTGGATACGTTCGATGGGGTTGTCGAGGAATTTGTAGTAAACCGTGGCCGAAAGCATGTCGCCGTTCTGGCCGAAGCGTTCGTAGCGCAGGTCGAAGTTGTAGTTGTAGCCGTTCTGCAGCTCCTCGTTACCGCGGATCTGTGCCGAACCGTAGGATTCCTGATAGAGGAAGGGAGCCATCTCGATGAACGAAGGGCGGGTCACGGTGCGCGAGAGCGACATACGCAGGTTGTTCCGCTCGTTCATGGTGTATCTCAGATTGACGGTGGGGAAAAAGTCGTTCTTGTTCAGGTCGCGGCGGCGCTGGTACTTCTGGTCACCTTCGATGGCGTATTCCACCCATTGCTTGGTCATCTCATAGCGAAGGCCCACGTTGACAAGCAGAGAGCTGAGCGGATAGAAGTCCGTCTGGATGTAGCCCGCATAGATGCCCATACCGGCGCGGTAAGTATCGTGGGGCTGCATCTTGCGTTCGATGACGATGCTGCCGTTCTCCACATTCTCCTGATTGAGGAAGCCGTCGGTGTCGTAAATGTTGTCGATGGCAGGGTTCAGCTTGTTCACGTTGTAGTAGAAACGGGTACCCATATAGTCGCGGTCCTTGTTCTTGTAGGCCACACCCATCTTGACAAAGTTCTGTTCCGTCCAGTTGTATTTCAGGTCGAGGTTACCTACCCATTCCTCTTCGTTCAGTTCGCCGAAGTAGCGCATGGTTTCCTGGCGGTTCAGCTTGAAGAGCTGCAGGTTGCCGTCATCGTCCTTGGTGAACATCACCTGGCGGCGGTCGGGTTCTTCACTGCCCGTCTTGCCATAGGAGCCTGCCCAGTTCAGTTCCCATTGGCTGCCCAGTTCATGATAACCGTTCAGCTGATGGTTTTGCAGGGTATAGATGTGGGTGATGTCGTTGCTGCCCCACAGGTTATGCCCTTCGGCGTCCACACCTTCGCGGTTCTGATAGGAGTCGCTGGCATTGCGGGCATAGAAGAAGGTATAGCCGATGCGGTCGTGCTGGCGCAGGGTATAGCCCACGGATGCCAGAGCTGCCATTTTCAGTGTAGAGGTGTATTCGTCGTAAGTGAAGTCGTTCTGTACGTTGCCTGTGGCTTCGAGTGTCTTGTAGAAGGCATCGTCCATTCGTTGGGTTTCGTTGCTGAGGCTGAAAGAACCCAGTACACTCAAGGTCTGTTCGCCCACGGCGAAGTTGCGTCCGAAGCCCAGGTTACCTCCGAATTCGGGCAGAGCTGTACGCTTGTCCACATCGAAAGTGGTATTGAAGATGTTGTGTTGTGTTACATATTCGTCGAAGTCCAGCAGCGGCATGTCGTATATCTTTTCGTCGAGCGAGGGCGTCTTGAAGAGCGTACCGTCGCGGTCCATCTGGTAGAAGTCGCGTCCCAGGGTATTGAACCGTCCTCCAACGTTGAAGCTGGCGGTCAGGAATTCGTCCGTTACGTTTTCCTTCGTACTGATATCAATGTGTGCACCGCTATAGTCGGCAAAAGCACTGGCATCATAGACCTTGCTGACGGTGATGTTCTGTACCGTACTCGAGGGGAAGAGATCGAGCGGAATAAGCTTGTTGTCGGGGTTGGGTGAGGCGATGGGAAGTCCGTTCAGTGTGGTGGAGCTGTAGCGGTCGCCCAATCCACGGACGATGAGCTGTCCTGATTCGGCGATGGAGATACCCGTAATCTGCTTCACGCCTTCCTGTACGTTGCCGATGCCTTTGAGGCTCATCTCTTTGGCACCCAGATTTTCGATGGCCAATGTAGCTTTCTGTCGCTCGACCTGCAGGGCACGTTCGCCTTCCAGATTCTTTTTGGCCACGACAGACACTTCGCCCAAGGTCTGCGCGTCGGTCTCCATCTCGAAGTTCAGAACCGTTTCGCCCTTTACCTTCACCTGACTGGCGTTGATATCCACATAGCCCACGTAGCGTACCACGAGGTCGTACACGCCGTCGGGCACGTTGAGTGTATAGTTGCCGTCAATGTCGGCCACGGCGCCTTGGGTGCTTCCGGCTATCTGTACGGTAGCTCCGGTCAGCGGTTCTTTTGTCTGTTTGTCGGTAATGGTTCCTTTAACGGTACCTGCCAAGGCTGTCATGGCAGAAAGGATAAGGAATAAAATAAGGAAGAGGATTTTCCCTAAATCTGCTTTCATACTCATCTTTTATGCGTTTCTTTTTTCCGCTGCAAAGATGAGGAGATGGGGTTACATGCATGTTGCGGAGCAGGTACATGTTTGTTTCGGAAAAGTTACGGCCATGTTACACGGTGCATCAAAACGCGTTGCGCCCGCGAAATGCACTTCTGAATGGAGAAGTGGACTTCGCGGGCGTAAAGACTTGGATATATAGTGACTTTACATTCCAAAGGCATAACGGCCGATGGACTCGTAAGATGCGCTGACAATGCTCAATACCGTGATGCCCAGTGTGCAGATAAGCAGGGCGGCACGTGTATAGTTGTCGCTGCGGAAGGCGGCGATAGGTTCATCGCTCTTGTTGATGTACATGGCCTTGACTATACGCAGGTAATAATAGAGCGAGATGACGGTGTTGGCCAATGCAATGAATACCAATAAATGGAAACCGCTGTTGAAGGCTGCCGCGAAGATGAAGAACTTCGAGAAGAAACCTGCAAACGGCGGAATACCTGCCAACGAGAACAGGCAAAGCGTCATGAGGAATGCCAGACGGGGGTTGGTGGTATAGAGGCCGTTGTATTCGTCGAGCGTAAACTTATGGGCACGCAGGGCAACAATGGTGATGACGGCAAATACACCCAGGTTGGCAAAGAGATAGATGAGCACATAGTAAACCAGTGCTGTCATACCCTGTGCACTGCCGGCAATGACACCCAACATGATGTAGCCTGCCTGTGATATGCTGGAGAAAGCCATCAGTCGTTTCAGGTTTTCCTGACGCAAGGCGAAAAGGTTAGCCAACGTGATGGAAGCGATGATGAGCCAGTAGAGAGCTGTTTGCCATTCTTCTACCATCGGGGCGAACACCTTGAAGAGCAGGGTCATCAGTACGAAGGCGGCTGATCCTTTGGATACGACACTCAAGTAGGCTGTCACTGTAGAGGGAGCACCTTGATAGACGTCTGCCGTCCACAGGTGGAAAGGTACAAGTGAAATCTTGAAGCCCATGCCTGCCAGAAAGAATACAAATGCCATCACTTGCAAGGGACTTCCCTCCAAATGGGCAGGTACATCGGCAAAGTAGAGCGTGCCTACGGTGCCGTAGATGAGTGAAATGCCATACAACAGCAGGCCGCTGGAAAATAGGGCGGACAGGATATATTTGGCTCCCGCTTCGGCTGAGTGGTGGCGGTACTTGTCGAAGGCTACCAATGCAGCCATTGGTATGCTGGCCGTTTCCAGACCGATGAAGAACATCAGGAAGTGACCGGCGGAAATCATCAAGTACATTCCCAGAAGGGTGGAAAGAGTGAGAAAGTAGAATTCACCCTGCTTGAGAGCTGTGTCGGGGCGGCGCATCCATTCATGAGCCATCAGGAAAACAATGAGTGTACCGATACTCAGAATGGATTTTACGATGTGCTGAATAGGTGAGTTGTAGTACATACCACCGAAAGCTTCGGCTACGGGACCAGGTATGATGGTCACTAGTGTATGCAGAGCCATCAGAACTACGGGGAGCATGGTGTTCAGTACGGGTCGCCCGTCACGCCTGTGTGCATCGGGGCTCATGAACAGGTCGGCTATGAAAAGAATGAGGATGATAGCTATCAGCGACAGCTCTTCTTTCATTACGAGAAATTGACTATAATCCATTGTTCTAATTGAAGATTGAGAATTGAAAATTGATAATTTTCCATTATCCGTTGATTAAGTTTACGATGGGCAGTACACTGTCGCCTATCATGCCGCTGATCCACCACGGAGCCATACCCAAGGCAGCTACGCAGACAATGAGGATGATGACAGCCGTACGCTCGTCCCATGTGGCATCGGTCAGTGTGAGGTGATGCTCATTGGTGCAGGTACCGTAGAGAATCTTGCCCACCAGACGCAGAATGTAAACTGCTGTGATGACAATGCTGCAGCAGGCGATGATGGTCCATGTGCGATGGAACACGTCGGCATGCTGGAAGGCACCGTTGAAGATGGTCATCTCGGCCACGAAGCCGCTCAAACCCGGCAGACCCAGGTTGGCCAGACCGGCAATGACATAGCAGACGGAGAGGAAAGGCATAATCTTCATCAGACCCGACAGCTCGCGGATGTCGCGGGTGTGTGTACGTCCGTAGATCATACCGATGAGGGCAAAGAAGAGGGCCGTCATCAGACCGTGGCTCAACATCTGGAGTACAGCACCCGTGCAGGCCGTCTGGTTCATCATCAGGATGGCGAAGAGCACCAGGCCGCAGTGACTCACCGAGGAGTAGGCGTTGATGTATTTCAGGTCGGTCTGTACACAGGCCGAGAAGGCACCATAGACAACCGAAATACCTGTCAGTACCAGGAAGATCCAGCCCAGCTCATTGGCAGCTTCGGGCATCAGATACATGGCGATGCGGAAGCAACCATAGCCTCCCAACTTCATCAGTACACCTGCATGAAGCATGGATACAGCCGTCGGCGCCGAAGCATGACCGTCTGGGCTCCACGTGTGGAAGGGGAATAGGGCACCCAGCACGCCAAATCCCAGGAAGGTGAGTGGGAACCAGATGCGCTGCTGTTCGACGGGTATGTTATGCAGGGCGGCTATTTCGGTGAGGTTCATCGTAGTGGCGCCGCTGCCGTAGTAGATACCCAGGATACCTATCAGCAGGAAGGCCGAACCGCCCATCAGCATCAGCGTCAACTTCATGGCGGAGTATTCCTTGCGGCCCGAACCCCATACGCCGATGAGCAGATACATCGGTATCAGGGCTACTTCATAGAACATGAACATGGTGAACAGGTCGATGGAAATAAAGAAGCCGAACACGCCCAGTGACAGGAACGTGAACCACAGGAAATATTCCTTGGTGAGCGGCTGGAGACGCCACGAGGCGAAGGTGCCTGTAAAGACAATGATGGCCGAAAGCAGCAGCATGGCCACGGATATGCCGTCCACACCTACCGAGTAGTGGATGTTGAGAGCTGGATACCAGGCTACGTCGGCACAGAAAAGCATTTCGTCGGTAGCTCCTCCGGCACGGGCATTGAGATACATCACGGTGAGCACACCTGCCAGCACGAGCAGGGCCGAAGCTCCCGTCACCATCACGGCACGTATCTGACCGATGTTTCGGGCCAGCCATAGGCCGAGAAGCATCAGCAGGGGAATCAGAACGAATAAGGATAAGAAATTCATTTTATTAATTGAAAATTGATAATTGACAATTGAAAATTATCGGTCATTGAGCATCGAAAATGGGAATTTGTTTCATTGAAAGTTAATTGGCCATTTTCAATTCTCAATTTTCCATTATATAAGTATCAGAATCAGTATCAGCGCACCCACCAGGAAGACAAATGCATATTGCTGTACCTTTCCGCTTTGCAGGCCGCGTATCTCGTCGCTTGTCGCTTCGGCACTCCAGGCCAGGAAGTTGAAGAACCCGTCCACCACGTGGCGGTCCCACCAGGCGATGGGGCGGCTGATGCATCCGAAGATGATCTTGTGCGTGATGAACTGATAAATCTCGTCGATGTAGAAGCGGTGGTAGGCAGCTGTCCACAGGCCACGGAAGCGGCGTTGCAGGGCGTCAGCCAGCGGCTGGCGCTCATACAGGTACATCGGAGTGGCAATTGCAATGGCCAGGGCAGCCACGGCGATGCTTGTGCCGGCCACGCTCTTGTCGATGTGGATGTCGTAGGCCAATCCGTTGGACGAAACCAGGTGTCCGAAAGGAATGAAACCAGCCACAAGGGTAATAGCAGCCAGTACCATCAGCGGGAGGGTCATGCTCAGCGGACTTTCGTGCGGTGTATGTTCAGCATGAAGTTCCTTGTTCTCTTTACCCCAGAAGATACCGAAGTAGAGGCGGAACATATAGAAGGCTGTCATGGCGGCGATAATCGTCATAATCCATCCCATGGCAGGGCTGAACTGGAAGCAGGCGGTCAGAATCTCGTCCTTCGAGAAGAAGCCCGAGAACGGCGGGATGCCCGCAATGGCCAGACAGGCGATGAGGAATGTCCAGTGGGTGATGGGCATATACTTGCGCAGACCTCCCATGGCCGACATCTCGTTGCTGTGGACGGCATGGATGATGCTGCCGGCGCCGAGGAAGAGCAGGGCCTTGAACATGGCGTGGGTGAAGAGGTGGAACATGCCTGCCATGTAACCCAAGCCGCCTTCGTGAGGGTCGGCCGACGTACATACGCCGAGGGCCACCATCATGAAGCCGATCTGCGAGATGGTGGAGAAGGCCAGCACACGCTTGATGTCGCTCTGCACGCAGGCTACCGAAGCCGCATAGAAAGCGGTGAAGGCACCCACGTAGGCCACGATGTGAAGCGTCTCGGGCGCATAGGCAATGAACAACGGGAACATGCGTGCCACCAGATAGACACCCGCTACCACCATTGTGGCGGCATGAATCAGGGCACTGACAGGCGTCGGACCCTCCATGGCGTCGGGCAGCCAGATGTGCAGGGGGAACATGGCGCTCTTGCCTGCACCGCCGATGAACATCAGTCCCAGGGCCAGCGGAAGCATGGCACCACCTTTGGCCAGAGCCATCTCAGTGGGTGTGAATGTATAGGTGCCTGCGTAGTAGCCATACACCAGGATACCGATGAGGAAGCCCAGATCGGCGAAGCGCGTCACGATGAACGCCTTCTTCGAAGCGGCGATGGCGGCAGGTTTGGTATAATAGAATCCGATGAGCAGATAGGACGATACGCCCACCAGCTCCCAGAAGAGGTACATCTGGAAGATGTTGGTGGCTACTACCAGTCCCAGCATGGACATGGTGAAGAGCGACAGGAAGGCATAGTAGCGTTGGAAACCCCGCTCGCCCTTCATGTAGCCGAAGGAGTAGATGTGTACCATCAGACTGACGGTGGAGATGACGATGAGCATTAACACCGAGATAGGGTCGAGCAGGATACCCATGTCGATGCTCAGGTTCTCGCTGAAGGGCAGCCAGTGGAAATTGTAGGGCATCAGCGTGGCATACGTTCCGTCAGCCAGTCGCGGCGCGCTGAAGTAGCTCCAGGCCGTCAGATAGGAGAGTACGGCCACCGCGCCCAGCACTACGGTACCGATAAGGCCCGCCGTGCGGTGTGTCATCCATTTGCCCCCAATTCCCAGTGTGAGGAAAGAGAGGAATGGAAGAAGGAGAATAAGAATTGTATATTCCATAATAATGGATAATTTAAAATTGAAAATTAAAACTTAATACCTAAAACCGAATTCATCAGAATCACCACTTCATTTCATCCAGATTGTTCACCTGAATGCTTCGGATGTTGCGGTAGATGTTGATCATGATGGCGATGGCAATAGCTGTTTCCGCAGCCGAGATAGCGATGGAGAACAGGGCGAAGAAATAACCTTCAAGGCTCCCCGGAAAAAGAAAGCGGTTGAACACGGCAAAGTTGATGTCTGTAGCGTTCAGTATCAGTTCGATGGAAATCAATATGGCCAGTGTGTTGCGGCGGGTGAAGAATCCGTAGATACCCGCAAAGAACATGATGGCCGACACGATCAGGTAATATTCCATGTGTATCATAAGTCGTAATTTTTTTTTGTTGTTATCTCTTTCGTGCAATTAGTAGTCCACCCACGATGCAAGCCAGTAACAAAAGACTGACAGCCTCGAAAGGTAGCAGGTACCCATATTTGTCGCTGCTGAACATTTGTTGGCCGATAGTACTGAAACTGATTTCTATTGGTTTCAGATCGGTTGTGGCCAGAAACTTGTGTTTCAGGGTGATGAAAAGCACGATAATAGCTCCTGCGATGGTGGTGCCTAGTCCGGCTATAAATTTGCTTCGCTTCAGTTTGATGGCTTTATCGCCCTCGCCACTGGTGAGCAAGATCGAAAATACGTAGAGTACGACAATACCGCCCGCATACACCATAATCTGTACGGAGCCCAGGAAAGTATATCCCAATAGAAAATAGATTCCGGCTGTTCCAAAAAGTACGAACAAAAGATAGGTTGCCGAGCGTACCATACGAGTGGTGGTTACCGTCAACAGTGAGAAAACGGTGATAAAAGCCGCCAAGAAGTAGAATATGACAGTTTCAAGAGTTATTTCCATTGTTCTTTAAGGGGTTAATGGTTAGTTTTTCTTCTCTTCCACATGGCTTCCCGGGTGGTTGAGGGTGAGAATAAGTTTTGAACGGTCGAATACAGCGTGCTCAAACTGCTGGTCGAAAGTTATGGCATTGTGTGGGCAAGCATTGACACAGAGCTGACAGAACATACATGAACCGAGATTGTACTCATATTTGGCAAGAATCTTTTTTTTCTTTCCATCTTCTGTCTCAATCGTTTCGCTGGTGACATGAATGGTACCGTTCGGGCAGGCCATCTGACACAGCCCGCAAGCTACACAATGATGTTCGTTCCGTTCATTGTGAGGCATGGCAAGGGTACCACGGAAACGGTCAAACATCTTCAGTTCCTTGCGATTCTCAGGATATTGCTCGGTTACCTTGGTCGTGAAGAACTCGCGCATGGTAGTCTTCAGTCCTATGGACAAGCTCTTGATACCCTTGAAGAAGCTGCTGAAATAAGTGTTGTTATTTTCCATTATACTAATTGATAATTTTTACCTGATACCTAATACTTTTAAAAATGCAGTCCGTATGCTACCACAATGCTCATGAGCAGTAAGTTGAGCATAGACAGAGGAATGAGGTATTTCCATTCCAACGTTAGAATCTGGTCGATGCGCAGACGGGGGAAAGTCCATCGCATCCACATCATAAGGAATACTACAAAGAAGGCTTTACCGAAGAACCATACGAAGCCGGGAATGTAGTCCATCACCATATTGAATCCATCCAGTCCTGCGATGTGGAAGGGCATCCATCCGCCCAGAAAGACAGTGGCAGCTATGGCGGCTACGATGAAGAGGTTCAGATACTCCGCCAAGTAATAGAAGCCAAAGTGCATACCGCTGTATTCTGTGTGGTAACCGGCGGTCAATTCGCTTTCGGCCTCGGGTAGGTCGAAAGGCCCGCGATTACATTCGGCGTTTCCGGCGATGAGGTAGATGATGAAAGCGATGACTGCAGGAATGTGCCCTTTGAAGATGAGCCATCCGTCGGCTTGTCCACTTACGATTTCCGATATTTGAAGTGTGCCAGTCAGTACTACCATTGTCAGAATACTCATCCCCACAGATAACTCATAGCTGACAATTTGTGCACCGCTTCGCATGGCGCCGATGAGCGAGAATTTGTTATTGGAACTCCATCCGGCCAGCAGGATGCCCACTACGCCGATACTCGACGCGGCCAGTAGGAAGAAGATACCCACGTTGAAGTCAAGTACCTCGAGCCCTTTGTTCATGGGCAAACAGGCAAAGGTGAGGAATGAGGCCAGAATCACCATGTAGGGAGCCAGGTTGTAAAGGAAACGGTCGGCTCCCTTGGGAGTGAAGATTTCCTTGGTGAGCATCTTGAACACGTCGCAGAACACCTGCAGGGAGCCGTACTTGCCCACACGGTTCGGGCCGAGGCGGCATTGGAAGAAAGCACACACCTTGCGCTCCATGTAGATGAGGATGATGGCGAGGATAGCATACATCAGCACGATGCATACGCCTATGACGACACACTCGATGAAGACGGCCAGCCCTTCGGGCATCAGGGAGGTCAGCATTTGGTGTATCCAGCTTGTTACAATACTAAAGTCAAACATTTATTTAATTGATAATTGATGATTGATAATTGAGAATGGGCGACAGGCAAGCCATTTTCCATTCTCTATTTTCCGTTCTCCATTGATTATCTGTCGATGTCGGGCACCACATAGTCTAGCGTACCTCCGATGGCGATGAGATCGGCAATCTTTGCGCCGCGGCAGATAGTATTGATGGTACCTACCAGCGGCAGGCCTGTGGCACGGTAATGCAGACGGTAGGGAGTCTTGTCGCCACGGCTCTCGAGGTAAACGCCAAACTCACCGCGGCTGCCTTCGACAGCGGCATACCAGCTGCCTTCGGGTACGCGGATGATGGGTTTCATCTTTTCCTGATAGGGGCCTTCGGGGATGTTGTCGATGAGCTGCTCGATGATGTGGAGGCTCTCTTCAATCTCGTTCATGCGTACCATGTAGCGGGCAAAGCAGTCGCCCTCGGTGCGGACTATCTCGTTGAACTGCACTTCATTGTAGGCGGCATAGGGCATACGCTTGCGCACGTCGCAGGCCCATCCGCTGGCACGGCCTGTACCTCCTGTCGCTCCGAAGGAGATGGCGTCCTCGCGGCTCAGCACGCCGATGCCTTTGAGGCGCTGCTGGGCGATGATGTTGCCTGTGAAGATGTCGTGATACTCCTGCAGGTTGTGGCGCATGTAGGGGATGAATTCCTTGACACGCTTCACGAAGTTGGGATGGATGTCGGCCTGCACACCTCCGATGGTGTTGTAGTTCAGGATGAGGCGTCCGCCGCAAGTCTCCTCGAAAATGTCGAGCACCTTCTCGCGGTCGCGGAAACCGTAGAGGAAGGCTGTCGTGGCACCCAGGTCCTGGCAGAGGCAGGAGAAGAACAGGATGTGCGAGTCGATGCGCTGCAGCTCGTCCATGATGGTGCGGATGTATTGCACGCGTCGGCTTACCTCCACGCCCATGGCTTTCTCGATGCACATGCACAGCGCGTGGCGGTTCTGCATGGCGCCCAGGTAGTCCAGACGGTCGGTCAGGGCCAGTGTCTGCGGGTAGGTCAGGCTTTCGTTCATCTTCTCGATGCCGCGGTGAATGTATCCGCAGTTCACGTCAATCTTGTGTATGTTCTCACCCTCGAGCGACACGCGGAAGCGAAGTACACCGTGCGTGGCAGGGTGTTGGGGGCCGATGTTCACCACATATTCGTCGTCGCCAAAGAGTACCGTCTGTTCTTCGGTTGTTTCACCGTCTTGTGTGGTCTTTATTTCGAGGGTGGTGTCCACGGTCTCTTCGTTGGTCATGCGCAGGGGATTTTCCTTTTCGGGGTCGTTGTCCTTGCGCAGGGGGTAGCCCACCCAGTCGTTGCGGAGAAAGAGGCGTCGCATGTCGGGATGTCCCACAAAGCGGATGCCAAAGAAGTCGTACACTTCGCGTTCAGGAAATTCGGCTCCGCGCCAGATGTCGGTCACCGAAGGCAGTTCGGGCTGTTCGCGGTCGAGGGTCGAGGTCTTCACCACCATGCGCTGGCCGTTCTCGGTCGATTCCAGGTGATAGACTACGCCAAGGCCTCTCAGCGTGCCTTCCGCGTCTTTTTCGTCGGGTACTCCCCAGTCCATGCCCGTCAGGCTTTCCAGGAAGTCCATTTTCTGTTCGTTCTTCAGGCGCAGCATTTCGTCGTGCAGCTGCCCGGGCTCGATGTATAGTGTCTTTTCTTCCATATTATTTTTCATTCTTCATTTCCTCGTTCTTCATTTTTCTGTTCACTCCTCCGAAGAATTTTTCAATCTTTACCTTACGCTGCAGCTGCATCATGCCATAGAGGAAGGCTTCGGGGCGAGGAGGACAGCCGGGCACGTAAACGTCAACGGGCAGAATCTGATCCACTCCCTGCACCACGTGGTAGGACTTTCGGAAGGGACCTCCGCTGACGGCGCATCCGCCCACGGCCACTACGTATTTAGGATCGGCCATCTGGTCGTACAGACGTCGGAGTACAGGAGCCATCTTGTGGGTGATGGTACCACTTACAAGGATGACGTCGGCCTGTCGGGGGCTGTTGCGGGTCACTTCGAAACCGAAGCGTGCGATGTCGTATCGGGCGGCACACACGGCCATGAACTCGATACCACAGCAGCTGGTGGCGAAGGTCAGTGGCCATAGGGAGTTGCTGCGGCCCCAGTCGATGAGCTGATCGAGTGCACCCACTACGACGTTCACGCCGCCGGCGTTCAGTTCTTGAATGATTTTCTCGAGTGTTTCGTTGTCCTGAAATTCTTCGTAGGGGATGGACTTGATGACGGGTTTCTTCGTTACTTCCATTCCAATGCTCCTTTCCGCCAGGCGTAAGCCAGACCCAGCACTAATACAAAGAAAAAGAAGAGAATGCCTGTCAATGTTTGCGGTCCCAGTTGTTTAACGGTGATAGCCCATGGAAAGAGAAAGACTGTTTCTACTTCAAACATAAGAAAAAGAATAGCGAATAGGTAGTAGCCTACGCGGAACTGCATCCATGAGCGACCTCGGGTAGGAATACCGCATTCATAAGGCTCCATCTTCTGTGGATTGTACGAGCGGGGCGCTATCGCGTGAGAAATAGCAATGACTACGCCCACGAAAATGATGGCCGTCAACACGACGGTAACTAAGAAGGTAAAATTCATAAATCTGACAAGATTTTAGTGTTTGTTATTGGGAGACGTTTCTCCCTCTTCATTTTCGGTCTGCAAAATTACAATAAGATTTTGTCTTTTTGTAATTCGCATTTGACTAAAAATGATTGTTTTTACACTTTTTATCCTATGTCAATTTAACAAATGGGGCCTTGGGTTTATTATGATTATGTTGTTATATCGTAGTTGGCAAACGTTTTTAACCTTCTTACATAAATATAAATAAATAGGTCCTGGGCGTATTTGATGCCTTTAATAGGTGATTCTGTTTTTGTTCTAAACTTACTTTTTTGTCAAATCTTAGAAAAGAGAATATTGAACTTATCTGTTCAACTGAAATAATGCTCTATCTTTTTGATCATCATACTTAAGCAGAATACTACGACATGGTCACCTGGTTGTATCAGGGTATTACCCGTTACAACAACTCCTTCCCCTTGCCGGATAAGACCTCCGATAGTTACTCCTTTGGGCAGACCCAAATCCTTGACAGGATGTTTAGTGATTTTGGATCCGGCCTTGACGGTAAACTCGGCTACATCGGCATTAGCTACAGTAAGGCATTTCACGTTACTTACGTCTGCGTCGAGCATCATCTGGTAAATGTGGCTGGCAGCTATCATTTTTTTATTGATGACGGTGCCGATATCCAAGCTTTCGGCCATGCCGATGTAATCGATATTTTCTACTTCTGCTACGGTCTTACGCACTCCCATACGTTTGGCAGCTAGGCAGGCCAGGATGTTTGTTTCCGAATTTCCTGTTAAAGCTACGAAAGCTTCTGTGTTTTTCAACCCTTCTTCCACAAGCAGATCCATATCGCGTCCATCTCCGTTGATAATCATGATGCGGTCGTCTAATATCTCACTCAGACGGTTACAACGGCTTAGATCGTTGTCGATGATTTTCATCTGCATATAGTCGGGGATGTATTGTGCTGTACGTACGGCAATTCGGCTTCCACCCATAATCATTACGTTACGTACATCAGGATAATCTTCTTTGCCTGCAACTTTACGTACATAGGGAATATACTTACGGGTAGTGGTGAAGTAAACGATGTCGTGCAATTTGATTACATCGTCACCTCGTGGAATAAGTGTTTCGTTACCACGTTTGATAGCTACGATGTGATATGGCAAGTCGGGACCGCCTAGTTGGTGTAGAGGAATATTCAGTATCTCGGCTTTCTCGCGCATTTTGGTACCTATTAGTATCAAAGCGCCTCCACAGAACTCCCACCACTGGCGCACCCAACTCATGCGGATAGAGGCTACGATCTCTTTGGCGGCCAGCATCTCTGGATAGATGAGCGAATTGACACCAAGTTTTTGGAAGAAATCCTTATTTTTGGGTAGCAGGTACTCATAGTTGTCGATGCGGGCAACGGTCTTTTGTGCACCCAGGTTTGCTGCTAGTAAACAGGCTGTTACGTTGCGACTTTCATCTGGGGTAACAGCGATGAACAAGTCTGCGTTTTCCACGCCTGCTTCTTTCAATCCAGAGATAGATGTGGGCGAGTCGCTGAGAGCCATCAGGTCGAAATTTGATCCGAAGGCATTCAGCTTTTCCTCGTTCTCATCCATTAGAATGATATCTTGCTTCTCGCGTGAGAGGAGCTTGGCCAGGTGTGTGCCTACCGCGCCGGCACCAGCAATGATGATTTTCACTTTACAATCAGATTATAAATTGTTAATTATTCATTGTTCATTGATAATTGTCGGCAGATGCCTTCTTCGTCCATACCACACAGGTGATACAATTCGTTGACGGTACCATGTTCGATGAACTGGTCGGGCACTCCGATGCGTCGGACAGAGGGCTTGTAGTCGTGGTCGGCCATAAACTCCAGCACGGCGCTACCCATGCCTCCGCTGACGACACTGTCTTCCACCGTGACGATACGGTCGAACTTTTGGCCTATTTCGTGAAGCATTTCTTCGTCCAGAGGCTTCAGAAAACGCAGGTCGTAGTGGGCGATGGACAATCCTTGCTCTTTCTCGGCACGTGCGATGGCTCGTGCGGCGACGTTACCGATGGGACCCAGAGTGATGACGGCCACATCTTTGCCATCCTTCAGTTTTCTTCCCTTGCCTATGGGAATTTCCTCCAACGGGCAGCGCCAGTCGAGCAGCACACCCCGTCCGCGCGGATAGCGGATGACGAACGGCCCCTTGTCGGGTAGCTGGGCGGTGTACATCAGGCGACGCAGCTCGTGCTCGTCGAGGGGCGAGGCGATAGTCAGATTGGGGATAGGGCGGAAGTAGGCCAGGTCGAACACGCCATGGTGTGTGGGGCCGTCTTCGCCCACCAGGCCGGCACGGTCCAGACAGAGTACCACGGGCAGGCGCAGCAGGGCGATGTCGTGTATCACGTTGTCGTAGGCACGCTGCATGAAGCTCGAGTAGATGTTGCAGAAGGGTTGTAGCCCTTCCTTGGCCATACCACCCGAGAAGGTGGCCGCGTGTCCCTCGGCGATGCCTACGTCGAAGGCGCGGTCGGGCATGGCTTCCATGAGCTTGTTCATGGAGCAGCCGGTAGGCATGGCGGGCGTCACGCCCACGATGCGCGGGTTCTGCCGTGCCAGCTCCACGAGCGTCTCGCCGAAGACGTCCTGGTAGAGGGGCGGCAGGTGGCTGGTGTCGGCCAGGATGCGTTCGCCCGTGTCGGGGTTGAACTTGCCGGGCGCGTGCCACACGCCGGGGTCCTTTTCGGCCGGCTCGAAGCCCTTGCCCTTGGTGGTGTGCAGGTGCAGTATCTTGGGTCCCTTCAGGTCCTTGATGTCGTGGAGCACGCGGGCCAGATTCTTCACGTCGTGTCCGTCGGTGGGCCCGAAGTATCGGATGTTCATGCCCTCGAAGATGTTCTGCTGCTGGGCGGCCATGGACTTCAGGCTGTTGGCAAAGCGGATGAGGGCCTTGCGCCGCTCTTCGTTGAGGATGCCCATCTTGAAGAGGATGCGCGACATCTTGAAGCGCAGCTGGTTGTAGCGGTTGCTCGTGGTGAGGTTGAAGAGGTACTGCTTCATGCCTCCCACGCTGCGGTCGATGGCCATGTCGTTGTCGTTCAGGATGATGAGCAGGTCGTTCGGCGTGGACGAGGCATTGTTCAGCCCCTCGAAGGCCAGTCCGCCGCTCATGCTGCCGTCGCCGATGACGGCCACCACCCTGCGGTCTGTTTCGCCCTTCTGTCGGGCGGCCACACACATGCCAAGGGCTGCTGAAATGGAGTTCGATGCGTGCCCGCAGGCAAAAGTGTCGTATTCGCTTTCTTCGGGTGAGGGAAAAGGCTTGATGCCTTTGAAACGACGGTTTGTGGAGAAAGCTTCCCGTCTGCCGGTCAGGATTTTATGACCATATGCTTGATGTCCTACATCCCAGACAATGCGGTCGTAGGGCGTATTGTAAATGTAGTGTAGGGCAACCGTCAGCTCTACGGTACCCAAGCTGGCGGCAAAGTGTCCGGGATTGCGCGACACTTCTTCGATGATGTCCTGTCTGAGCTCCTTGCACACCTCAGGTAATTGTTCGACCTTGAGTTTCCGCAGGTCGTCGGGGGTGGCGATGTTGTTCAACAAGCTGTATGTAGTCAGATTTGTATCCATTATTTTCTTGTTAAGATTGCAAAAGTAGCAAAAAGAAATCGGATGTAGGAAATATTTTGTGGAAAAACGATATTTGGCTTTTATGAAGTACAGGTTTAACGATAAAATTAAAGCATTGGTTTGTGGCATGGAAAACGATGCTTTCGTCCAAGGAAAGCGATGCTTTCTGTCTCGTGTTACATTGGATTGCTTTTTTGCCCGCAATCCGATCGCTTGGGTTGGTGTTCGATGCAGAGTTTATCGTCTGGCCGTTTTTATACATTTTTTGCATCTCTTTTCCCCTTCTGTATCGTGTTGCTTTTTAGTGAAATAAGTAAAAAGTTGGACAGGAGGAAGAAAAACGCACCGTTCCTTTATGATGCTCTTGGGGAATTTGCCTTATCTTTGTAATGGTCTTAAACCTTATAACTCATGAACCGATTTTATACTGTCGTTGAAATGCCCGAAGGGCTGCCGCGATTTTCGCAACGTGATCACTTGCTGCTGATGGGTTCTTGCTTTGCCACCAACATCGGCACAAGACTGGTGGAGGCGAAGTTTGCCTGCGACGTCAATCCCTATGGAGTGCTCTACAATCCGTTGTCCATTTCCGCCGCCCTGCGTGAAGCGCTGGATGGGAAAGTTTATGGAGAGGACGACTTGTATGACTACGGCGGTTTGTGGCACAGCCCTATGCACCATGGTGACTTCTCCGCTCCGAACGTTTCCGAAGCTTTGGAGCGCATCAATACGCGATTGGAGAGATTGCGCGCAGAGCTGAAAGAGCTGGACGTGCTGGTGGCGACGTGGGGCACGGCGTGGGTATATGAGGACGCACAGACGTGTCGCATCGTGGGGAACTGCCACAAGAAGCCCGAACGTTGCTTCCGACGCCGACGGCTGACGGTGGAGGAGGTGGTGGACGAGTGGTTCGATCTGCTCGCCATGTTGCGGAAACAGAACCCACATTTAAAAGTATTGCTGACCGTGAGCCCCATCCGCCACCTGCGCGACGGATTGCATGCCAATCAGCTGAGCAAAGCTACCCTGCTGCTCGCTGCCAACCAACTGGTGGAGACGATGCCCGATGTTGTGGGCTACTTCCCCGCTTACGAGCTGTTGGTGGACGAATTGCGCGACTATCGCTTCTATGCGGCGGATATGGTGCATCCCTCGGACGTGGCGGTGGATTACGTGTGGCAACGCTTCTGCGAAGCCTGCCTGACGGACGAAGCAAGACGGGTGATGGACGAATGCAACGCTGTTTATAAAGATTTGACACACAAGCCTTTCCGGCCGGACTCGGATGGCTATAAGAAATTTTTAGAACAAATTTTGTTAAAAATCGACCGACTTAACGAAAAATACCCGTACTTAGACTTCGAAAAAGAGAGAATGACATGTCGTATCCGATTGAACAAATAGCAGAAATGATCGGAGCCCGACGCATTGGCGAGGCTCCGGCTACCATCGACTGGCTGCTGACAGACAGCCGCTCGTTGAACTTCCCTGAAGAAACTTTGTTTTTTGCCCTCCCTGCCAAGCGCAACACGGGGGCGAACTATATACCCGAACTTATCGAACGGGGCGTGCGCTGCTTTGTGGTGAGCGAGGAAGAATACAAGAATAATGAAGAATTAAAAATGAAGAATGAAGAATTGTCTGTAAGCAATGAAAATTCTTCATTCGGAAGTAAAGCTTCTATTCTTCATTCTTCATTAAATTATCTGCTTGTCCCCTCGCCCTTGAAGGCTTTGCAGAAGTTGGCAGAGCTGCATAGGGCGCAGTTCAGCATCCCCGTGGTGGGCATCACGGGCAGCAACGGCAAGACGGTGGTGAAGGAATGGCTCCACCAGCTTTTGGGCGACGACCGACGCATCGTACGTTCGCCGCGCAGCTACAATTCGCAGATTGGCGTACCCCTGTCCGTCTGGCAGATGGGAGCGGATGACGAACTGGCCATTTTCGAGGCAGGCATTTCTGAACCTGGTGAGATGCGGGCGCTGGAAGCCATCATCAAGCCGACCATCGGCATATTGACCAATATCGGAGGCGCCCATCAGGAGAATTTCTATTCGTTGCAGGAGAAGTGTATGGAGAAGCTGACGTTCTTCAAGAACTGCGACGTGCTGATCTACAACGGCGACGACGAATTCATCTGCAACTGCGTGGGCAAGTCACTGCTTTCCGCACGAGAAATAGCCTGGAGCCGCAAGGACCCCGAACGCCCGCTCTTCATCTCAAAAGTAGAGAAGAAAGACGACTGCACGCTGATAGCTTACCGCTACTTGGACATGGACAACCAGTTTACGTTGCCCTTCATCGACGACGCTTCCATCGAGAACTCGTTGAATTGCCTGGCGGCTTGCCTTTACCTGATGCTTCCGCCGCAGAAAATCAAGGAACGGATGGCACGGCTGGAGCCTGTAGCCATGCGCCTCGAAGTAAAAGAAGGCAAGAACGGATGCCTGCTGATCAACGATAGTTATAACAGCGATTTGGGCTCGCTCGACATAGCCCTCGACTTCCAATACCGACGTTCGCAAGCCAAAGGACTGAAACGCACGCTCATCTTGTCCGACATCTTGGAAACGGGACAGAATGCATCGACACTCTATCGGCGTGTGGCCCAACTGATGAACAGCCGCGGTGTGGAGCGTATCATCGGCGTAGGGCCGAACATCTCGTCGTGTGCCTCCTGCTTCAGCATCGAGAAGGCTTTCTATCCCGACACGCAGACATTGCTCAAAGCCATTGCCCGTGGCGAGCTGAAGTTGGAAAAGGAACTGATTCTGATAAAGGGTGCGCGCAAGTTCGGCTTCGATATCTTGAGCGAAAATCTTGAACGAAAGGTGCACGAAACCATTCTGGAGGTGAACCTCGGCGCAATGGTGGCCAACCTGAACTACTATCGCAGCAAGCTGAAGCCTGAAACGAAAATGGTGTGTATGGTGAAGGCATCGGCCTATGGAGCAGGTTCCTACGAGATAGCCAAGACATTGCAGGAACGCCATGTGGACTATCTGGCTGTAGCTGTGGCCGACGAAGGGTCGGAGTTGAGAAAGGCAGGTATCACGGCCAATATCCTCATCATGAACCCCGAAATGACAGCTTTCAAGACCATGTTCGATTACAAGCTGGAGCCAGAGGTTTATAGTTTCCATCTGCTGGATGCCCTTATACGCGAAGCGGAGAAAGAAGGTATCACGAACTTCCCCATCCACTTCAAGTTGGACACAGGTATGCATCGCTTGGGCTTTGCCCCCGAAGACATGCCCGAATTGGTGAAGCGTCTGCGCGGACAGAATGCCGTGCTGGTACGTTCGGTCTTCTCCCACTTAGTGGGCAGCGATTCATCCGTATTCGACAGCTTCACACGACGGCAAATAGAGACGTTCGAAGCGGCGGCAAAGGTGCTTCAGGATGCTTCCCCTCACAAGATTTTGCGCCACATCTGCAATTCGGCAGGCATCGAACGCTTCCCTGGCGCGCAATTCGACATGGTACGTCTGGGCATTGGCCTTTATGGTATCAGCCCGATAGACAACTCGATACTGAACAACGTGAGCACACTGAAGACTACCATCTTGCAGATACATGATGTGCCGCAAGAGGATACTGTAGGTTATAGCCGCAAAGGCCACCTGGAGCGCCCCTCACGCATCGCTGCCCTGCCCATAGGCTACGCCGACGGCTTGAACCGACGGCTGGGTAACGGACATGCCTATTGCCTGGTGAACGGCCAACGGGCGTCCTACGTAGGAAACATCTGCATGGACGTGTGTATGATTGACGTGACGGATATCGATTGCAAGGAGGGCGATACGGTGGAAATCTTTGGCGACCACCTGCCTGTGACCGTCCTTTCCGATGTGCTCGAAACCATCCCCTACGAGGTGCTGACAAGCGTGTCCACGCGTGTCAAGCGAGTGTATTATCAAGATTGAAAAACTATAGATAATTGATTTGGTTCTTTTTTTACCTTTTCTTATCTTTGCCAGCAAACTTAAATTATAAAAAGAAAAACCATGACAAACTTACTTTTATTAGGGCTTCTGCCTAGTGGCTCAGAATGGATTATCATCGCAGTTATCGTTTTGCTTCTTTTCGGCGGCAAGAAAATCCCTGAGCTTATGAAGGGATTGGGTAAAGGCGTAAAGAGTTTCAAAGAAGGTGTAAACGAGGCCAAGGAGGAAATAAACAAGGCTAAAGAGGACTTGGACGAACCTGTTAAAGATAAGAAATGACTTGAAACATGTCGGATGGCAAGGAACTGACTTTCTGGGAACATTTGGACGAACTGCGTAAAGTACTCATTAGAGTGCTGTGTCTGTGGTTTGTTCTGGGCGTGGTCTATTTTGCAGCCATGCCCTACTTGTTTGACAAGGTGGTGTTGGCTCCTTGCAGTAACGACTTTATTTTCTACGATTTGTTGCGCTATATTGGCGAACGATTCCATCTGGAAGACGATTTCTTTACGCAGGAGTTTCACGTGAAGCTGGTTAATATCAACTTGGCAGCTCCTTTCTTGATACACATGTCAACAGCTTTTTGGATGTCGGTAGTGACAGCTGCGCCGTATCTTTTTTATGAAGTATGGCGTTTTGTCAGTCCTGCTCTTTATCCTCACGAAATGCGTGGCGTGCGTAAGGCGATGCTGATAGGGACGGTGATGTTCTTCATTGGTGTTCTGTTGGGCTATTTTATGGTTTATCCGCTGACGCTGCGATTTCTTTCCACCTATCAACTCAGTTCGCTCATTGAGAATCAAATTTCGTTGAACTCCTATATTGATAACTTCATGATGTTGATTCTCTGCATGGGGTTAGCTTTCGAATTGCCATTAGTGACGTGGTTGTTGTCTCTTCTGGGTATTGTACATAAACGGTTACTGCGCAAGTATCGCCGTCATGCAGCGGTGCTTATTGTTATTCTGGCAGCTGTTATCACGCCTACAGGCGATCCCTTTACACTTGCTGTAGTAGCTATTCCTCTCTACTTGCTCTATGAACTGAGTATTCTTATGATTAAGGACAAACCGATGGAAGCGAAAGGGTAGGTTAGTTTTATCTAATTTAACGGAAGGTAGATGGCGTTGGTACACTCTTTGCAGGTGCTTGGTTGATTTTTTGAATTCGATTGTTTAACCAACTAAAAAAAGGAGGAGTGCCTTATGGGAGCTGCTGGAAACAAAAAGCCGAAAAAACCCAAAGATAAGCATCATGTACCTGCTTACGAAAGAAATGAAATTTTGGACGAAGCCAGTAAGAAGCCGAGAAATCAGAAAAAGTAGGAAATGCAGGGTAAATTAATGTCCTGGTATGAATGACACAGATAGCATTATAGGATATCTGTGGAAATTGCTATCTTTGCCTTCATGGAAAATGAAGTGAAGGAATATTACGACCGATTGCTGGATGCTTGCAGAGACAATGTGCCCCTGGAAGTGGCTTACAGACAATTGCGCGAACTGCTGGAACAACTATGCCGCACACAAATGTCGGATGGCAGTTTGCAGATGACCGACCTTTCCGCTCGCATTAGTTACGTGGCGGCGAAAGTCGGCCTTTCTGTTGTAGAGCAGAATCGCCTACACACCTTTCGCCTTACGTCCAACCGCGTGCTTAATCGAGAAGTGGAGCCTGTGCGCGACAATCTGTTGCGCGACGTGAAGACGCTGGCTTTCTTTGTCAAACTCTTAACGCACGAGGATATCCCTGACGTCCTTTATCGTCTCCTGCCAGACACCGATGCTACTTACGTGGTGATGCCCGTGGGACGCCGCGAGAAGCGTATGCGCGTATGCTTCCAATATGCCGACGATACCTATCTCTATGTACAACCTCTCGACACCCTTGCCGACGAATGGCTCAAAGTGCGTTACAACGTGCCCGGCGTGAACGAAGAGTTTAAGGAAACGTGTGAATTGCTGTGGCGTCATGCGCAACTTAACTTGTTGGATGTTGTAGTGGATGAAGCGGGAGTACTTACACCTTCATTCATCATCTTGGAGCCAGACTACTTGATTGACATCAGCTCGTTGGCTGAATGCTTCAAAGAATATGGGCATCATCCTGCCAACTATATTTTGGCACGCCTTCAGATGTCGGACAATACGTGTCCGTTGCTGCTGGGTAACATCGCTAACCTCTTTTTGGATGAATGGATACACGCCGAGAACGAGCCTGACTACCAGGCGTGCATGAAGAAAGCTTTCCGTACTTATCCGCTGGAGCTGGCCGCTTGTGAAGACCTGCGTGATGCAGCGAAGGAAAGGCAGTTTTTTGCCAATTGTCGCTTGCATTTCGAGAACATTCGTAGGATAGTGAATGAAACATTTCCTACACCCGGTTATGAGCTCGACAAGGGTGATGCTGTGCTCGAGCCTTCGTATATCTGCGAAGCGTTGGGACTGCAAGGACGCCTTGACTACATGCAACGTGACATGACGTCATTTATTGAAATGAAATCGGGTAAGGCTGACGAATATGCTATCCGTGGCAAGGTAGAACCAAAAGAGAATAATCGTGTACAGATGTTGCTCTACCAGGCTGTGTTGGAATATACAATGGGAATGGACCACCGACAGGTGAAAGCCTACTTACTCTATACGCGCTATCCGTTACTTTATCCTGCTCGTCCGTCGTGGGCCATGTTACGCAGGGTTATGAACGTGCGTAACCGTATTGTTGAGGCGGAATATGGTATCCAACTGAGAAACAACATCGAATATACAGCCTCTAAATTCGAGGATCTGCGGCCCGACGTCTTGAATGAACGTAAACTGGATGGTAAGTTCTGGCGGGACTATTTATGCCCGCCTATTCAGCATCTGGCAGAACAGTTGTCTGTCTTATCGCCGCTGGAAAAAAGTTATTTCTATACGCTTTACAATTTCATTACAAAGGAACTCTATACTTCGAAATCGGGCGATGTAGAGGGGGTGAGCCGTACGGGAGCTGCTTCCTTGTGGCTTTCTACTCTTGATGAGAAATGTGAAGCAGGAGAAATAATTTGTGACTTGACCATTCGAGACAACCATGCTGCTAACATTCACAAACCTTACTTGCTATTTGCCCGACGAGGGGGAGAGGAAGAAGCGTTGGTCAACTTCCGCGCAGGTGATGCTGTGGTACTTTATGAACGAAATTCGGAGCAGGACAATGTGACGAATAGAATGGTGTTTAAAGGTAATGTGGAATACATTTCTGAACAGACTCTTTGTATTCGCCTACGCGCATCTCAACAGAATATTGGTGTACTGCCGGCTAATAGTCGTTATGCGGTAGAACATGATTACATGGATACTTCTTTTCGTTGTATGTATCAAGGACTTTCTTCCTTCTTATCTGCTACGCAAGAACGGCGTGATTTGTTATTGGGGTGTCGTGAACCAGCCTTTGATGATAGTTTTGATAGTCAAATTAGTGCGGCAACGGATGATTTTGAACGTGTCAAATTAAAGGCGCAGGCTGCTCACGACTATTTCTTACTGGTGGGCCCACCTGGGACGGGAAAGACCTCGCGTGCTCTGAGGGGAATGGTAGAAACATTTTATGCGGAAGGAAAACAGATCCTGCTTCTGTCGTACACAAATAGGGCAGTTGATGAAATCTGTAAGGCACTGTCGGCCATTAGACCAGAGATTGACTATATACGCCTTGGTAGTGAACTTGCCTGTGAGGATACTTATCGACCGCATTTGATTGAAAATGTGCTTGAAGTTTGCACTAACCGTCGTGAGGTAAGGAATCGCATTCTGCAGTGTAGGGTGTTTGTAGGGACGGTGGCTACACTTTCGACCAAAATCGACTTGTTTCGTCTGAAACGTTTTGACGTGGCAGTGGTAGATGAGGCTACTCAGATATTGGAGCCTCAGTTGCTAGGGTTGCTTTGTGCACGAAGTGTGTCGGGCGAAAATGCTATCGGTAAGTTTGTGCTGATAGGTGATCACAAGCAGCTGCCAGCCGTTGTCCAGCAGGCGTCTGAACATTCGGAAGTACATGATGAGGGGTTACGTCGGTTGGGATTGTGCAATTTGAAAGACTCTTTGTTTGAACGCCTTTACCGTCATTCGATAATGTTGGATGAGGCTAGTGATGGTGGGGAAATGATAGGTCGTTGCCACGATATGTTGCATCGTCAGGGGCGTATGAATATCGAAGTAGCACAATTTCCGAACCGTGCTTTTTATGGAGGGAGATTGGAAGTACTCGGACTTGACCACCAGCGAGGCAGTCTCGAGTTAGCTCCCTGTTTGCGGAACCATCCTTTAGCTTCTATACTGACCATGCGTGTAGCTTTTCTACCTTCTGTGGTAGATGTATCCTTAAAGTCGGTTAAAACCAATATCTCGGAAGCGAAACTAGCTGCTGCTTTAAGTGAGGCTCTCTATATGCAATATACAGCCAGTTCTACTTTTGTTCCTTCTAAAACCTTAGGAATTATTGCGCCTTATCGGAGTCAAATTGCCTTGATTAAGTCAGAACTTGCTGCACTGAATATTCCTGCTTTGAACGAAGTATTGGTTGATACGGTAGAACGTTTTCAGGGAAGTGAACGGGATGTTATTATTTATTCCTTTTGTGTGAATCGTGCCTATCAGTTGAAGTTTTTGCCTAATTTGACGGAAGAAAGAGGTGTTTTAATTGATAGAAAATTGAATGTAGCTTTAACTAGAGCTCGCATGCAAATGTTTATATTAGGAGTTCCTGAACTGTTAAATCAGAACCCGATTTATGCGGATTTGCTTCGTTTTTGCAAAAATTAATGGCTGAATAATACAAGTTATAAGAATATTTGCTATTTTTGTCCCACGTTTTTTTCATAGAGATTTAGATTTAAGGTTAGAAGAATTGTGGAAGTCGTGAGACTTCCCTTTTTTCTTTATAGACATACCTTCGAATGACGTTGATTCTCTAGGGATCTTTGTTTATATTGCAGAAAAGCGCGTGCTTCTTCAGTAGGGAAGCACGCGCTTTTTATTTGTATTTTGTGTTACAACAATCAGTCAAGAACAATAGGCTTGTATTTGGGTACCAATAATTTCATGATACACCAACCAATGAGGTACGCTACAGCACAGATACAGAAAATAATGAAGTAACCTGCCGGCTTACCTTCGAATCCCATGAATTGCATGGCTGGTTGTACATATTCTGCACCTTGTGCCAGCAGAGCTTTGGTCATTTCTACCTCTTGACCATCAACAAGGGTTGTGCCTGCTGCATAGGTGAAAAGCATACCTGAACCTTTGTTGATAAGATAGGAACCGATACCACCTGCCATACCACCTAAACCAATGATAGTAGCTACAGCACTATTAGGGAACATATCACTACCTACGGAGTAGATATTGGCTGACCAAGATTGATGAGCTGCACCTGCGATACCAATGATGATGATAGGGAACCAGTAAGAATATTCACCCAGCGGTTGGGCAAATAGAGCTAGTAGTGGGAATAAGGCAAAGATAAGCATGGCACGCATACGCGCGGCATAAGGATTCATACCTGTTTTGTTGATGATGATGGTAGGCAGCTTGCCGCCATAGATGGACAGCATGGTGATGGCATAGAGGACGAAAATCAGCAACTGGGCTGTGCCGCTGTCTGAGGAGAAACCATAGACGTCCGAGATATAGGCAGGAGTCCAGAAGAGGAAGAACCACCATACACCGTCGGTCATGAATTTACCTACTGCTACGGCCCATGCCTGCGGATATTTCAAGCATTCCCACAAGCTCATCTTTCTTTCTTCTTTCTTAGGAGCGGTTGCGTCTTGTGCAGGTTGCTCTGTCTGCTTGTCCAGGTTGATGTATGCCAGTTCGGCTGCATTGACATGTGGATTGCCTTCGGGCTTCTTATACATAAACATCCACAAGCCCATCCAGATGAAGCCCAGGCCACCGATTACGATGAAGGCCATTTCCCAACCGTTTCCTATGCCGACGCTTTGGAAGTAGCGGGCAAGGGGCGGGATGCTGATAGGCGCTATCAGAGCACCGATGGTAGAACCTGCATTGAAAATGGAGGTTGCAAATGCTCGGTCTTTTTTGGGGAAATATTCCGCGGTTACTTTAATGGCGGCAGGAAAGTTGCCTGCTTCGCCTACGGCCAGTACAATACGTGCGGCTATGAAAAAGTAAACGCTGGTAATGGCAATAGTGGATGCGATGGCTCCTGTAGCCGAAATCATCTCAGCTGCGTTATGGATGCCTACCACATGTTCTGTAGCCCATCCGCATAGGGCGTGAAGACAAGCGCCTAACGACCATACAGCAATGGCCCAGAGATATCCTTTTTTGGTTCCCATCCAGTCTATAAAACGTCCTGCAAACAGGTTGGCTATGGCATAAACGAGTGAGAAAATAGCAGTAATATCTCCGTAGTGTGCATCTGTCCAGTGAAACTCAGGGGCGATAAAGTCTTTCCAAGTTAGTGACAGAACTTGACGATCTAGGTAGTTTACAGTGGTGGCAAAAAACAGCATGGCACAGATAGTCCATCTGTAGTTGGTCATTTTACTCGTTGCGTTTTGAATTGTATTCATGATAGTAGATTGTTTTTTGATTGCAAAAGTAGAGATTTTCGTGTCAGTCCTTTGTGCAATAATTGGTAAAAATGCTGCATTATATGACAAAAATGGGCGTAGGCTTCACACAAGCCTACGCCCATTTGGTTGTAGTCAATTATTTCATGTCTAAATATTTGATTTCATCTTTGTCGCTATATTTCAGGTTTTCACCTCCCATACCCCAGATGAAACTGTAATTGCTTGTACCTGCGGCAGCATGAATGCTCCATTCGGGTGATGTAATGGCCTGTTCATTGTGCAACCATACGAGGCGCTCTTCTTGAGGCTCACCCATAAGGTGACAAATGGCATTTCCTTCAGATACATTGAAATAGAAATAAGCTTCCATACGGCGAGTATGTGTGTGAGCTGGCATTGTATTCCATACAGAACCAGGAGCCAATTCAGTCAACCCCATCTGAAGCTGGTTAGTACCACCATTCTTCACTCTTTCCAATACATCTTTTACGATGAGTTGGTTGACTACGCGATCGTTACTGTCTTCCATCTTACCATAGTGGTCGGAGATGGCAAGAGCATATTTCTTGGGTTCGGCCTTTTGAGCTTTTACATCAGTTGTGATCAGCTGGGTTACATATTGCTTGTAAGCGGGAGCTGAGTTGATGTAGAACTTGGCAGGCTTCGTAGCGTCGTTGCTCTTGAAAGTCGCTTCCTTGTTGCCGCAACCTACGTAGAGGGCTTCCTTATATTTCATGGGATATTCCTTGCCGTCAACCGTAACGACACCGTCACCTCCTACATTGATGACGCCCAGTTCGCGGCGTTCAAGGAAATAAGTGATTTCAGGACCTAATTCGCGGAAAGTTTCTAATTTTAGAACTTTATTAACAGGCATTACACCACCATAGATCAAGCGATCGTAGAGGGTATAGGTCAAGTTGATTTCATCGGGAGCCATTACTTTCTCCATCATGAAAGAGCTGCGCAGACGTTCTGTATCATAATGTTTCACGTCCAGCGGATGGCAGGCTGTTTGTACTTTGTAATTCATTTGAGCGTTAGCCGAGATAGCGGCAACACCTAACATCATTGCAATTGCTAACTTTTTCATATTCAGATATTAACTGTTTAATAAAAATCTTTGTCTTTAACGGAATGTTTTTACTTTCTTTATTGAGCAGCCTGTTTGGCCTCTTTTTCGCTACGAATGATAATGCGACGATTGATGATCATCAGCGCAATAGCTATCAGCGTGAGAAGTGCGCCGCCTACATACGAAAGTTTGATGCCTCTGTAGATAGTCCATCCAAAGAAGGAGGAAGCAAAGTCGAGTGCACCGCCCGAGAAACCTTCAGGAATGCGGGCTGTAGGATCGTGTGTCTCGGCATACACATTGTTGGCGGCCAAGGTAAAGTCGGGTGCCATGTCGGTCACGAAATAAAGGCCAATGATGAGCGTAATCAAACCCACAATCAGCGTTTTCAACACATTACCTTTCGTAAAAGGAAGCACCATGGGGAAGAGATAGAACATACCAGCCAAGGATGCCAGCGGAAGGAACTGGTTGCCGGGCAGGAATACGGCTAAAGCAAGGATGACAGGAATCAGAATGACAGATGCCACGAGGGTAGCAGGATGGCCGATAACCAAAGCCGGGCTCATGCCAATGTGTACCTTCTTGCCGTTGAATTTAGTTTTTACCAATTCGGAAGTCTTCTCAGAAATGGGTTTCAGACCTTCAATGAAGAGTGAAGTGATACGGGGGATGAGTTCCATCACAGCTCCCATTGTAATACCCAAGAAGAGTACCTTCTTGATATCAAGTTGAGCAGCCCATCCGATAAGCATGCCTACGATGACACCTAATACAAGCGGTTCGCCTATCACACCAAATTTTTTCTTCATGCCATCAGCGTCAATATCCAATTTGGAGAAGCCGGGTATTTTGTCCAATGCTTTATTGATAAGGATCGCGAAAGGTACGAAACTCTGGCAGAAAGGTTGTGGAATAGAAATACCGTTTAAATCATAATATTTTTGGAACTTATCGGCAGTAAGGTCTGCACATACCAACGTGATAACGTAACAGATGATGGCTGCAAAATACCCCCATGCCAAACTTTCGCCCATTACGAAATAGGCTACGGCACCGATGAAGGCAAAATGCCAATAATTCCATAGGTCGATATTTACTGTTCGTGTGGTTTTGGTGATGAGCATCAGTAAATTGATACCCAAACAAATGGGGATAATCAGTGCACCTACAGCTGTATTATAAGCTACGGCTGCAGCAGCAGGCCAACCCATGTCAAAAACGTTTAGTTGCAGGTGATATAAGTCAGAAATTGCTTTCAAAGGGCTGTCAAAGTTCGTGGTCAGTAAGGCTGTTACTACGCCTAAACCTACAAAACCGACTCCCACGCAAAGGCCTGATTTCAGTGCCTTCCCAAATTTCATCCCAATACACAAACCAATAATGGTAAAGATAATAGGCATCATAACTGATGCACCAAGGCTAATGATGTAACCAAAAACTTGTTCCATTCTTAAATCTTCTCTTTTTTGATATGATTAAAATTATGTTTTACAATGGTATATCTAAAAAAATCGGTGTCAAATTTAGCTCTTTTCTTCATTATTCAAAAGAGAAAACCTTTAAAACTTGGAAAAAAGGACAATTTTGTATTTTTTTTGCCGTTTACGTACACAAAAAACTCCGTTTTCGTGCACGAAAATCAAATAGTGCACTAACTGGAGTGAAAAAATACACATGTTTTCTAAGTAAAAAGCGTATTTTTGTTTCGTAATAGAAATTAAGGCTAGATACAAATTTGACAACCATTTTTATGAAAAGAAAATTGATTTACCGTTTCATCGTTTCGGGGATTTTATGGCTTGCTTCTGTCTTCGTCGGATTTGGAGGCGTTTCTTTGCAGGCCGCAGAACAATGGAAAGATACAATTGTAGTGGCGCGCGACGGTACGGGCGACTACCGTACCTTGATCGAAGCAATGGAGGGCATCCGTGCTTTTATGGACTACAAGGTAACGGTACTCATCAAGGACGGCGTGTATAAGGAGAAGGTAATTGTTCCGTCGTGGTTGCAAAATGTGGATTTTGTGGGCGAGAGTACAGAAGGTACTATCATCACCTATGACGACCATGCCAATATCAATAAAATGGGAACTTTCCGCACCTATACACTGAAGGTTGAGGGTAACAACCTTACCTTCCGCAACCTGACCATCGAGAACAATGCGGCTCCTTTGGGACAGGCAGTGGCGCTTCATACGGAAGGAGACCGTTTGGTGTTTATCAATTGTCACTTTTTAGGCAATCAAGATACTGTTTATACGGGTGTGGCAGGCACACGCCTCTGCTTCTTGAACTGTTACATCGAGGGGACAACCGACTTTATCTTTGGTCCTTCGACGGCTTTGTTCGAGGGTTGTATCATCCATAGTAAACGTAATTCCTATATTACGGCTGCATCCACTCCTGCCGATGTAGCGGTGGGCTACGTCTTCAAGGATTGTAAACTGACGGCGGCCGAGGGAGTTGACAAGGTTTACTTAGGGCGTCCCTGGCGACCTTATGCGGCGACGGTCTTCATTGGTTGCGACATGGGGAAACATATCTGCCCCGCAGGTTGGGACAATTGGCGTAATGCCGAGAACGAGAAGACCGTCCGTTATGCTGAATACGGCAATAAGGGCGAAGGGGCGAAATTGGCAGAACGTGTGAAGTGGGCACGGACTTTGACATCCAAAGAAGCAGCCCGCTATGCCGATTGGACGTATGTCTTTGGCCTTTGTAGCGATTGGCAGCCCGATGTAGAGCGGCTGCAATAAGCTTTCATCCAGAAACGAATGACTTATAAATGATTGCATAACGTATGAAATTTAAACTGACTATCTTATTGAGTTTGCTTCTGATGCTTTCGGCCTTTACGTCGGAGAAACGAGTAATTACTATCTTTACTATCGGTGACTCTACAATGGCAAATAAGAGTCTCGTAGGTGGAAACCCTGAACGAGGATGGGGACAGATGCTTTCCCGTTACTTTTCAGCGGATATTGTGATAGACAACCATGCTGTAAACGGACGCAGTTCGAAGAGTTTCATTGACGAAGGCCGTTGGGACAAGGTACTGGAGAAGCTGAAGAAAGGAGACTACGTGTTCATCCAGTTTGGCCACAACGACGAGAAATCCGACGAGAAACGCCATACTGACCCTGGCACGACTTTCGATGCCAACTTGAAACGTTTTGTCGAAGAAGCCCGTGCCAAAGGGGCTATCCCTGTTCTGTTCAACTCTATTGTCCGTCGGAACTTTGGTAAGACCAATGCTGATGCCGTGGCGCAAGCTGTCGTTCAGGACGATATCCGTGAGGGCATTGACCCTAATGCTCCCCAAGCGGAGGAGAAGGCGGGTGCCCGACTGATTGATACCCACGGGGCTTATCTGGACTCGCCGCGCAACGTGGCTCGCGAACTGGATGTGCCTTTCGTGGATTTGAACCGCATCACCCACGACCTGGTGGAGCGAATGGGGCCCGAAACTTCCAAGCAGCTCTTCGTCTGGGTGGCTCCCAATACGGTTCCTGCCTTGCCCGATGGACGCGAGGACAACACGCACCTGAACGTCCGTGGAGCTGCAACCGTGGCTTGGCTGGCCGTGCAGGAAGTAATCAAGGTGGTGCCCGCGTTGAAACCTTACGTCAGACACTACGACTTCGTGGTGGCCAAGGATGGCTCGGGCGACTTTTTCTCCGTTCAGGAGGCTATCAATGCCGTGCCTGATTTCCGCAAGAACGTTCGCACCACCATTCTTGTCAAGCGGGGTGTCTATAAAGAGAAGATTGTGATACCCGCCAGCAAGATAAATCTCTCGCTGATAGGTGAGGATGGATCCGTACTTTCTTATGACGACTATGCTGACAAGCTGAACTGTTTCGGCGAGAAGACGGGCACGTCGGGTTCTGCATCCTGCTACATCTATGCTCCCGACTTCTATGCAGAGAATCTTACTTTCGAGAATACTTCGGGGCCTGTGGGGCAGGCTGTGGCCTGTTTTGTAAGTGCCGACCGCGCCTATTTCAAACACTGTCGCTTCCTGGGTTGGCAGGATACGCTTTACACCTATGGGAAGGGATGTCGTCAGTATTACGAGGATTGCTATATCGAAGGGACGGTGGACTTCATCTTCGGGTGGTCCACGGCTGTGTTCAATCGTTGCCATATTCATAGCAAGACCAAAGGTTACGTTACGGCTCCCTCTACTGACCAAGGGCAGAAATATGGTTACGTCTTCTACGATTGTCGTCTGACGGCCGATGAGGGTGTGACCGGTGTCTATCTGTCGCGTCCTTGGCGTCCGTATGCGCAGGCCGTATTTGTTCGTTGTGATTTGGGCGGACATATTATGCCAGCGGGGTGGAACAACTGGGGAAATGTGGAGAACGAAAAGACTGCTTTCTATGCCGAGTACCAAAGCCGTGGCGCAGGTGCCAATCCTAAAGCACGAGCTTCTTTTTCGCATCAATTACACAATTTGGAAGGATATACTATGGAAGAAGTCCTGGCCGGTACGGATGGTTGGAACCCGATGAAGAACGGGAATGCTTTGCTGGATATTAAACGTTGACAATGCAAGTTGTTCGTATTTTCTTTTGTAGGCTGCCAAAATGATAGGGAATACGCCTTTTTGCTGGCCCGTTCCTTTTTCTGAAAAGAAGAAAGGGAGGGGAAAAACGGGCAAAACAATCCGATGGAGCCTCCGATTGTAGGCTTTCAGGCATCGGAGAGTATGTTTTCAGGGATAAAAAAGCCTGTTCTCAGTTGGAAAAAGGTATGTTTTCAGGGATAAAAAGCATTGTTTTGCGGGTTAAAAGAGGCACTTTACGACCGTAAAGTGCCTCTTTGCGTCTGGAAACATGGCTTTGGAGCTTCCGTCGCCATCTATTTTCCACTTCTGCTCTTCTATTTTATTTGTAAATATTTTGCTATCTATCTGTGCATAAGCGAAAAAGCCTCTCTGCACTTCATTCTTTTCCATCGTCCTTGCCTTTTGGGCGAAAGAAACGATTCTCAGGCGATTAGGAAATCAAAATGTCAATGTGTCATTTTGTTTGCGATGTTGAAAGTTATGGCTTCAGCCATCGGTTGAAGAACTCTAACGTTTCCTTCTGCATTTCTCTGTTGAAGAAATGTTTTTCGTCCCATAGCTTCGTCACGAGTCGGTCGGATGCCCCTTGGCTCTCCCATACCGCCCTCATGTCCCGATAAGCGTCTTCCACCCCCTCTGTCGGAAAAAGCTTGTCTCGTGTACCGTTGAAGAAGAGGGTCGGCTTGGGACAGGCTATACTGGCCACGTGCGGATAGTCCAGATAGCAGCGCAGGCCAGGTATCAGCATGGCGTAGGCCGAACCGCCTTTATTCTGGTTGTTGGTCAAGGTCATGAGATATTCGGTGGTGTTCATCCAACAGACAGAGGCCGATGCGCGGACAACGTCGGTCAGGGCAGCCAGCATCCACGAACGGTAGGCGCCCATCGAGAAGCCCAGACAGCCCACACGCTCTTTGTCCACAAAGGGCAGGGAGGCCAGGAACTCGGCGCTTCGCACGTCGTCCACGTTGATGAAGGCACCCCACGAAGTGCCCATTTGTAGGAAATTGGACGCCAGTGCCTGCTGCCCGTCGTAGCTTATTCCTTCCTTGCGCCCGCGTTCTCCCCAAAACAGTGCATCTACGGCCAGCACGACATAGCCATGTCGGGCCAGGTAGTCACCCACATACTGTCCGTCGTAGCATTGCTTGGCCCATTGGTCGGCGTCCTCCAGGACTTCGGGTGCGACGTGGAAGGGGCGGACCATCTTTTCTTTTCCGATGGAGAAGTGGGCACCATGGTCGTGCAGCAGGACGATGGCGGGAAAAGGTCCTTCCCCTTCAGGGACAAGCAGATAGGCGGGTACGCGGCTCCATTTGGAGAGATTGAATTGTATCTTGCGGGTTTCGTAGCCTTCGTGCTGTTCGCGGTCAGTCACCTCCATGGCATATGCTTTAGGGGCAGGCTGGATGTTTTGCATACATTCAGCCAGCTTCTCGCGGGCCTGCGCTTTCCACAGATCGAAGTCCTTCTCCGTTGACTTGCCCCATGCCAGGGGATAGGTGAGTTCTTGTTTCATTTGCTGATAAAAGACCGGCATGTTGTTGACAATTTCATAAGAGATGCTGTCTGTCTGGGCAGCAACGCTCAAAGTGTTTGCAAGGAGCTTCAGTAACAAGAAGGAGATAATATGTTTCATGATTTTGTAATGGTAACAGAATTACGTACAAATATAAAGGTTTTTTCAGCGATTTTCCTATATTTGCAGCATTATAAGATAGCTATGAAGAATATATTTCGATATTTTGTTGTTATTATACTGCTAGGTGTTTCCCATTTGAAGGCACAGCCCGAAGGTTCTTTTACCCATTATTCATCGGAAGACGGATTGTCAGAAAATACAGTGATGGATATTTTGCAGGATGATAAAGGGAATATGTGGTTTTCTACATGGAATGGTATCAATAAGTTTGATGGTTACACGTTCAGAACCTTCAAGGCGCGGCAGGACAATCAAATAGAGCTGACGAGCAATCGGGTGGACGAAATGCACCTGGATAAATATGGTTTCATCTGGTTGCAGGCTTACGATGAGCGTGCATTTCGTTTCGATCCGCGTACAGAGACATTCGAACGTATCCCCGCTAAAGGAAAGCCTGGCAGCATGGCGGTTATCACTTCCATTAAGGTACTTCCAAGCGGTGTTGTCTGGCTGTTGACCAAAGGCGAAGGGGCTATCCGTGTAACGACCGATTCGATTGATTATAACATGGACTACGTGTGGTATGCAGGTGACTCTGAGGTGTTGCCAGTTTCGACTGTCTTTGATGTTTATGAATCAGGAGGAAAGGAATGGGTGCTGAGTAACAATGGTTTGGCATATTTCTCTCCGGACAAGTCACTTCCTACCGTATTCTTCGAAAAAGCTTTTTCTGATAAGGAAGCATCGGAGCATAAGCAGGAGTTTTATGTGATGGAAGATTGTGGAGAAACCTTGTTCTTCGGTTCGAATAACGGATATGTTTGGTGCTATCTGAAGAAAGATCAGAATTTTGTTCCTTTACAGTTGCCTGCCTCTTCAGCCGTTTGTGGTATCAAATATTTGCAAAGTCGGTCTGAAGTCTTGATTGCTACTGCTACAGACGGTTTTTTTATTTATGATATTCATTCGGAGAAGTTGGAGCATTACCCTGCTTCTTTGTTGCCTCGTGCTCCAATTGTGGATGTGTATAAGGATGCTTCGGAGGAAATTTGGTTTGAGCAATTTGTGGTGGGTGAGGTAGCTCATTTTAATCCTGACACTAGGCAAGTGAAATGTGAGAAAATGTATGCTGAACCTACTTATACAGATCGTTCGCGTCCGGCCTTTCACATCCATGAAGATATTTTGGGTACATTGTGGGTACATCCTTATGGAGGAGGCTTTTCTTATTTTGATAGAAAGAGTAATTGCTTGCGCCCATTCTATAATAGCATGACGGGCGAAAAATGGCGTTTTTCCAATAAGATACATTCTGCTTATTCCGACCGTCAGGGCAATCTGTGGCTTTGTACCCACTCCAAAGGATTGGAAAAGGTCACTTTCCGTACGGAACATTTCCGATTGAAGTTGCCCGTCAACTATTCCTATGAATCGTTGAGTAACGAAGTTCGAGCGCTTTGTGAGGACAAAGAGGGCCATGTGTGGGTCGGTCTGAAAGACGGCATGCTTCGTGTCTATGGAAAAGATAGTACGGAAATTGGTTATCTGACAGAGGCGGGAACCGTTTCACGTAGCGGCAAGCCTCTGTTTGGTAATGTGTATTTTATCATGCAGGACAGTCGGAACAATTTGTGGTTGGCTACGAAGGGGGCAGGACTGGTAAAGGCTGAACCTCTGCCAGGGAAATTACGCTATAAGTTGACTCGTTACCGTTATAGTTCTGATGACGTGTACAGCCTTTCCGATGACAACGTGTATTGTGTGTATGAGGATAAGCTAGGCCGGATATGGGTAGCTACTTTTGCTAATGGCATCAGTTATCTGGTGAAGAATGAAGAAGGAAAAGAAATTTTCATTAGTCATCGCAATGCTCTGAAAGGTTTTCCTATCAAATATTGTAGCAAAGTTCGTTACATTGTGGGCGATGAAAAGGGACATATTTGGATTGGGACGACGACAGGACTTTTGATGGTGCATGAGGACTTCGGCAAACCAGAGGATGCTAAGTTCCATCATTATTTACGTGCTCCCGAGAATGTCCATGCGTTGAGCAATAATGATATTCATTGGATAAAGCCAACTCGTAATGGTGAGCTGTATGTTGCAACTTTCGGAGGAGGACTGAATAAACTGGTTGAGATGAACGAGAAGAGTGGAGAGGTGAAATTCAAGGTTTATACGGTACGAGATGGTTTGCCTTCTGACATTCTTCTTTCTATTCAAGAGGATACGAAAGGTCAGTTGTGGATTAGCACAGAGAATGGCTTGAGTCGCTTTATTCCTGAACTTGAACGTTTTGAGAATTTCCAAAAGAAACACAACCGGTTCAGTCTTCGTTTCAGTGAAGCGGCTTCCACCTATTCCGTCAGCGGGAATATGTTGTTCGGAACTAATCATGGTATTCTTTATTTTAATCCAGACTCTATCCAAAAAAGTGTATATGTTCCCCCGATAGTCTTCTCACAGCTCCTATTGGCTAATGAGATTGTCAAACCAGGTTCGAACCCCATCTTGGAACGGACTGTGGATGATATGGATGAACTGCAGTTTTCGCATCGGGAGAACATCTTTTCCATCCAGTATGCGGCTCTTGACTATACTCAGCCTTCTGATATTCAGTATGCTTATATGTTGGATGGTTTTGAAAAAAACTGGAACTATGTGGGGAAACAGCGAATGGCCACTTATACCAACCTACCTAAAGGGCATTATGTATTCAAGGTACGTTCCACAAATGCTGACGGTGTTTGGACGGACAACATGCGTTCGCTTGACATTGAGGTACTTCCTTCTTTTTGGGAAACTCCTTTCGCCTATTTTTTGTATGTATTCTTTTTCCTGTTGATTATAGTGACGGCGGTCTATATTTTGTTTACAATTTATCGTCTGAAACATAAGGTGGTGATGGAACAGCAATTGACGAATATGAAGCTGCGTTTCTTCACTGATATTTCGCACGAGTTGCGCACTCCGTTGACGTTGATATCTGGTCCGCTGGAATATGTATTGGAAAATACCGCTTTGCCTGCTGATGCCAGAGAACAATTGATGGTAGTCGAGCGGAACTCCAACCGTATGCTACGGTTAATCAATCAGATATTGGACTTCCGTAAAATTCAGAATAAGAAGATGAAATTACGGGTACAGTGCGTTGAGGTGGTGGCCTTTACGCATAAGATAATGGAGAATTTCGAGGCATTGGCCGAGGAACATCACATTGATTTCTTGTTCGAAACAGAAAGGAACAATATTTATTTGTGGGTTGACATCGATAAATACGAGAAGATTGTTTATAATCTTCTTTCAAATGCCTTTAAATATACGCCTGAGGGTAAGATGATTACGGTGTTTGTGCGTGAGAATGAACAGACAGTGTCTGTTGGCGTTCAGGATCAGGGTATAGGAATTGCAGAAAACAAAAAGAAATCTTTGTTTGTCCGTTTTGAAAATCTGGTGGATACCAATCTGTTTAACCAATCCAGTTCGGGTATCGGCTTGTCCTTGGTACGCGAGCTGGTGGAGATGCACAAAGCAAGCATTTCTGTAGATAGTAAGCTGGGCGAAGGCAGTTGCTTCCGAGTTGATTTTCTGAAAGGAAGGGAGCATTATGACGAAACAGTAGAGATTTTGCAGAGTGATCTGAACGTATCTGGAGTAGATTCTCCATCGGTTACAATGTCAGAATCCCAAGCTTCGCATGAAGAGCTACATCCTGAAGAGGGAGATCTGTCGTCGGTAAAGAGTCTGATGCTGCTGGTTGAAGACAATGCGGAATTGCGTTTGTTCCTTCGCAGCATTTTTGCATCCGATTATCGGGTTGTGGAAGCTGCGAATGGGGTAGAGGGCTTTGACAAGGCTTTGAATCTGGTGCCGGATATTATCATTAGCGATGTCATGATGCCCGAGAAAGACGGTCTTGAGATGATGAAGGAATTGCGTAGTGAAATGACTACCAGCCATATTCCAATGATCCTGCTTACAGCCAAGACGGCTATAGAAAGTAAATTGGAGGGCTTGGAGTATGGTGCCGATGATTATATTACGAAACCTTTCAGTGCCACTTATCTGAAAGCTCGTGTGAAGAATATCCTGCTTCGCAGGCAGAAACTTCAGGAGCTGTATCGTGGACAGTTGATGAATGCCGGAAGCATGATGTCGGTGGAAGAAGTGCACGAAGAGGAGAAGGTTCCTGACATGTCGCCCAATGATCGTAAGTTTATGGATAAGCTGATGGAGCTGATGGAGAAGAACATGGATAACGGTGACTTGATCGTCGACGACTTGGTACAGCACATGGCAGTGAGCCGTTCGGTTTTCTTCAAGAAACTGAAAACGCTTACAGGTCTGGCTCCTGTAGAATTTATCAAGGAAGTGCGTATTAATCGTGCTGTTCAGCTCATAGAAACAGGTGAGTTTTCCATGACTCAGATTGCGTACATGGTTGGCATCAATGATCCCCGTTACTTCAGCAAGTGTTTCAAGCAGAAGATGGGGATGACGCCGACAGAATATAAGGAAGCAAGAAGAAAAAAACAGAATTGATTTCTTGAACCGCACTTTTGCAGGGAGCATGTGCTCAATGGTTCGGTTTTTGTTTTTATTACGATGTAAGAAGAATTTACTATTAGATTCAAGAGCGCATCAAGATGGTAAATGCTTCGATTTAAGAATTTTGTCATTCTGTGAATAATGTAATTTTCTATCTTATTTCTGATAATATGCTGTATGTCAATGATAATACAGGGTCCTTTGGTGAGATTTTTTAAGCTCAACGCTCACGACCGCCACTATGGACCCCTTGTCGAGAGAGAAAAATTTTATAAAAAGTTAAAATGTAAAATATAATAACTGTATTGGGACTTGTAAATGTTCCACAGATATACAAGGAAAGGTGAGATTATCATATCTCGGCTGTATTCACGCTACGTTGTTTTTATTGAAAAATCTTGCATCCGATTCTTGCAGAATAGACAGTGAAAATAGCCTAAAACGGCTTGAGAGATTGTTTGGCTCGACAGGGCGTCCAAGGGATAAACGTGAGCGTTGAGCTTAAAATTATCATACACTTGGCGGTCTCTGTTATAGTTCAGATGAGTTCCGTAACTATCTACTTTAGCGCGCTAAACACCCACTTTAGCGGCGTAACTATGGACTTGAGGAAAAGTACGACGATAGTTGGGCTTTACAGGCTATGCAGGTATGCCCATGACGGGTAACTTGCTATTTTTTTGGTTTTGTTTCGAATTCATGTGGTTTGATATACCCCTACTATTAAAACAAAAGTCCTGATAACTAATTGAAGTTATCAGGACTTTGTTTTATGTAGATATCAGATTATCAATACCAGCGTGGGTCACCAACTTGATAATAGATAAGGTCTTCGTTAGATAATGTGAAATCTCCATTAGCGGCGTCTTTATATCCAGGATCAAGGGCTGTGCCTTTTTCATCAAAGAATTTAGCAGTTCCGCCATCGTTAGAGATAAAGTTGGTTGTGTTGAAATAGTTGTTGTTGCCAAATGTTGGAATAGCTGTATTTCCACTGTCTGAGAATCCTCTTCCGCATGCATTCATATTGGAAAGGATATTGTTAGTAAATGTGATGCTGTTGTTCTTGAAACGTACATAGAAGAAACGTCTGCTGGCATCGTTACTAACTCCGTCAATTGTACAATGGTCAATTGTAATCACAGGGGCTGCACCAGCAAAGCTGCTTGACGCGTCATCGTAGCGGACAAAATCACGCGCTTTACAGCTGTTCCATACCGTTGTGTTGGAGATGTTGAGAGCTGCAATGTAACCTTTTCGGCAGTCAAACATATCCCCGCCATCGCATTCAATATTTGAAATCAAACAATTATTGATTGTTATTTCTGCAATTTGGGCTGCTACGTTGACATAATAGAAGCCTTTACCGTAGTTTTTGATTTCACAATCATCAACGATTAACTTGTCATAATTTGCTGCGGTCTTGAAATCGAACGCTTGGCTTCCGTCTGTATTACTTCCATCGAGTACAACTTGCTTAATGCTCAGTGATGCGCCGTCGTTCAGTGTGATGCATCCATTGATGATAGGACGATCGCTGGGACGTACGGCTTTGATTTCTATACTTGTGCTGATATTGAGTTTACCTACACCTCCTTCTTCGCTTGGAATAGTGTAAGTACCCGGATGGAGAGCAAAAGCATCTCCTGCATTGGCAGCAGCGATCATGGCTACTAAGTCATCTTCGGGTTTAACTTCGATGGCACCTCCCAGATCGATTAGTGTTGTAAATGTCTGGCTACCACGTGTCTTATCTCCGTTCATCAGTTTGGCTGTGTATTGCGTTTCAGCTTTTAAACCTGTGATCGTTGCTGCACCTGCCGATATTTCTTCAGCAGTAACAGCATGTGCTGGTACATCAGCAGGCGTCAGCACAATTTCTGTAGCAGTCTGTCCTGGAGTCCAATGTAATGTGACAGAGTTGAATGTTAAATCCTCTTCTGTGACGGGTGACAGAATTTGTTCTGTATCAGTTTCGAAGAAAACGCCACTCCATTTGGATGCTTTGCTTTCGTCTTCGCATATAGCTTGAATTCGGGCTGAATATTGAGTCTCTCCTTCTAACCCTATGATTTGGTAAGGCATTTGGTCAGCAGTAATACCATTATAGGTATTAGATGGTGAACCTGTAAAAGTAAGACTGTCATTTGCAAACAATTCGATGTTATAAGCTGTAGCTCCTTTTGTAGGTGTCCAGGTCAATTGTACGTTGGTCCTGTTCGTAACACGTGCTTCTACGTTGATGGGAGCAAAAAGGCGACTATAATCAATGCTTGTGATTTCTTCGCTTTGATCTTCACAAGCTGTAGTCAGGGCTGCCAAAGCTAGCCCTAACACAAAAGTATATTTTTTTAATCTGTTCATAATGGTTCCTGTTATAGAAGGTTATACGATTAGTCATTGCTCAACATACCATTGCTGCTGTCAATGAATGTTTGCCAAATGGGCCAAACTTGGTTTTCGTCAGGGTTTTGAGTATAGAGTGCATTGATGAGTGCATCTTCCAGTTTTTCTGTAGAAAGCCAAGTCGTGTTGCTTTCGTAGCCCAGTGCTTCGCCTGCCTCGTCTGTATCACCATGGTTTAGACCATAAATCATCAACGTTTCACCATCTTCTGCCGTTTGGTAGTATAGTTTTTCAGGAAGGTCGTTGTAAGGAGCTTCTCGGCGTGCTAGTTTCATCATTTTGTCTTTGGCTTCGTCTAGTTTGACTTTCAGCAGATTCCAGCGGATTAAGTCTGCTTTTCTGAGCGATTCACCCGCAAATTCAAACGCGCGTTGATCTACGATCGCATTGAAGAATGCATCTTTGCTTGCGGTAGCGTTAGCCATATAAGCTGAGACTTTGGCTGCAGGTAGAGCACGATCTAGGATTGGTTTTAGGCATTGTGCTGCATTAGCTGGACCTTCAAGCTCATTAATCGCTTCAGCTGCCATCAAATAGACGTCTGCTAGGCGCATATATTGCCAGTTGACACCATCATCGTTTGTTGAAGTGACAATACGGTTCATCCATTCGTAACGGAGTTTGCCAAAGCACCAGCTTTTTACGCTGCGAAGCTCTTGTTTAGAACGTCCGTTTACTAATTCTTTGGACCAGTCGTATGGAACACAAGTTATGTCGCGGCGTATATCTTCAACGTCGTAGTCATAGAACAAATAGGGCAGAGGACCATTGACACCACCTTGAGCTTGCTGTGTATATTGGTCTTTGGCATTATGTTTTACTCCAAATGTGTATAAAACACGTCCACGTCCATCAGAAAACGGTATTTCCCACAAAGATTCTGCTCCGGCTGAAACGACATCTTGGCAGAGTCTCAGGAAGTTGTCTTTAAATGCAAGATTTGCTAAGGAAGGGCAATGATTGATGACGTCCAAGCATTCGTCACGGGCAATGGTGTACATGGAAGTACGTGAAAGTTCTGGGTCATTACTCAGGCGGATACCATCGGTACGCTGGCTATAGCCACCCGCATAAAGAGCTATGCGTGCACGTAATCCCTTTACGAAAGCCTTGTTGACACGTTCTACGGATTGTGTTACACTGCTTCCGTTAGGCCATGTTACTAAGTTGCTTGCTTCTTCAAGGTCGGCTAACAGTTGTTTGTAGATGACGTCTCTGTCTGCTCTGCCCTGATACATGGTTTCTGTGGTTATTGGTTCGAAACGTGCAGGTACGTCTCCCCATCCTTTGACAAGATCCAGGTATAGTACGGCACGAAGAGTTAATGCTTCTCCCAGTAGTTGAGCCATAGTAGCGTTGGTCTCTACATTTCCATAGTTGCGAAGACCGACGATGGCTTGATTAGCACGTTCAATTCCTTCATAGAATTTGGCATATGCATTGTTGGTCGTATTCATCTGTGTATTTGTTGCAGTAGCCGCATATGTACACAGATCATATTTTCCAGCATCCGGCATTTTGGTTGGTTCCATGTTGTTGATCCATTCCACGTCCGAGTTTATGCCATAATAAGGAAGAAAACGTCCGCGGTAAGAGTTGGTTTCACCAAAAGACTGGTGAATGCCCATTACTGCAGCTTCTGCCAATGAGGGAGTGGAAAAAATGACGGAGGAATCCAATGCCGACTGGCTTGGCGCATCCAGGTCACAAGATGACATCAGTCCTGTCAAGGACAATGATAAAAGGGAAATATATACTATTTTTTTCATTATCTTATGCTTTTATACGGTTTAGAAATTCAGGTTTACACCTACTACAAATTGACGACTCTTTGGGTATGCAGAGTAATCAACGCCAGGAGTCAGATTAGTCTTACGTATGGTTGATACTTCTGGGTCATAACCCGTGTAGCTTGTCAGGCAGAAGAGATTGTATCCTGTTACGTAGAAGCGCAGATTTTGTATTTTTACTTTGCTCAGTAATGATTTCGGGAGCGTGTATCCCAAAGTTAATGTGTTCAAACGGAGGAATGAACCGTCTTCTACAGCCCAGTCGCTGAATATCATACGATCGGTTAATGGAGACCACATGGTTGTGTTGGCATTCATGGCTGCCAATTCTTCCAAATCGGTACTGAGTGTACCGTCAGCTCTCAGGTTAGTCCAACGTTTTCCATCTGCCATTTCAGAGGTCATGTTACGATATTGATATTTACCTGTTTGGGTAAACTCGATTTTGTTGGCATTGTAGACATCGTTGCCGAAGCTCCAGTTGAAATTGGCGCTCAGATCAAAACCATAGGCGTATGCGCTAATACCAAAACCACCTGTATGCAACGGGTTGGCATCACCAATAATTTCGCGATCGTCGGTTGTAACTTTGTTATCTTCGCTTCCATCTATATTTTTCAGCTTCATGGAGCCTGGACGGATTTTACCAACAACAGCGGATGCGTCTACTACACCTTCTTTCAGAATCCAGGAATCTGTAGCTGCGTCATAACCTACAAAGTCACTTGCTTCGTAGCGTCCGTCTGAACGGTAACCATACATTTGGCCTACAGAACCACCTTTAGCAATCCAGAAGTCATTTCCGATTTCAGAAGAAGCCCAGTAGGTTTCTGCTCCGAAATCGTTCATCATACCCAGATCTTTAATGGTATTTTTATTGAAGCCGATATTAGCATTGAAGCTTACTCCCCAATCTTTTTTGTTAACAATAGTCCAATTGATGCTTGCTTCGATACCTTTGTTTTCAGTCTTACCCATATTTCTGTATTGTGTATCATATCCGGTTCCACCTACAGGGAATTGGATAAGCAAATCAGTTGTGGTATTCAAATAGGCTTCGATGGTACCATTCAACTTACCACCAAGTACAGTGAAATCCAAACCTAAGTTACGGGTAATGGTTGTTTCCCATTTTAAATCGGGGTTAGCCATTGTCTTGGAAGGTGCCCAATAGTTGGAGAAACCATTGATCCAAGAAGTAGCAGAGTTACTATAAGTTTGTACCATCTGTCCTGAAGGAATGTTATTGTTTCCTGCAGTACCATAGCTAAATCGGAGTTTTAAGTCGTCCAACCATTCTTTAGTACCTTCCATGAAGTTTTCAGAGGATACACGCCATGCGACAGCTGCTGAAGGGAAGTATCCCCACTGGTTGCCAGCTGCAAATTTGGAAGAACCATCGGCACGGAAAGTTGCGCTCAATAGATATTTGCTCTGGTAGTCGTAGTTTATACGTCCGAAGTAGGACAAGAGTTTGTCATCTGGATCATAGAAATTGTCGATAGAGAAGGGGGTTCCCATAGAAGTCAGTTTCCATGCATCAGCAGCTGTAAATGTTTCGGGGAAACCATGTACAATATTGGTAAGTTTGCTGGATTTGGTGATGATCCACTCATGGCCGATCATTGCATTCAAATGGTGGCTGTCTCCTTTGAATAAGTCAGAGAAGTCGTAGCTGATAGTATTGGTGTTGCGGAACTTATGACGATTGGTATTGGCAATTTGAATAGCCGGTAGGTTTTGGTTCTCTGCAGAAGGTACATTCTTTACATAATAGGTGGTAAGTCCATAAAAACGGAGATCGTCATTGCGGTAATCATCATATCCAAGTTCGGTTTTGAACTTGAAATTTTTGAAGATTTCCCATCCGAAGCTGCCTGACATATTCAGTGTCTTGCGCTCTTGGTCGCGATCATTGTCCGAGATAGCAGTCAACGGGTGATAGAGATTACCTAAATCATCGTCTGAACTACCTGCTGAGGAATCCATGTTTTCCAAAGGTATCGGAGTGTAGATGACAGAGTACTTCAGTCGTTTATCTGAGTCATAAGTACTGCTGACATCATTAGCTCCACCACCTCCAATATTGGTTTCTGAGTAACGGATAGAGAAGTCAAGAGTTACGTTCTTAACAGGTTTGGTGTTCAATTTCAAGCTAAAGTTGTCACGTTTGTAGTCAGAACCTTCCATGATGGCTTTGTCGTTCATGTGGCTGTAGCTGAATGCGTATTTTATTTTTTCACTACCGCCGGTTATGCTTAAATTGTGGTTGAAGGTGTTACCTGTTCGTCCGAAAGTTAAATCTTGCCAATCATTATAAGGTATATTCTTATACATGTCCAAGTCTTCGTAAGAGCCAAAGTAGCTTTCATAGTCTTCTACATAGCTGTTTCCTCTCAGCAACGCTTGTTCGTATTGCCATTTTGCATAATCGTAAGGATCGAGTACATCCAGTGTTTTGGCTATTTTTTTCCAGCTGTAATAGGCGTTGTAGCTGACGTTGATTTTTCCTTCTTTACCAGATTTGGTCGTAACAAGAATTACACCATTTGCACCACGAGAACCATAGATGGCTGTAGAAGAAGCATCTTTCAGAACGGTGATGTCCTCGATGTCTGAAGCTGGTATATCGGAAATGGATTCAACAGGGAAACCATCTACAATAAACAGAGGGGTATTGTCTCCTGTAATTGAGCCGCCGCCACGTACGCGGATTTTCATTTCTGCGTCAGGAGAACCTTCAGTCGTGGTGATTTGTACACCAGCCATTTTACCAGTCAGGGCTTCTGTTGCTGATGCCACAGGTACTGCAGCCAATACATCAGAGCTTACGGTTGCTACAGATCCAGTCAAGTCTTTACGTTTGACGGCACCATAACCGATGACTACAACTTCTTCTAGAGCTTGGGCGTCATCTTCCATGACGATGTCGATCTGTGTCTTTCCTTTGACAGATGCTTCCTGTGTTGTCATACCTACGTAGGAGAATACGATGGTAGCGTTGGCTGGTACACTGATGGTGTAGTTACCGTCAATGTCTGTGATGGTACCATTACTGGTATTCCCTTTTTCAACTACGGAAGCACCGATGACGGTTTCTCCTGTTTTGTCTTTCACGGTACCCTTTACGGTTACATTTTGCGCCGATACGCTGAGCGATATCAAGGCTACTAATAGGGTTAGTAGCGCGGTGCGCATGGTTTTCATCTTGTTAGACATTCTTAGCATGTTATTAAATAAAATAGTAAGTTTCTATTTAGTGTGGTCGAACACACTGTTAATACATTGCTGCAAATGTATAAGATTGTAAACGAGGGTATGTGGAATATTTGTTTTTAGGGTGGGAATTTTTGTTATGTATGTGGACTTTAAGAATATTCCTCCAGAAAACATGTTGGGCAACATGTTTCTGGAAGTAGGAGGCGGGTTTAGTCTTGGTTTAGGCCAAGACAATATTTGCTATATCTTCTGCTCTGTTGACAATATGTTTCGGACAGAAGACTTCCAATTCGGTGAGTGGGCGGAAGCCCCATGTGACGCCGCAGGCGGTGATATGGGCATTGAGGGCCGTCTGCATGTCAACACCCGAGTCGCCTACGTAAAGGGTGTCGTCGGGAGCGATTGAAGTCTGCTTCAGGATGTCGAAAACTATGGTAGGGTCGGGCTTGGTGGCTATTCCTTCACGCTGGCCATAAACGGCGGCGAAGCGGATGGTGGGGAAGTAGTGGGCAGCGAGCTTTTCGGTAGCCGACTGATATTTGTTGGAGGCTACGGCCAACTGGACTTGGTGAGATTGGAGATGGGACAACAGCTCGGGGATGCCTGGGTAAGGGCGGCTCTTGTCGGCATTGTGCTGGTCGTAGTAGGGAACGAAATGGCTACGGACTTTCAGGATGTTTTCTTCCGTTTTCTCTCCTTCGGGCAGGGCGCGTTCGAAAAGCTTGTTGATGCCGTTGCCCACCATGAACTTGTAGGCGGCTTCCTCGTGAGTGGGATATCCCAAAGCCGCAAGGGCGTGGTTGGTGCTTTGTGCCAGGTCGGCGATGGTGTTCAGCAGGGTGCCGTCGAGGTCGAATATAACCAGTTTTTTCATCTTGTCTCCTCCTTCTGTTTCTTCTTTTTCTGCGCAAAAGTAGCATTTATTTCGATAGGGCGGTCGGGAGCATGTGGAAAAAGCACTGTTTTACGAGGAAGAAAACAGCCTTTTCCTGCCCGAAAAGCATCGTTTTGCAGGAAAAGGCTGTTTCTCTTATGGGGTGGCTTGGACGGTTTATGCCTTACTTGGTGATACGGAACCAGTCGATGTCCGCCCATCCGCCGTCGTTGGTTTTGATGGCGGGGCGGGTGCAGAAGGTTCCTATCTTGGCGCCTATCCATTTGCCTTCCTTGGCTTGGAAGGGGTTGCCCAGCTTCTTGAAGCTCTTCCCGTTGAGGCTATAGCTGAAGTCGCACATCACCACGAGGTCGTGACCACCTTCACTCTCGGCTATCTTTTGGCCGTCGCAACTGAACTTGACGCGCAGATAGATGGTCGGGTCGGTCAGGGGGACGGAGGCGTTGACCTGTTCGGGCGTGCCTTTTTCTGCTTTGGGGCACTCCACTTGCGAGAGTATCAGTCCTTTGTCCGTATTCTCAAGGATGAGGCCAGCGTAGTCGAGACCCATTACGACGAGGCCTGTGCGTTCGCCTTTATACTTGCTGATGGGCTTGAACGTGAGCTTCATCGTGGCGGTGAAGTTGGGGGCAGGTGTCTTCTGAAGGAGCAGGTTGGCTACGTCCCACAGGTTTTTGTAATCCTTTACGACAGGGTAGGAATAGAGGCGGACGAGGCTTTGGTCGCCTGCGTAGTAGGCCCACTTCTCGTTGATGTTGGCGTGCCATTGCCATTGGGGCGAGAGGGTGTAGCCGTCGAACTCGTCACTCTCCTGCGGGGTGCAGACGGGGTAGGTCTTGCCTACGTTGGGCTTCTTGTGTGTCAATACAGGTTGGCCGCATCCGTCGCCGTCCTTGTCTTCTCCGATGACGGGCCATCCGTCCACCCACTTCATGGGTTGCAGATGGACGAGGCGCCCATAGGCACCTACGTCTTGAAAGTGGAGGAACCAGTCTTCACCCGTCGGCGTGTCCACCCATGCGCCTTGATGGGGGCCGTTGACGGGCGTATCGCCTTGTGCCAGCACCGTCTTCCATTCATAAGGTCCGTAAATGTTCTTTGAACGGAGTACGACCTGCCAACCCGTAGGTACGCCGCCGGCTGGGTGGAAGATGTAGTAATAGTCGCCCTTTTTGTAAAATTTGGGGCCTTCGCACGTTTCGTGCGCTTCGTGGCCGTCGAAGACGATGCGCGAGGGGGTGATGGCTTGCGTGGCTTCGGCGTTCAGTTCGCAGATGGCGATGACGCTCTTCAGCTCGGCACGGCTGCCTGCATAGGCATGTACCAGATAGACTTTGCCGTCGTCATCCCACAAGGGGCAGGTGTCGATGATGCCTTTGCCGGCTTTTACGAGTACAGGCTCTGTCCACGGCCCCTTGGGGTCTTTGGCTTTCACCATGAAGGCGCCCTGGTCGGGGTCGCCCCAGAAGATGTAGAATTCGCCGTTGTGGTGGCGGATGGAGGGGGCCCATACGCGGTTGCCATGTTCGGGCCGTTCAGGAAAACTCTCGGGCGTTAGTTTATAGGGGATGGCCGCGCCGATGATGCTCCAGTTCACCAGATCCTTGGAGTGGAGTATCTGGAGGCCCGGCAGGCAGTTAAAGCTCGACGAAGTCATATAGAAGTCATCACCCACGCGGCAGGCGTCAGGGTCAGAGTAGTCGGCATAGAGGACAGGGTTCTTGTAAGTGCCGTTGCTCTGGTCGGCCACCCATACCTTCGATACGTAGTTCTCTGTTTGTTGGGCGGCTAATGGCAGGGTTGCCAACAAGCAGAGTCCCAATAAAGCATTTGACAAATTCATGGTAGATAGGGATTTATCGTTTTTTTACTATACGTGTGAAGGTGGTGTTTCACTCAACGTATCAAGGTGAGTTTTATCGGATTTTCCAATTCTTCTTTCCACTCCTGCATATATTTGAACCACGCTTCTGAGGTGGGGTAGCCGAAGGTTTCCTTGCGCGAGGTGAACATGGTGTAGTAATAGAAGTTGTCGCTACCAGGTGCAGAGACGGTGTAGAGGAAATTGTCCTTGTCCTTCACTTCCTTGCGGACATATTTTTGTGGAATGTAGGTGGCGATTCCGATGGTTTCCTTGGCATATTTCACCGTGTCGTTGACGGGCCAGTGTCTTCCCCAGCTACCTACCAGTCCTTTGTGGTCGGAGTAGGAGACGGTTTCATTGCCCATGATGTTTTGCACGCCTGTACAGAAGGTTTCTTCCTCCAGCGGTTCTGCAAAGGTGGTCTCGATGCGCAGGTCGCGATGGCCGGCATAGAGGATGTAGCGGTGTGTCATGGTCAGTTCCTTACCCTGGTATTCCCATCCTTTGGCTTCCACTTCCGCAATGGTGCGGATAGGACCATAGGCCAGGATGCGCTCCGTGCGGAAGGCGACAGGTGCCACGTGGGTGGCCTTCTGTCCGTCCCATCCCTTGAGGGCACCGATGCCGCAACTATTTCCCACAAGCAGCACATCGTCGCCAAAGCCGCGTGCCAGCTGCTCATCGTTGGGGTAGAACTGGCTTTCTTTCAGCTCCATGCCTTTGTTGAATTTGCCGTAGGGGTCAAGAGTCTGTTTCTCATTGAAGTAAACACGATAGCCTACAAGCTCGGATTCGAACATGGGGCCGTGGCCGTGTACCATGCTATAGAAATCTGTCGTACCTGGCACGGTGATGGATTGTACGGGTGCGTGGCGGTTGTTCTTGGCGTCGCGTGCCAGCATCTGCGCGAATACGCGGGCGGGATATTGTTTGGTTGGTTTGGCTGAGGAAAGGGTGAGGGTCAGCTCCTTGCTTGTGCGGGCAGGCATGTCGATGACAAAGGCCAGCTCGTCCGCCTTCAGGTCGCCGTTGAGGTCGTCCAGCTGGGAGGGGATTTCCTGCTTGCCGTCCATAACTACAGCCGAACGCACCTGGAAGGTCGCTTCTGTCTGGTCAAGACTGATAATGACTGGTGCATCCTTTTGTATGCGGTTGCCTGTGTTTTCAAGTCTGATTTTCAGTTGTGTCGTCTCTTGCGCGGTTGTCAGCATGCAGCTACCGCAAAGGATGCCCAGCAAGGCAAAAAGTTCTTTTTTCATGATGTGTATGTGGGTTTTGAATTACTTTGTCACAAAAGTAATAAAAAAATGATAGTTTGCGATGATTTCCTTTAAATCTCTGTAAAAAAGGATTTCGCCCCAGCGACCTGGTGGGGCAGGCCGCATGGGGCGATCTTAATGAAACCTTTATATCGTTCTTTCTTGAATGAAACCTGTACGTTTGGCGTCATTCGTTGTGATAGGTCTTTCCGTTGACCTTCACATCTTTGGAGTCTTTCACTTGCAAGACTTCACCTTCTGTCTCGACTAGCGTGTTGTCGATGGTCACGTTCTCCGCCTGGCTGATGACAATGCCCTGCTTGGCGCCGTTGATGACAACGTCTTTGATGTTGACATTGCGTATCGGCATCTCAGGCAAGCCGTTGAAGAACATGGCCCGACCTATGTTGCTGGCCGTGATGTTCGAAATGTGGATGTCGCGGAAGGCAGGTGTCTCTTCGGTCACAGGAGGGATAGCGGCCTTCATGCGTCCGGCCAGCTCCTCTTCCGTTTCTTCGCCTGCTCCCTTGCCGCCGTAGAAAAGGTCGAACAATAGGGCTTCGTGGGGGATATCTATCATGTTGATGCGGTCAATGTAGATGTTCTCCACTACACCACCACGTCCGCGGGTACTCTTGAAGCGCAAACCTACGTCGGTTCCCAGGAAGGTACAATCGGCCACGTAAATGTTCTTCACGCCGCCCGACATTTCGCTACCTACTACAAAACCGCCATGTCCATGCAGGACGACATTGTTCTTCACAATGACATTCTGGCAGGGTTCACCACGTTTGCGGCCGTCTTCGTCCTTGCCGGACTTGATGCAGATAGCATCATCGCCTGCATCAAAGATGTTGTTGATAATCAGTGCATTGTTGCACGATTCCAAGTCGAGCGCATCGCCATTTTGCGAATACCAGGGGTTGAACACTTTGACGTTGTTGATGGTGATGTGCTCGCACGATAGAGGATGCAGGCACCAGCTGGGCGAGTTTTTGAAGGTTACACCTTCCAGCAGGACATTCTTACTTTTCACGATGTTGAGCAGGACGGGGCGCAGCCAGGGGCGTATTTCATTCCATTCTTTGTCGGTTTCGATACCCACGGGATTGTTGAACTCCTTACAGGCCTTGGCACCTTTGAGGGAGCCTTCGGTGGGATACCAGATGTCATTATCCACCACACCACCCGAGGCAACAAGCGTCTTCCATTGCGAGGAGGTCAGCTTGCCTTTCTTGACAGGACGCCAGCTATCGCCCGAACCGTCGAACACACCATGGCCTGTGATGGCGATGTTTTCAGCGTTTCGTGCCGAGATGGGCGACTGGCAGCGACGTGTTTCCAGTCCTTCGAACGAGGTCTTTATAATGGGGTAAGCCTGGAAATCATCTGTAAACAATACCAGTGCATTCTTTTCTGTATAGAGGTTGACGTTGCTCAGCAGTTCGATGGGACCTGTCAGCCACAAACCTTCGGGAATGATCACTTTGCCTCCTCCCTTTTCGTTGACGGCTTTGATGGCGTCGTTGATGGCTTGGGTATTCAGTGTCTTGCCGTCAGCCTTGGCTCCGAAGTCCCTGATATTGACCGTGTAGTCGGGGAAAGACGGTTGGATGACTTGGGGCATACTGAAAGGAAGGTTCTCGTAAATCTTGTTGTCAATGCTGCTTTTGCATTGCGTAGTTTCTGCTTGTTGTACGCAGGCCATGGGGACAATTGCGCTGGCAAGCACTAATAACTTCTTGACAAATGTGTTCATTCGTGATATCTTTTTAAATTTTACCATTGCAAAAGTACCGTAATGTCTTCGGTCTTGTGTGTATTATTTGTTGGTTTAGGTGTATTTTTTGTCATTCAGCCACTTTCTTTCCTTGTTTTTCGAGAAACTTATGTGGAAACTTCCTATCTTTGCGGCGTAAACTTTATAAAAATAGGTATGAGTTACAATTTATTGAAAGGAAAAAAAGGCATTATTTTCGGTGCTCTGAATGAGCAGTCCATTGCCTGGAAGGTTGCAGAAAAAGCTGTAGAAGAGGGTGCAACCATTACGTTGTCTAACACTCCTGTAGCAGTCCGCATGGGCGAAGTGTCTGCCCTGGCTGAGAAGTTGCATTGCGAAGTAATCCCCGCCGACGCTACTAGTGTAGAAGATTTGGAAAATGTATTCAAGCGCTCCATGGAAGTGTTGGGCGGGCCGGTTGACTTCGTGCTTCACTCCATCGGAATGTCTCCCAACGTGCGCAAGAAGCGTACATACGACGATTTGGATTACGATATGCTGAGCAAGACACTGGACATCTCTGCCGTGTCTTTCCACAAGATGATACAGGCTGCCAAGAAGCTGGGCGCCATTGCCGACTACGGCTCTATCCTGGCGCTGAGCTACGTGGCCGCGCAACGTACGTTCTATGGTTACAACGATATGGCTGATGCCAAAGCTTTGCTTGAATCTATTGCACGTAGCTTCGGTTACATTTATGGACGTGAACACCACGTGCGTGTGAACACCATCTCTCAGTCGCCTACGATGACTACAGCCGGTTCGGGCGTGAAAGGTATGGACAAGTTGTTTGACTTCGCCAATCGTATGTCGCCGCTGGGCAACGCTTCGGCCGACGAATGTGCCGACTATTGCATCGTGATGTTCTCCGACCTCACTCGCAAGGTCACCATGCAGAACCTTTACCACGACGGTGGTTTCTCCAGCGTGGGTATGAGCCTCCGTGCCATGGCTACTTATGAGAAAGGTCTCGATGAGTACAAGGATGCCAACGGTAACATCATCTACGGATAAACTTTTTTAATTGAGAATTGATAATTGAAAATGGAGAATGGGGCTTCACCCCTTTAACTTTCCATGCTCAATTATCAATTTTCATTTTTTAATTCTCTATTCAACCGATGGAAATCGCACTCTATCTGCTGCCCGTTACCTTGGGCGACACTCCCTGGGAGAAGGTCTTGCCTGGATATAACAAGGAAATCATAGTGGGTATCCGTCACTTCATTGTGGAGGATGTCCGTTCGGCCCGTCGCTTTCTGAAGAAGGTGGACAAGGACATTGACATCGATGCTCTGACCTTCTATCCGCTCAACAAGCATACGTCGCCCGAAGACATCTCAGGCTACTTGAAGCCGCTCGAAGGAGGATTGTCCATGGGAGTTATTTCCGAAGCGGGTTGTCCCGCCGTGGCCGATCCGGGTGCTGATGTGGTGGCTATTGCCCAACGCAAGGGCTTGAAGGTGGTACCGCTTGTAGGGCCTTCGTCCATTATCCTTTCGGTCATGGGGGCGGGTTTCAATGGACAGAGCTTTGCCTTCAACGGCTATTTGCCCATCGAACCAGCCGAACGCGCCAAGAAATTGAAACAACTTGAACAACGCGTCTATGCCGAACATCAAACTCAGCTCTTCATTGAGACACCTTATCGCAACAACAAGATGCTGGAGGACATTCTTCAGAATTGCCGTCCGCAAACGAAACTTTGCATTGCTGCCAATATCACGTGCGAAGGAGAGTTTATCAAAACACGGAGCGTAAAGGATTGGAAGGGACATACTCCCGATCTGACCAAAATTCCCTGTATTTTCCTGCTCTATCAGTGAGCATTGTGTGCGGAAAAGTTTCCGCCACATTCGTCAATCATGGAGAATACCCGATTGTATTCATCCTCAAAGCTGCTACAGAAAAAGTTCTGGCCTAGGTTTTGTTCTATCTGGGGGATGGTCCATAGTTTGCCTGGCCGTCCCTTGTGTTTCGTCAGTTGACTTTCGTGGTCGATGGTCAATGTGAATACATAGACCAGCCGGTTGGTCACTTTGTTTTCCAGCTTATATTTGAAATTGAACTTGAGGTCCTGCAGGGGTACGTCGGGCAATACCTGGCGTACCAAGCGATGGAGGCCTTGCTTCAATGTTTCGCCATAAAGCAGGTAGCCTTCTACAGGCAGGTCGGTCTTGCCTTTTTCGAAAGCGGTGTTCTGTTGGCGTGGACAGAGGTAGAGCATGCCGTTCAGTGTGACGGCCATGCGTACGAAGGGAATCATGTATTTCTGCTTTTTGCTCAGAGCGTCGGATGCCAGGGCCTTGCCTGTCACATCGCCCTCATCATTGACCACGGGGACAAATACCGTCCGTCTCATTAGGCGGTTGAAGTAGCTGATGCCTATCTGATTGAACAGGATACTGAGGACGAATACTGCGGGAGGTGCCACATGGTGGAGGATGAAATCCGATTTCCCCTGAAGAGGAGCATGGGCAAACAACAGAGCCAATAGATGGAGGAACCCGAAGAGCAGTACGACGCGAGCTGACACAATAGTGGCCTCGATGTTTTTGATCGATGGCTGGTGTTTCTTAGGAGAAGAAACGTAATGGGCCACCAACGACTTGCGGTTCAGGTAAAAAAGCAATATCAGCAGGAGGGTACCTATTTCAAGGGTGAAGGGATACCATTGCGGCTGGCAGCTTGCGGCGTAGAAGTAATAGGTGGCGGCCAGCATTACTAGCATAACGGTAATGGCATAGAGCAGAATTTGCGGTAAGTGTTCTCCTTTCCGAAGGAAGGTGTAAGTGGAGAGCCCGATGGCCAAAATGGCTCCTATATAGATGGCCATACCCAGCGGAACAAATTCGGACAAAATCATGGACAACAAAACGGGAATGAAACCCCATGTCATGTTGTGTTTGAAAGATAGAATACTTTGTGGGCTCATGGGTGTATCGCTTTTTCCTTTTTAAACAAAAAAGAGACTGAGTTGTTCAGCCTCTTTTCTTTATTTCTTCAGATATCGGAGCGACTTTCCGCATGGTAGGACGAACGCACCAGCGGTCCGCTTTCTACCTGCGTGAAGCCTTTCGCCAGCCCCGTTTCTTCATAGCGCTTGAACTGCTCGGGGGTGACGTACTCAGCTACAGGGTAATGGCGATGCGAGGGCTGCAGGTACTGGCCGATGGTCATGATCTGGCAACCGGCGGCACGGAGATCATCCATCAGCTCTTCTACCTCGGCAGGCGTTTCGCCCAGCCCCACCATGATGCCCGACTTGGCCGTAATGCCACTGGCGGCTATCTGGCGGATGACCTCGAGGCTCGTGTCGTAGCGGGCGGCGCTGCGCACCAGGGGGCTGATGCGGCGCACGGTCTCCATGTTGTGGCTGATGATGTCGGGCCGCACTTCGATGACCTGCTCCACCAGTTCCCTGCGCCCCTGGAAGTCGGGTATCAGCACCTCGATGGTGGTTTCGGGGTTCAGCCGGCGTATCTCGCCGATGGTCTGTGCCCAGTGAGCAGCGCCCAAGTCGGGCAGGTCGTCGCGATCGACGGAGGTCACGACGGCGTGCGAGAGCTTCATCAACCGCACCGACTCGGCCACGTGCGCAGGTTCCTGTGGGTCGAGGGGCAGGGGGCGTCCTGTCTGCGTGTTGCAGAACTTGCAGCTGCGGGTGCAGATGTTGCCGCCTATCATGAAGGTGGCCGTGCCCCGTCCCCAGCATTCGCCCATGTTGGGGCATCGGCCGCTGCTGCAGATGGTGTGCAGGCAATGCGACTCGACGATACGTTTCGTTTCGGTGTAGCGTTCGTTGGCGCCGATGCTTATCTTGAGCCATTCAGGCTTGCGTACTCGTTCCATTTTCAATTTTCCATTAACCACTGATTAAAGAACTCCGTCAGACGCGTGTACAGGTGCATGCGCGTGTTGCCGCCGAAGATGCTGTGGTTGCGGTTGGTATAGACCTGCATGTCGAACTGCTTGCCCAGCTGAACCAGGTGTTCGGCATACTCGGCACAGTTCTGGTAGTGCACGTTGTCGTCGGCCATGCCGTGTACCAGCAGGAGGCGTCCGTTCAGTTTGTCGGCGCGGGTGAAGGCCGACGATGCCTTGTAGCCCTCGGCGTTCTCCTGCGGTGTGCGCATGAAGCGTTCGCCATAGACGGTGTCGTAGTAGTTCCAGTCGGTCACGGCTGCTACAGCTACACCTGCCTTGAATACGGGAGTACCTTCGCTCATACTCATGATAGTCATGTAGCCGCCGAAGCTCCAGCCCCAGATTCCGATGCGGTTCTTGTCCACGTAGGGCAGGCTGCCCAGGTAGAGGGCCGTCTCCACCTGATCGCGGGCTTCCTTGACGCCCAGGTTCAGGTACGTGCACTTCTCGAAGTCGGCGCCGCGTCCGCCCGTGCCGCGTCCGTCCACGCAGACCACGATGTAGCCCTGCGAGGCCATGAACGTCTCCCAGCTGATGCCGAAGGCGTCGAGCACTTGTTGCGAGCCGGGGCCGCTATACTGGTATTGCAGAGCGGGATATTTCTTGGAAGCCGAGAAGTCGGTGGGCTTCATCATCCAGCCGTTCAGCTGGGTACCGTCGGTAGTGGTAAAGCTGAAGAATTCCTTCTTCGGCAGGTTGTATTCGGCCAGCTGGGCACAGAGTTTCTGGTTGTCCACCAAGGTGGTGAGCACCTGTCCGCGGTTGTTGTTCAACGTGATGACCATCGGCGTGTCGAGGCTGGTGTAGCGGTTCAGGTAATACTTCATGTCCGTGCTGAACTGGGCTGAATTGGTACCCTGCTGCGTGGAGAGCTTCAGTTTCTTGCCCTTGCGGTCGGTCTTATAGACGGCGGTGCGTAGGGGGCTCTCTTCGTTGCTGGTGTAGTAGAAGGAGCCTTCCTGCGGGTCGTAGCCTAGGAAATCCTTTACCTCGAAGTTACCCGAAGTGACTTGCTTGGCCAGGCTTCCCGTCATGTTATACCAGTAGAGGTGATTGTAGCCGCTGCGCTCGCTGACGAAGCTGAAGTGGTCGTCGTAGAAGACCACCTGGTCGAAGACGTTTTCCTTGATGTACTTGTCGCTCTCGTCGCGGAGCACCAGTTTGCACACCGTGCTACGCGGATTGGCAAAGTACAGGTCGAGGCGGTTCTGATGGCGGTTCAGTGTCATGATGGCCAGTTTCTCGGGGTCCTTGGTAAAGCGGATGCGGGGGATGTATCCGTCTTTGTCCAGGGGCACGTCAATCTGGCGGATGACGCGGCTCTTGATGTCGAACGTGTGGACGCTGACTTTCGAGTTGGCCTCGCCCGTCTTGGGGTACTTGTATTCATAGGCGCCGGGATACTTCTCGAAGGCCTTGATGTGGGGCTTGTCGCCGGCAAAGACGGGGAAGGAGTAAGACTTTACCTCGCTCTCGTCCCAGCGTACGAAAGCCAGCATCTTGCTGTCGGCGCTGAACTCCAGGGCGCGGTTGTAGGCAAATTCCTCTTCATAGACCCAGTCGGGCGTGCCGTAGATAATCTTGTTGCGTTCGCCGTCCTTGGTCACCTGGCTTTCGCTGTTGCCGAAGTAACGCTTCACGAGGAAGATGTTGTTGTCGCGTACGAAGGCCACCATCGAGCCGTCCGGCGAAAATACAGGCACCTGCTGCGGTCCGCCGTCGGAGAGTTTCTCCACCACGTTGTTGATTTTCCCCTCGAGGTTGCGCTTCAAGCTGTACAGGTAGTGCACAGCCGTGTACGAGCGGCGGTAGATGGGTGTCGTCTCGGTGGCGATGAGCAGCATCGTACCGTCGGGCGAGAAACTGTAGCTGTCGAAGCGCTTGAAGGGGCACTCGCGGGCGGTGGCGGCGTCGAACAGCACTTCCACCTGCTTGCCGGTCTTGAAGGAATATTTGATGATCTGCGTGCCCTCGGCATTCATCTGCGAGTAGTGCTCGCCGTCGCCGGGAATGGGGATGACTCCGTAGATGTTTTCCACGCGGAAGGTGCCTGTCACGACATCCTTCAGTGTGAGCGGCTTTCCGCCTTGAGCGTAGGCTGCCAGCGTCAGGAGGCAGCAGAGCAGGGTAATGGTGATTTGCTTCATAGAGTGTGTTATTTTTTGTTTTTCTTATTGATTGCAAAGATACGTCACATTCGTCCGAACACCAAAAAACAGCCTCTGTTAAGGTCTGAAAATCTGTTAACGGGATGGGCGTTTCGTGTTAATAAAACTAACATGCTGTTTTGCAGGGCGCAAAACACTGTTTTCGTGTGCTCGAAGCGGTGCTTTTCGTCGGGCGTCGGAGCGTTTTCTATGTTCATTGCTGTCGTTTCGGCTTGTATTTTGTCTGCACGGAGCTTTGTGTTTACTGAAATCAGGAAAAGACATAAAAAGCGTTACGCGTTACAATTGTTACAAATTACAATTAGCAAATCTGTAACAGGAAAACTGGGAAAAGAAAATTAATACTATATATATTATATATAAATATATAATATATATAGTATTAAAATATTTAACATTCTCTTTTGTCTGGAGTGGAAAATTGGGGAAAAATTAATTGTAACGCTGTAACAATTGTAACGTAACGCTGTTTTTCTCATATCTAAAGAGCATACATCCTATTCTTTTGGTCCCTTGTATGTTTCAGTCTTTCAATCTGTTAAGTATTTTGTTGATTGTGTATGCCCTGAAATGATGCTTGTGCTCTTGGTAATTCGCCAGCTTTTGAGTATCTTTGGGATGGCAATGGAGACAAGAACACTTTACAACGATTTCCCGACTTTTCTGAAGCGCTTTTTCCCCGGCAAAGTGCAGAAGATTTCACTTAATGCGGGATTCACGTGCCCCAACCGTGACGGAACGGTGGGTTACGGAGGATGTACGTATTGTAACAACCAGACGTTCAATCCCGAATACTGCCGCACAGAGAAGACGGTGGCTGTGCAGCTGGAGGAAGGGAAGCGGTTTTTTGCGCACAAATATCCCGAGATGAAGTACCTGGCTTACTTCCAGGCCTACACCAATACGTATGGCGAGCTGGAGGCGCTGAAGCGCAAGTACGAGGAGGCACTGGCGGTGGACGACGTGCTGGGGCTGGTCATCGGTACGCGTCCCGACTGCATGCCCGATGCCTTGCTGGACTACCTAGAGACGCTGGCCAAGGGGACATTCGTGCTGGTGGAGTATGGCATCGAGAGCACGCTGGACCGCACCCTGCGCCGCATCAACCGTGGACACACGTGGCAGGCGGCGGTGGACGCCGTGGAGCGTACGGCCGCCCGTGGGCTGCCCGTAGGTGGACACGTCATCCTGGGGCTGCCCGGCGAGTCGCGCGAGGACATGTTGGGACAGGCGGCGGACATCTCGTGTCTGCCACTCGACACCCTGAAGCTGCACCAGTTGCAACTGATACGAGGTACCCGCATGGCGCGCGAGTACGAGGAGCGGCCCGAAGACTTCCACCTGTTCGACGACGTGAACGAGTATGTCGCCTTGGTGGTGGACTACATCCAGCGTCTGCGCCCTGATCTGGTGTTGGAGCGCTTCGTGTCCCAGTCGCCCAAAGAGCTGCTCATTGCACCCGATTGGGGACTGAAGAACTACGAATTCAACCACCGCCTGCAAAAAAGAATGAAAGAACTGGACGCCTGGCAGGGAAAGTTGTATAATCAATAAAAATATTGTATTTTTGCGCCACGTATCAAGACTGGAATGAATCCAAATTAGACTATCAAAGTATGAATCAGAAAACATTGATTAAAGGAAAAGTACATTACGTGGGAGTGAACGACCGTAACAAACACCTTTTCGAAGGAATGTGGCCTTTGCCCTACGGTGTTTCTTACAACTCGTATCTGATAGACGACGACATCGTGGCCCTGGTGGACACCGTGGACGCGTGCTTCTTCGAGACGTATTTGCGCAAAATCCGTTGCATCATCGGCGACCGCCCCATCCAATACCTCATCATCAACCACATGGAGCCCGACCACTCGGGATCTATCCGCCTTATCAAGCAGCACTACCCCGACATTGTCATCGTGGGCAACAAGCAGACCTTCGGCATGATCGAGGGTTATTATGGCGTGACGGGCGACCGCTACGAGGTGAAGGACGAGTCGATGCTCGACCTGGGTCACCATAAACTGAAATTCTATCTGACGCCGATGGTCCACTGGCCCGAGACGATGATGACTTTCGACGAAACCGACGGCATCCTCTTTGCCGGCGATGCCTTCGGTTGCTTCGGTACGCTGGACGGCGGCTTCCTCGACACACGCATCAACCTAGACAAGTACTGGGAGGAAATGGTGCGTTACTACTCCAACATCGTGGGCAAGTATGGCAACCCCGTGCAGAAGGCACTGGCCAAGCTGGGACACCTGCCCATTACGACCATCTGTTCAACCCACGGGCCGGTGTGGACGGAGAACATTGCCCGCGTTGTAGGTGTTTACGACCGCCTGAGCCGCTACGAGGCCGAGGAAGGCGTGGTCATCGCCTACGGCAGCATGTATGGCAATACGGAGCAGATGGCCGAAGCCATTGCCGCCGAGCTGTCTGCCCAAGGTATCAAGAACATTGTGATGCACAACGTAAGCAAGAGCAATCCTTCATATATACTGAAAGATATCTTCAAATATCGCGGCCTTATCGTGGGCAGCCCCACGTATTGCAACCAGATTTATCCCGAAGTGGAGTCGCTTCTCTCCAAGATACTGCTCCGCGAAGTGAAGGGACGCTATCTGGGATGGTTCGGCTCGTTCACCTGGGCCGGAGCTGCCGTGAAGCGTATGGCCGAGTTTGCCGAGAAGAGCAAGCTGGAAATCGTGGGCGACCCTGTGGAGATGAAGCAGGCCATGAAGGACATCACCTACGAGCAGTGCGAGCACCTGGCCCGTGCCATGGCCAACCGCCTGAAGAAGGACCGGGAATAAGCGGTTAACGGTTAGTGGTTAGCGGTTAGTAACCATCCCATCCGGACGGACATTTACCATTGACCATTCATCATTCACCATTACTATTATTACTAACCTTATAAATTGATCAGACATGAGACTAATCATTCAGCCGGATTACCAATCCGTATCGAAGTGGGCAGCTCACTATGTAGCTGCAAAAATCAAGGCTGCCAATCCTACAGCAGAAAAACCCTTTGTACTGGGATGCCCCACTGGTTCTTCTCCCCTGGGGATGTACAAGGAACTGATTGACCTGAACAAGAAAGGACTGGTATCCTTCCAGAATGTCGTTACTTTCAACATGGACGAATATGTCGGTCTGCCGAAGGAGCATCCCGAAAGCTACTACTCCTTCATGTGGAACAACTTCTTCAGCCACATCGACATCAAGCCGGAGAATACCAACATACTGAACGGCAATGCTGCCGACCTCGACGCCGAGTGTGCCCGCTACGAGGAGAAAATCAAGTCGTACGGTGGTATCGACCTCTTTATGGGTGGTATCGGCCCCGACGGACACATTGCCTTCAACGAGCCGGGTTCTTCCCTGTCGTCGCGTACCCGCCAGAAGACGCTGACGACGGACACCATCATCGCCAACTCCCGTTTCTTCGACAACGACGTGAACAAGGTGCCCAAGACGGCTCTGACCGTAGGCGTAGGTACGGTGCTCAGCGCACGTGAAGTGATGATCATTGTCAACGGACACAACAAGGCACGCGCCCTGTATCATGCCGTAGAGGGTCCTGTGATGCAGATGTGGACCATCAGCGCCCTGCAGATGCACGAGAAAGGCATCATCATCTGCGACGATGCCGCTACCGACGAACTGAAGGTGGGCACGTACCGCTACTTCAAGGACATCGAGGCCGACCATCTGGATCCCGAGTCACTGCTGAAGTAAAACTCTTTAAATGAAGAATGAAGAATTAAGAATGAAGAATTTCCAAGCGTACGGAATAATTCTTCATTCGGAAGCAGAGCTTCCATTCTTCATTCTTCATTTTTTTATCCTTCCTCCAGCCATCCGGCTCCCTGGCGTACAATCTCCGCTTCGCCCTGCGTGCAATCCACTACCGTAGAACCTTCCATGTTTCCGATACCTCCGTCGATGACAAGATCTACACGCTCGCCCCACTTTTCGTCAATCAGTTCGGGGTCGGTGACATATTCGATATCCTCATCCTCGTCGTGGGGCAGGGTAGTGGTCATGATGGGCGCATCCAGTAGGCGGGCTATCTCTCGGATAATGGGATTGTCGGGCATACGGATACCCACTTCCTTGCGGTTCCTGAAGATTTTGGGCAGGCGCGTGGTGCCGTTCAGGATGAAGGTGAACGGGCCGGGCAGGTTGCGTTTCATCAGCTTGAAGGTGGCGTTGTCCACCTTGGCATACTCGCTAATACTGCTCAGGTCGTAGCAGATGATGGAGAGGTTATTCTTCTTGGGGTCGATGTCCTTCAGGCGGCAGATGCGCTCGATGGCACGTTCCTTCAGGCCGTGGCATCCGATGGCATACATGGTGTCGGTGGGATAGATGATGAGGCCGCCGTCGTTCAGCAGGTCAATCACGTGTTGCAGGTCGGCAGGGTTGTTGTTCTTGTTGTAAAGTTTCAGAAGCATAGCATTTTAGAGGCTTGGTTTCTGCAAAAATACAGATTTTTCCCTTGCCTGTACCTATTCTTTCCGCATTTCCTTGTCCAGCTTCTTGATTTTCTTCCACGCTTCCTTGAACTTGGGGCAGAGGGCCACGGCTTTCTCATAATTGCGCAGGGCGGCTTCCTTCATGTCGTGCTTCAGGCATTCGTCGCCCATGTTGATGTATTCACGGGCATATTTCACGAGAGTCTTCTCCTTTTCGAGGGCGGCGGCACGCAAGGCACGGTTTTCTTCGCGCAGGCGGTTGATGACGTTCAGCTTACGGCGGATGAGGCGCTGGGCGGCGGGTCGCTCGATGTCGTAGCGCGAGTGGATGGCCTTGAAGAAGGCCGTGAGGAAGGTGTCGAAGTCGCCCTGGTCGAAAGCCTTGGCCGCGGCGGCATATTGCACGTCGGCCTGCGCCTGCTTCAGGGCGCGGTCGATGGCCTGGCGGTTGTTGAAGCGTTCGGCAAACTGTACGATTTCGGGGCGGACGAAGATGTCGGCACGGCTGAGGGGTTTCCTCAGGCGGATGCCTTCGAGCGAGGTGCAGCGGCTCAGGGCCACGTAGGTCTGTCCGCCTGCGAAGACGCCGCCTGTAAAGTCGATGACCACGCGGCCGAACGTCAGTCCCTGGCTCTTGTGGACGGTGATGGCCCACGCCAGGCGGACGGGAAACTGGGTGAATGTGCCCAGCTCTTCTTCCTCAATCTCCTTCTTTTCTTCGTTGTAGGTGTAGCGGATGTTGCGCCACGTCTCGCGGCGGACGTCGCAGGCACGGCCGTCGTCGGTGGTGATGTAGAGCGTCTCGCCGTCGAGGTCGAAGCCGCTCACCACGCCGATGGTGCCGTTCACCCAGCGGCGTTCGTAGTCGTTCTTGATGAAGATGACCTGTGCGCCGGGCTTCAGTACCAGTTCCTGCGGGGTGGGCAGGCTGCTTTCGGGAAAGTCGCCGTGCACCTCGCCGTGGAAGGTTTCGGGCTGGCCGGGCAGCTCCTTGAGGCGGCGTTCGTTGATGTAGTCCACGTTGTCGCGGCGGGTGGCCAGGGTGATGTAGAGGTCGTCGGCATCGGCGGGCTCGGCAGCCGTGGTGTAGCGCGTGTTGAGCAGCTGGAGGTCGGCGGCGCCGGCGGTATTGTTGCGGATGTGGTCCAGCACGCCGATGAACTGCGGGTCGCTCTGGCGGTACACCTTTTGCAGCTCGACCGACACCAGTTCTATCTGGCTGAATACACGGGCCGAGAAGAAGTAGGGCGTGGGGTAGAAGCGGTTCAGGATGTCGCGCTCGTCGGCCTTCACCACAGGCTCCAGCTGGAAGACGTCGCCCACGAGCAGCAGTTGCTTGCCGCCGAAGGGTTCGCGCAGGTTGTGGCTGTAGACGCGCAGGATGCGGTCGACGGCGTCGATGATGTCGGCCCGCACCATCGAAATCTCGTCGATAATGACCAGCTCCAACTCCTCGAGCAGCTTGCGGTGGGGCTTGGTGTACTTGAAGAACTCGTGGATGCGCCCCTTCTGCAGGCTCAGGTTGGGGTCGTCGGGCAGCAGGGGGTGGAAGGGCAGCTTGAAGAAGCTGTGCAGGGTGCTTCCGCCCGCGTTGATGGCGGCGATACCTGTGGGGGCCAGCACGACGTGCTTCTTGCGCACGTTGTCGCAGACATAGCGTAGGAAGGTCGATTTGCCCGTGCCGGCCTTCCCCGTCAGGAAGAGCGACTGGCGGGTGTACTTCACGAGGTTCAGGGCGTCCTGAAACTCACGGTTGCTGGTGTCGGGGAGGAAGGAGGGCAAGTTGTCAGCGGTTAGCGGTTAGTGGTTAGCGGTTAGTGGTTAGTGGTTAGTGGTTAGTGGTTAGTATGTAGTGGTTAGTTACTAACCGTTAACCACTAACCGCTAACCATTTCATTATGCCTTTGGCAATTCCGTCCTCGTCCACCGTGTCGGTGACGTAGCGGGCGGCGGCTTTCACTTCGTCGCGGGCGTTGCCCATGGCGATGCCGATGCCCGCGTGGCGCAGCATGGGGATGTCGTTGCCTCCGTCACCGAAGGCAAGGGTGTCTTCGAGGCGGATGCCGAAGTGGCGGATGATTTCGTCCATGCCGCGCTGCTTGGTATTGCCGCGGGCGGTGACGTCGACAAAGGCCGGATGCCAGCGGCCCATCTCGCAACAGGAGAGCGAAGGCAATACTTCCGCCTCCTGCGCTTCGTCGAGGAAGGGTGTCAGCTGGAAGATTTCCTTGCCGTCGATGGCTTCGTGGAGGGGCGTGTCGGGGATGGGGACGCTCACCTTGAGGTGCTCGTAGAAGATCTGGCGCACGCGGTCGTCGGGCTGGCAGACGCAGATGTCGTGTTCGCCCACCACGATGCAGGGAATGTGGCGATGGGCACAGTAGCCGGTAAGTGTGCGGACGTCCTCGGTCGGTATGGCGCTTTTGTAGATCACCTCGTCGCCCACAAAGCAGTAGGCTCCGTTCATGGTGACGTAGCCGTCTATCAGCCCCCGACTCTGCAGGGCGCCGAGGTTGGTGATGATGACGCGCGGGCGGCCGGTGGCGATGAAGATGCGGTGGCCCCGGGCCTTGGCGGCAGCCAGTGCCTCGACGGCCGAGGCGGGTATTTCGTGGGTGCGGAAGCTGACGAGCGTTCCGTCGATGTCGAAAAACAGAGCTTTGGTCATACGTTCATTTCTTTACGGGGGACAAAATTAAAGATTTTAGGTGGAATATTCGATTGCATTCTTGTCCCTTTTTCGGGAAATGGCAAAGATATTTTGTACATTTGTCGCCCCTAACCAATAACTATTCTTTTCTTATGGACAAACATTCTTTGAAAGACTGGCTGGTGGCCGTGCGCCCCTGGTCGTTTCCCGCTTCGGCGATGCCCGTGGCGGTGACGCTGGCCTACCTGTACTGGATGCAGCAAGACGTGAACTGGACGAACGGTGTGTGGGCACTGCTCAACATCATTGTGTTTCATGCCGCAGGCAATACGTGGAGCGACTACTTCGACTACAAGCACCACGTGGACCGCGAAGATACCCACGGCGTGCGTACGCTGACGAGCGGCCTCTTCCGCCCGCAGGAGATTTTCCGCCTGTCGCTCTCGCTGCTTGTGGTGGCGCTGGCGGCAGGCATCGGACTGCTGGTGCGCACGGGCCTTCCTTTATTATATATAGGTATAGGCGGAGCGGCCTGCACGCTGCTCTATCCGGCGCTGAAGTACCGCGCGCTGGGCGATGTGGTCATCTTCGTGGCCTATGCCCTGCTGCCCATGCTGGGTACGGCCTATGTGGCTACGGGCCGGGCAGACTGGTCGACGATGTGGGTGGGCGTCCCTGTGGGGCTTATCACGGTGGCCATCCTGCATGCCAACAATACGCGCGACATGGAGACCGACGTGCGGGCTGACATCCACACCCTGGCCATGACGCTGGGCGGACGCGCTTCGATGCTCCTCTATTGTGCCGAGGTGCTCTTTCCCTTCGGCTGGGTGGCCGGATGTGCCGCAGGCGGTGTGTTCCCCTGGTGGACGATGCTGGTGTGGCTGTCCCTGGTGCCGGCGCTGGGCAATGTGCGGCTGATGGGCCGATACTCTGTGGCGGGCATGGAGGGCATTTCGCGCCTCGACGAGCTGACGGCCAAGCTCCAGCTACTGTTCAGCCTGCTTTTTGTGTTGTCGTTCGTGTTGGCCCGTGTGTTGTCATGAAGAAGCTGGTGTTTCCCATCCTGTTGGCCGCCGTGCTGTGGGCGGTGATGTTCTCGCCCCTGACGGCGCCGCATGTCAACTTCTGGCTGATGATGACCCTCTCGGCCCTGACCCTCTCCGTGCTGTCGCTCCGTCTGGATGCGGGGTGGCGGCGCGAGGCGGACGGCGGCTGGAAGGACCTGCTGCTGGGTGTGGGCATCGCTGCCGTGCTGTGGGGCGTCTTCTGGACGGGCGACAAGGTGTCGTCGTGGCTTTTCGACTTTGCCCGTCCGCAGGTTAACCTCATTTATGGCATGAAGGCGGGCGAGTCGCCCTGGCTGCTTGCCGTCCTGATGCTGGTGCTGATCGGTCCGGCCGAGGAAATCTTCTGGCGGGGCTACGTGCAGCGCACGCTCTCCCGCCGCTGGAGTCCCGATGCGGGCTTCGTGGTGACGACCTTGATCTATGCGCTGGTGCATGCCGCTTCGTGCAACTTCATGCTGGTGATGGCTGCGCTGGTAGCCGGCGTGGTGTGGGGCGGCCTTTACCGTCTCTGTCCGCGGCGCATGTGGGCTATCATCGTGTCCCATGCCGTGTGGGATGCGGCGGTGTTCATCTGGTTTCCCATCTGATGAAGTGCGGGCGGAAAGTTTTACAAATGTTTTCAGGTATTTTTCAGGTACTACCTGAAGACCTTTCAGTTCCTGCCTGAAGACCCTTCAGTCCCTACCTGAAGCCCTTTCAGGTCAGGCCTGAAGACCTTTCAGGTTTTCGGGAAATGTGACCTGAAAAAATGAGTACTGATTATCAGGTTATTAATATAAATATGAACAGAAGGTACTGCTTGTGCGGCACCCGATAAAAAGAGTTGGAAAATGATTTACAATTTTGACGAAGTGATTGACCGTCGCGGCACCGATTCGGTGAAGTGGGACGGCATGAAGAGTGTATGGGGACGCGACGACCTGACGGCCATGTGGGTGGCCGACATGGACTTCCGCACGCCGCCCTTTGTGATGGAGGCCCTGCGCCGCAGGCTGGACCACGAGGTGCTGGGCTATACGTCGGCCTGCGAGGGCTGGGACACTACCATCTGCCGCTGGTTGCAGAAGCGCCACCAGTGGGACGTGCGTCCCGAGTGGCTGACGTTCGTGCCGGGCATCGTGCGCGGACAGGCCTTTGCCCTGCTGTGCTTCACGCAGCCGGGCGACAAGGTGCTGGTGATGACTCCTGTCTATCATCCCTTCTTCCTCGTCACCGAACGCCTGAAGCGTGAAGCGGTGCGTTCGCCGCTCGACCTGCGCGACGGGCATTATCACATCGACTTCGACCGTCTGCGCCGTGATGTGCAGGGCTGCAAGGCGCTCATCCTTTGCAATCCCCACAACCCCGGCGGACGCGTATGGACGGTGGACGAGCTGCGCCGGATAGCTGACATCTGCCGGGAAAGCGGTACGCTGGTCATCTCCGATGAAATCCATGCCGACCTCACCCTGCCGCCCTACAAGCATCATCCCTTTGCCACGGTGAGCGAGGCCGCCGCATCGAACTCCGTCACCTTCATGGCACCCAGCAAGACGTTCAACATGCCCGGCGTGCAGAGCTCCTTTGCCATCGTGCCCGACGACGGCCTGCGCGAACGCTTCCAGGCCTTCATGGAGGCGGGCGAGTTCAGCGAGGGGCACCTCTTTGCCTACATCGGCTGCAAGGCCGCCTTCGAGCATGGCGAGGAGTGGCTGGAGCAGGTGCTGGCCTATATCCAGGGCAACATCGACTTTACCGAAACCTATCTGAAGGAACACATCCCCTCCATCGGCATGATACGCCCGCAGGCTTCCTACCTCATCTTCCTCGACTGCCGTGCCCTGGGGCTCGGCCAGGAGGAGCTGGAGCACCTGTTTGCCGACAAGGCCCGCCTGGCCCTGAACTCGGGCACCATGTTCGGCGAGCCCGGACGAGGCTTCATGAGGCTCAACGTAGGCTGCCCGCGCCAGCAGCTCCGCAAGGCCCTGCAACAGCTGGAGATGGCGGTGAACATGCGCTAACCTGACTGGGAGGAAAGATGGAATACAAGGTTTATCTGTTTGACTTCGACTATACACTGGCCGACTCGTCGCGGGGCATCGTCATGTGCTATCGCCGTGTGCTGGACCGCCACGGCTATACCTCGCCGACGGACGACGACATCAGGCGCACCATCGGCAAGACACTGGAAGACTCCTTTGCCCTGCTGACGGGTGTGACCGATGCCGGCCGTCTGGCCGAGTTCCGCCGTCAGTATGTAAAGGAAGCCGACGGCTGCATGACGGCCAACACGGTGCTCTTCCCTGAGACGGCGGGTGTGCTCCGCCGCCTGAAGGCCGCCGGGGCGAGGGTGGGCATCATCTCCACCAAGTACCGCTACCGCATCCGCGAACTGCTCGTGGCCCAGGGACTGGACGATGTGTTCGACATCATCGTGGGCGGCGAGGACGTGTCGGCCGCCAAGCCTTCGCCCGAGGGCGTACTGATGGCTTTGGAGCGTTTGCAGGTCGGCAAGGAAGAGGTGCTTTACGTGGGCGACAGTGTGGTCGATGCCGAGACGGCTCAGGCAGCCGGTGTCAGCTTCGGTGGTGTCACCCACGGTGTCACGACGGCAGAAGAACTCTCTGCTTATCCCCATCGACTGATTATGACAAGCCTGGAGGAACTGTTACCTTGACAAATACCTTCCTCTGCAGAAGGAGAAGGTCACGGCTTGCGGCGTACATGTAATGGTTGTTTGGTAGTCAGTTCGTATTCGGTTTCGTAAACCTTCAGCTTCAGGGCTGGTCCTTCCTGCAGGGTAATGATTACTTCGTCCGCGGTTTCGACATGGAGTTGTCTTCCCAAATAGTTGATCTTGAAGGTATATTTTTGCCATCGGTCGGGAATGGTGGGCGAGAAACTCAGCAGGTTATCCTTTATTTGCATACCGCCGAAGCCGCGTGTGATGGCCAGCCACGAACCGGGCATACTGGTGATGTGCAGGCCTTGGTCGGCTTCGTTGTTGTAGTCGTCAAGGTCGAGGCGGGTAGCGTGTACGAAGAGCTGGTAGGCTTTTTCCATGTCGCCGATGCGTGCGGCCAAGATGGCGTGTATGTGGGGCGATAGTGACGACTCGTGTACGGTCATTGGCTCGTAGAAATGAAAGTTTCGTCGCACAGTCTCGATATCGAACAGGTAGTAATAGAGGTAAAGTCCCAGCAGAACATCTCCCTGTTTGATGTAGCAGGAACGTAGGATGCGATCCCACGACCAGTGTTGGTTAATGGGGCGTTCGTCGGGCGGAATGGTATCGGTTGTCTGTAAGACCTTGTCCATGAAGCCGTCGTTCTGTATGAAAATGCCTCGTTCCTTGTCTTCGGGCAGGTACATGCGTGCGATAATGTCTCGCCAAAGAGGTGTTTCGTGCTCATAATCCAAATGAGTTATTTGGCATATCCGTGCATAGTCTTCGGGATGTTTTTGGGCAATTTCGTCCAGATAGTGCAGAGTCATCGTGAGGCAACGGACACAGGAGAAGTTGGTGTACCAGTTGTTATCCACATTGTTTTGATATTCATCGGGACCGGTTACACCCAGGATGACATATCTCTGCTTGAATTGCGAGAAGGTGACCCGCTGACTCCAGAAGCGGCTGACGGCAATCATGACCTCTAGCCCATAGTGCAGGATGTAGTCTGTTGTACCTGTGATGGCGGCGTGTTGCAGGATGGCGTAAACGATAATATTATTGCGATGTATCTCTTCGAATGTGATTTCCCATTCACTATGGCATTCTTCGCCGTTGCTCGTCACCTGCGGGAAGAGGGCGGCGCCATCCTTGAAACCCAGCTTACGTGCATTTTCGATAGCCTTGGGCAACTGGTTGTAGCGGTACATCAGCAGGTTTTTCACAATCTTGCGAGGGGTGGACATCAGGAAGAAGGGAACACAGCATAATTCCGTATTCCAGTAAGTGTTTCCGCCGTATTTCTCGCCGGTAAATCCTTTGGGTGCTATGTTTAGCCGTGGGTCGTCGCCCCGATAGGTCTGGTGGAGCTGGAAGATGTTGTAGCGGATACCCTGTTGGGCTTCAGGATCGCCTTCAATGATAACGTCCGTTTCGTCCCATATCTTTTGCCAGGCTTTCCGATGATCATTCACTAGTGTTTCCCATCCGTCAGCCTTGGCCTTTCGGGCAATGCTCATGGAGGTTTCTACCAGTTCCTGTCTTTCATAATAAAGAGAAGAGGTTATCGCGACATATTTCAGTACGGTGATGGTGTCGCCCGGCTTGACGTCGGCTCCCAGGCTGAAACCTGTTTGTCGGCCTTTCTCAATACGTATTGGATTATGGTTGGCCTCCTTGTTGTTCTTGTAGAACTGATAAGTCATGGCGTAGCATATCTGGGCGTCTTCGCGTCGGGTTTGTGTCCACAGATAGGCGCAATCATTGCTCGTATTCGAATTCAATAGGTTCCATATTTTTTCTTCTGTCTGTTCCGAACGGTCGTTAAGGTCCACCTCAAGGAGTGGCATGAGTGACAAACGGCCTGTATAGTTCAAGGAGGTGACGCTGTATCGGATGAGGCAGAGGTCGGGATGCGCCATGTTGGCCAAGTGCTCTACGTGGAGCTTTAGGCTGTTTCCGCGTGGTGAGGTGGTGGTAACGTCTCTGTAGGAGATTCCGGCGTGCATGTCAAGCCTGCGGTTGAAGGTGTTTACGTCCCATTGGGCCAGGTCGAGTTCCTCGTCGATGAGTCTCAGGCGTACGCTACTCCAGTTGGCGGCATTGGGGATGCGGGTATAGTAGTGGGGAAAACCGTTTTTCCACCATCCCACTCGTGTCTTGTCCAGAAAGGGGATACCTGCTACGAACGAACCGATATAGCAGTCGCTGCTATAGGGCTCCTCAAAGTTGCCCCGCTGGCCGAAACGCCCGTTGCCAAGGCTGAATATACTTTCGGACATGCGTAGGTTGTCTGCATGAAATTCGTCTTCTATGATGTTCCATTCGTCGGTTTTCAGGTATCTTTTCATGGTGTCAGTATTTGGGGTTACGGCCGTAAAGATAGCAAATAAAACGAGAATAATAACGCTGCGCCGAAAAACTTGTCGGCTTTTTGAAGGCTGGCAAGCTTTTCGGCGCAGTATTTATGGAGATGGGGCTGGCTATCAGTCTTTGGTTTCCTTGATAATATAGACGCAACAAGCTCCGATAATTAGCATGATACCTGCCGTAACCAGCATGTTGATTTCGGGTGGCAGACTTCCTTCGGGGGTGAACATACTTAAAATGGTACCCCCCAGAGCGGCCGCTACAATCTGAGGGATGCAGATGGTGCCGTTGAACAAGCCCAGATAGGTACCCATGTGGCTTCCGCTTAAAGCGTTGGTCAGGATAGTAAACGGAAGGGCCAACATGGCTGCCCAAGCGCACCCGATCAGAATGAACGAGAGGAAAAGAACATTTTGGTTATGGATGAAATAGGTGGATATGAATCCGATACCTCCCAACACAAGGCTGAGTGAATAAATCAGTCGGCGATTCTTGAATAGGGGAATACAGATGGCCCACAGAACGGAGCCGATGGCCTGCACAGCAAAGAGTACGCCTACCCAGTTGGCTGCTTCCTGATAGGGCTGGCTGGTAGTGTCAAGGGCCACTTTGGTAATTCCATTGACAACGGTTTCAACGGTGGGGGCACCGAATACGTTGGCGGCGATGCTACCGTTCGTATAAGTCCACATGAACATGAAGGCAAACCAGCAGAAGAATTGTACCAGGCCGACTGTCCAGAAAGCTTTCGGTGCTTTGATTAACAGCTTCAGCATGTTGGTCTTCTCTTTTTCCTGTTCTTCGCTGATGCCATGGTATTCGGCATATTCTTTGGGAGGCATTTCTTTGACCTTGACCGAAGTATAGATAACACAGAGGATAAGGATGGCGGCTCCGATGTAGAAGGAGTAAATGACTGAATCGGGGATAACACCTTGAGGAGCTGTGTTTTGGATACCTATCCAGGCGAAGAAGAAGGGGAACAGATAACCAACGAGGCTTCCTGCATTACACAGGAAACTTTGGATGGAATAGGCCAGACCTTTCTGCTTTTCGTTCACCATGTCGCCTACCATCATTTTGAACGGTTGCATGGCCATGTTGATGGAGGTGTCCAGAAACATGAGTGCAAAGAGGCCGAATGTCATGGCTGTGCTGACTGCCATGCCAAAGCTTCCGGCATTGGGTAGCAGACACATCACCAGTACGGCAATGAGTGAACCGATGAATAAATATGGGATACGTCGTCCGAAGCGTGTCCATGTCTTGTCGCTGGCCGCACCTACCAATGGTTGTACGATGATTCCTGCCAGAGGCGGGAGTATCCAGAAATAGCTTAATGAGTGGGGGTCGGCACCTAACGTGGCAAAGATACGGCTGATGTTGGCACTTTGCAGGGCATAGGCGATTTGTACGCCGAAGAAGCCGAAACTGATGTTCCACAGCTTCCAAAAACTTAAATCAGGTTTTGCTTTCATGTCTTTTTATGGTATGATTGTTATTGTTCGTTTTTCTCGGTTCATTTGGTCGTTCCCCTGACAATCAAATTGGTACGTACGATTTTATTGGAAGCCTTGATGTCTCCTTCCAGTTTCTCATGCAGGATGCCGAATGCACTGATGCCGACTTCTTCGCCATGTTGCCCTACGGTAGTCAGCTTGGGATCGGTGTTTTGAGCGATGGCACCGTCTGTAAATCCGCAGATGGACACTTCGTCGGGTACTTTGACTCCCACCAGTTTGCAGGCATATAGAATGCCGGCGGCTGTTTCGTCGTTGATGGCAAAGAAACCGTCAGGACGTTCAGGGCTTTCCAGCAGATCGGGTGTGATGGCGATGGCCCGTTCGCGGGTGTCACAGAGGAGTATCATCTGGTCGTCCACCGGTATCTTATATTTCTTCATGGCGTCCAGATAGCCGTTGCGTCGGTTTTTGGTGATTTCCAGATGGGGGGCGGCTCCATAGAAGAATATGCGTCTGCATCCTGTCTGTATCATGTATTCTACGGCGGCAAACGAGCCGGCATAGTCATCGACTACCACCCGTTCTGTTTTAATACCTGTACAGATGCGGTCGTAGAAGACGATGGGGATGTCGTTGTTCAGCAGTTCCTGGTAGTGGTCATATCGGGCTGTCTCTTTGGCCAGTGAGGCGATGACGCCGCATACACGGGCGGCAAGAAAAGAATGGACTATCTTGACTTCCTGTTCGTACGATTCGTTGCTTTGTGCCACAATGATGTTGTAACCGGCTTTAGAAGCGGCCTGTTCAATCCCGCTTAATACACAAGAGAAGAAGTGATGCACCATCTGTGGTACAATGACGCCGATGGTGTTGCTGCGTCCTGCTCTTAGGTTTACGGCCTGTACATTGGGCTTATAATTGTGTTCATTGGCATAAGCATGTATCATGTCGCGCGTTTCCTGGCTGATGTCAGGATTGTTCTTCAATGCTCTTGAGACGGTCGAGGGCGATACATTCAGTGCTCGTGCGATGTCTTTGATGGTGATTTGAGGTTTGTTCATAAGTATAGGTATTTTCCATCCAAAGGTAGGCAATATTTCTCGTCTGCCCAATGGAAAAGTGTACTGGCCTTTACATTTTTGTTGCAAAATTAGGCTAATTGGCTGAATTCGTGTTCTGTCTTGAATTTTATTGGGTTATCTGTTTTTGCAAACGATTGCATTGGACCTGCGGGGTGGATTTTCTTCCTGTGTTTTTTGCTGTGAGAAAGTCTTTCCCTTTAAAGGGGAAAGCCTTTCTCTTTAAAAGGGAAGGCCTTTCTTTCACTGAGGGAAAGCTTTTCCCCGTTTTTGAGAAAGGGGTAGAAAGTCTTTGTGTTGATAATCAATGTATAAAGCTGCGAACTCCGAAAGGATTTCCTCATAAAATGGAGGCTATGTTTTCATCATTAGGATATATTTCGTATCTTTGGATAAAATTATCCTTTTACGTTTTTATTCAGTACATGTAATTATGAAACATTTTACTTTTTCCAGCCTCTTTATGGCCCTTGTCCTCTTCTTTGGGGCCTGCAGCTCTTCTGCCAAGGACGGCGAAGAGGGAGGCGAAACGCCCTCGGTCACGACAGATTTTGCTCTCGGAGCCGACATCAGCTGGGTGACCCAGATGGAGAGCCAGGGACATAAGTTCTACAATGCGGCCGGACAGGAGCGCGAGTGCACCGCCTTGATGAAGGAATGCGGCCTCAATGCCATTCGCCTGCGCGTGTGGGTCGATCCTTCGAAACACGGCGGATGGTGCGACGTGGAAGATATGGTCGTGAAGGCCGTGCGGGCCAAGAACTTGGGCATGGACGTGATGGTGGACTTCCACTACAGCGACTTCTGGGCCGACCCCAGCAAGCAGGTGAAGCCCGCGGCCTGGAAGGACATGAACCTCGGCCAGCTGAAGGAAGCCGTCAGGAACCACACCGTCGAAGCCCTGCAGGCCTTGAAGGCCAAAGGCGTGACACCCAAGTGGGTGCAGGTGGGCAACGAGATACGCCCGGGCATGTTGTGGGACGAAGATGCCTCGCTCAGCGGTGCCTCGTGGAGCGGCGAAAGCACCATCGACTATGACGGTAACCGTAAGGTGAGCTTTAAGGAAAACTGGGCCAATCTGGCCGCCTTCATCAACGCGGGCTATGATGCCGTGAAGAGTGTTTTCCCGCAGGCTGTCGCCATCGTCCACCTTGACAACGGTTTCGACAAGGGGCTCTACACCTGGTTCTTCGACGAGCTGAAGAAGTACGGCGGCAAGTGGGACATGATCGGCATGTCGCTCTATCCCTACTGGTGCATCAACTGGGATAACAAGGATGCCGACGGCAATCAATATACCGACCCCAATAAGGTAATTACCGACTGCATCGCCAACATCAAGGCTGTCAGTGCCTGCTACGGTTGCGACGTGATGGTGGTGGAGACGGGCATGGAGTGTGCCGACGACAAGGGCAATCTGGCCAGCGACGCCGTCCTCCAGCAGGGCAGGGAGCAGCTGGCGCGCATCATCAAGGAATGCCGCGAGAATACCGATGGCAAGTGCAAGGGCGTGTTCTACTGGGAGCCCGAGTGCAAGCCGGGCCAATACCGCCTGGGTGCCTTTACCGCAGACGGCCGCCCTACTGTTATTATGGATGCCTTTAAAGACTGACAAGCCTATGAATCGAAGAATGTTGGCAACCTTGTGTTGCTTGTTGTTGGCCTGGATGGTGGCCGCCCAACAACGCACGGAAACGTTGTTGGAGAAGAACTGGAGATTTACGAAGGGTGACGTGGCCGAAGCCATGAAGCCGGAGTTTGACGACACGAAGTGGGAGACGGTCACCGTACCCCACGACTGGGCCATCTACGGTCCCTTCGACCGTAGCAACGACTTGCAGAATGTGGCCGTGACGCAGAACCTCGAGACGGCCGCTTCGGTGAAGACAGGCCGCACGGGCGGCTTACCCTACGTGGGAGTGGGGTGGTATCGTACCACGTTCGACGCTCCTGCGGGCAAGCAGGTGTCGCTCGTTTTCGACGGCGCCATGAGCGAGGCCCGTGTTTACGTCAACGGGCAGGAAGCCTGCTTCTGGCCTTGCGGCTACAATTCCTTCCATTGCGACGTTACACCTTATATATATAAAGATGGTCAGCCGAACGTATTGGCCGTACGGTTGGAGAACCGCCCCCAGTCTTCCCGCTGGTATCCGGGTGCGGGCTTGTACAGAAACGTGCGTGTCGTGGCCACGGAGGCGGTGCATGTGCCCGTATGGGGTACCCAGCTCACCACGCCCCACGTAGCCGCCGACTATGCCTCCGTCTGCCTGAAGACTACCGTCGAGGGTGCCGGCCGGCAGGATGTGCGTATCGTCACCGAAATCCTTTCGCCCGAGGGACAGGTGGTGGCCGTGAAGGACAATACAATGAAAATCAACCACGGCAAGCCCTTCGAGCAGAACTTCCTCGTGGACAAGCCTCAGTTGTGGAGCCCCGAGACACCTTATTTATATAAGGCTTCTTCGAAGATATACGTGGACGGCCGTCAGGTGGACGAATACGTCACCCGCTTCGGTATCCGAAGCATCGAGCTGGTGGCCGACAAGGGCTTCTTCCTCAACGGCAAGCATCGCAAGTTTCAGGGAGTATGTAATCATCACGACCTCGGCCCGCTGGGTGCCGCCATCAATGTGGCCGCCCTTCGCCGCCAGCTGACGTTGCTCAAGGATATGGGCTGCGACGCTATCCGCACCGCCCACAACATGCCTGCGCCCGAGCTGGTGCAGCTCTGCGATGAGATGGGCTTCATGATGATGCTCGAGCCTTTCGACGAATGGGATATCGCCAAGTGTGAGAACGGTTACCACCGCTTCTTCAACGAGTGGGCAGAGAAGGACATGGTGAACATGCTCCGCCAGTATCGCAACAACCCCAGCGTGGTGATGTGGAGCATTGGCAACGAAGTGCCTACCCAGTGCAGCCCTGAAGGCTACAAGGTGGCTTCGTTCCTGCAAGACATCTGCCATCGCGAAGACCCCACACGCCCCGTCACCTGCGGCATGGATCAGGTATCCTGCGTCTTGGGCAATGGCTTTGCCGCCATGCTCGATGTGCCTGGCTTCAACTACCGCACGCATCGCTATGTGGAGGCTTACGGCCAGTTGCCGCAAAACCTGGTGCTGGGCTCCGAGACGGCTTCCACCGTCAGCTCGCGTGGCGTCTATAAGTTCCCTGTCGAGTTAAAGAAGCAGGCCATGTATGACGACCATCAGTGTTCGGGTTACGATCTGGAGGCCTGCTCGTGGTCGAATGTGCCCGATGAGGACTTTGCTTTGGCCGACGATTACAACTGGACACTCGGCCAGTTCGTCTGGACAGGCTTCGATTATCTGGGCGAACCTTCGCCCTACGACACCGACGCATGGCCCAGCCATAGCTCCGTGTTCGGCATCATCGACCTGGCCAGTTTGCCCAAGGACCGCTACTACCTCTATCGCAGCCTTTGGAACAAGCGCGACAACACCCTCCATGTATTACCCCACTGGACCTGGCCCGGCAGGGAAGGGGAGAACACCCCCGTCTTTGTCTATACCAGCTACCCCGAAGCTGAACTCTTCGTCAATGGGAAGAGCTACGGAAAGCAGCGTAAACTGGATGCGAAAACAGCGCTTTCGTTGAAGGAAAAAGATGCTTTGTGGTTGCAACGCCGCTACCGCCTGATGTGGATGGATGTGCCCTACGAAGCCGGTGAACTGAAAGTTGTGGCTTACGACAAGGACGGCCGCCCCGCCGAAGAGAAGATTGTGCGCACGGCCGGCAAGCCCCATCACCTGGAAGTGGTGGCCGACCGCATGCAGCTCACGGCCGACGGCAAGGACCTGGCTTACATCACCGTCCGCGTGGTGGACAAGGACGGCAACCTCTGCCCGGCCGACAACCGCCTGGTGACCTTCTCCGTCAAGGGAGCGGGTACCTATCGTGCGGCCGCCAATGGTGACGCCACCTGTCTGGACCTCTTCCACCTGCCGCGCATGCACGCCTTCAGCGGCCAGCTGACGGCCATCGTGCAGACGGGTACCGAAGCCGGCCAGCTGGTGTTCGAGGCAAAGGCCAAAGGTTTGAAGTCTGCCAAGCTCACGTTCGACGTGACGCGCTGACGAAGTGCTTTCTGACCCTCTGACGAAGCACTTCCTTACCTCCTGACGAAGCACTGCATGACACTCTGATGAAGCACTTCGTCACACCCTCAGAAAGCACTTCGTCAGAGGGTCATGCAGTGCTTCGTCAGGAAGACCCGCCGGAGAAGTCGTCAGCCGGGTCCGTATTTTCAGATATTTATAGGCTTTTGAAGCCGGGTCGGGTATCCCTGCGCCGTGTGGGGATACCCGATTTCTTTTTCATGACATGCCGGCCGTGCACGTCATGATGCAATCGTTTGCATGGTTTCATCGGCATCTTTTCTTCTTTCGTTGAACCAAAATAAACGCCAAACTTATACTTTTGTCATGGTGTGCCATGCGCACTGAGTACGTCGGCGTTTGTCGGCGTTCCCCATGATTTTGGAAAGATAATTTTTATTGTTAACTTTAATTTTTAAGTGCATGAAGCAAGTTAATCTTAGAATCTACCAAATGATTCTTACCCTTTTTTTAGGGATGTTCTTGTGTGTAGGCGCTTATGCACAGACGGTCACCGTGAAAGGTTTTGTGAAGGACGCCACGGGGCTTGAAGTGATAGGCGCGAATGTAGTGGAAAAAGGTAATACGTCGAACGGTACGATTACCGACCTGAACGGTAACTTTACACTGACGGTTCCTCAGGGAGCCACTTTGCAAGTCTCCTTCATAGGTTACAAGACGGCCGAGGTGGCTGCTGCAGCTTCGGTAGTCGTTACGTTAGAGGATGATGCCGAACTTCTGAGTGAAGTAGTGGTCATCGGTTACGGTTCTGTAAAAAAGAACGACTTGACCGGTTCTGTAACAGCTATCAAACCCGATGAAATGAACAGAGGTTTGGTAACTAATGCTCAGGACATGATGCAGGGTAAGATTGCCGGTGTAAATGTACAGACCAATGGTGGTCAGCCGGGTGGTGGAGCTACCATCCGCATTCGTGGTGGTTCCTCCTTGAACGCCTCGAACGATCCGTTGATTGTAATCGATGGTTTGGCTATGGACAGTTATGGCGTTCAAGGCTTGTCCAATCCGCTTTCCATGGTAAATCCGAATGATATTGAAAGCTTTACAGTGTTGAAGGATGCTTCCGCAACCGCTATCTATGGTTCCCGAGCATCAAACGGTGTCATTTTGATTACTACAAAGAAGGGCTCCAAAGGTTCAAAACCCAAAGTTGCCTACAATGGAAATGTATCGTTTAGTAAAGTAAAGAATACGGTAGACGTTCTGGACGGACCTGCTTATATGGACTATGTCCAGAACTTGTTCGGCTATTCGGACGAAGACTTCTTGAACAGTGCCGAATATCAGTCTTTGGGATATTATGATGCAAACGGCAACCACTTGTTCGCCAATACCGATTGGCAGGACGAAATCTATCGTACGGCTATCAGCACGGACCATAACATCACGGTCTCTGGAGGCTTGAAAAACATGCCCTACCGCGTGTCTTTCGGCTATACCAATCAGAACGGTATCTTGAAAACCTCCAATTTTGAGCGTTATACGGCAAGCTTTAACATCGCTCCCTCATTCTTTGACAATCACTTGAATGTCAACCTGAATGCCAAGGGAATGTATTCGAATACCGATTATGCAGATGAAGGCGCTATCGGTGCTGCCGCTTCGATGGACCCGACAAAGCCCGTGTATGACAATACGGAAGTCGGTCAGAAGAATTATGGAGGATACTGGCAGTGGCCGTATGCTTCAGATTATGATCCTGTCTGGCAATATGGCGTGAACAACCTGGCGGTCGGTAATCCTGTGGCCATCTTGAATCTGCATACCAATACGGGTAAGTCCAAGGTATTGATGGGTAATGCGGAGTTGGACTACAAGGTACATGGATTGGAAGATTTGCGTCTGCATGTCAATGGTGGTATGAACCTGTCTTCGGGAGAAACCAATCAAAGCTATTCTCCCTATTTCTATAATACGGGCAACTATTATTATGGCAACTATGGTTGGAATACGATGGATACTTATAATCTTTCATTGAACGCCTATGCGCAATATACGAAAGATTTTACGGAAGACCACCATTTCGATATCATGGCTGGTTACGAATGGCAGCACTTCCATAAAGAAACTGATTATTTCTATTGTGGATACTATCAAGACTCTCACGAAGAATTCCCGGGTCAACAGTATAATCCATCGGAGAATACATTGTATAAGACTGAAAACTATCTGGTTTCTTTCTTTGGACGTTTGAACTATTCTTATAAAGACAAGTATCTGTTGACGGCAACTTTGCGTGGTGACGGTTCTTCACGTTTCTCCCCGGATAATCGTTGGGGTATATTCCCGTCAGTTGCTTTGGCCTGGCGTTTGAAGGAAGAAGCATTCTTGAAAGATGTAGATGTACTGTCTGACATGAAACTTCGTTTGGGCTATGGTATTACCGGACAGCAGGAAGGTATTGGCGATTATACATATTTCGCATCTTATACTCCTAACTCTCAAGGCGCCTATTATCCGATTGTCGGCAATGGAATAACCTATCGTCCCGATGCATATAATTCGGATCTGACCTGGGAAAAAACAACAACCTATAATGCCGGTATTGACTTGGGCTTCTGGAATAACCGTTTGACGGCCAATATCGATTATTATTATCGTAAAACAACGGACTTGATCAATACCGTGTTTATTGCCGCAGGTTCAAATTTCTCCAATAAGCTGACAAGCAACATCGGTTCCTTGCATAATCAAGGTGTGGAACTGGCATTGACATGGCGTGCAATCCAGATGAAGGACTGGAGTTGGGAACTTGGGTATAATGTAACCTGGAACTCCAATGAAATCGATGAACTGGTAGCCAGTCAGGGCGATGACTATGTTGTACAATACGGTGGCAGTGCCGTAGGTGCAGGAAGCTCGGATGGTATTAAGGGTTGGACAGTAGGCCAGCCGTCTACTGCTTATTACACTTATCAGCAGGTTTACGATGAGAATGGCCAGCCCATTGAAGGCGAATTTGTCGATCGTGATGGTAATGGTGTAATCAATGGCGATGACCGTTATTTCTATAAGAAAGCAGATCCCGATGTATTGATGGGACTCACCTCCAAGTTGATTTATAAGAATTGGGATTTAAGTTTCTCTTTGCGTGCTAGTTTGGGTAATTACAATTACAATGCTGTTGAATGTAGCAATTCCAATCTGTCTTCTTCCAGTACTTATTCCGGATCTACATGGCACAATGTATTGGATATGGCAAGACCGAAGAATTGGCAACAAGTTTCTTCAACCGACGCTTTGTCTGACTACTTTATCCAGAACGCTTCGTACCTGAAATGTGACAACATAACATTGGGTTATTCCTTCGATAAGATAGGAGCGCTTGCTTTGGGTGGACGAATCTATTTTACCGCTCAGAATGTATTTACTGTGACTAAGTATAAAGGCTTGGATCCTGAAGTCAACGGTGGATATGACAGCAACATTTATCCTCGTCCTTTTATGGGTATTTTGGGAGTTAGTCTTAATTTCTAATAATTTAAAACTTGTGGAATATGAAATTCAATAAAATAAAAGCATTTATCTTTGCGGCAAGTCTGGCACTGATGATGGGAAATACATCGTGTGTCGGTGATTTGGATGTCACTCCAATTAATCCGCAACAAACAATGGAGGCAGACAATGATGCTTTATTCAATAAAGTATATGCCAGTTTTGCTTTGACTGGTCAGACTGGTCCTGCCGGAAGCGGTGACGTGGCAGACATTGATGAAGGTCAGTCCGATTTCTATCGTATGTCCTGGTATCTGAATGAATTTACAACAGACGAAGCCCACTGGGTTTGGGCAACGGATGCCGGTGTACCCGATTTGCTTCATAATTCTTATGGTGCGAGCAATGTGTTCGCGGTAGGTTTCTACTATCGTTTATACTTTACGATTACATTGTGTAACTTTTATTTGGAGCAAGTTCCGGAGGATGGTACGCCTGAAACAACCATGAGACGGGCCGAGGTACGCTTTATTCGCGCTTTGCAATATTATTATGTAATGGATATGTATGCCAATGCAGCATTTATGACAACCGTTAGCTCGGATTTGGCCGAATGCTATACCCGTTCACAATTCTTTGATTTTGTCGAAACTGAATTGTTGGATTGTGTAAATGCTATGGCTGAGCCTGGACAGAATACTTATGGACGTGTTGATAAAGTTGCTGTATGGAATCTGTTGTCCAGACTTTATTTGAATGCGGAAGTATACACAGGTACCGCACGCTGGAAGGATGCCATGGATTATGCGGATATGGTAATCAATAATGGTTATTATCATCTTTGTACAGTGGGGGCAACTAACCCTTCTACAGGCGAAGTCTATTCTCCGTATCAAATGTTGTTCCTTGCCGATAATAATGAGACAGAAGCCCGTTATGAGATGATTTTCCCAGTTTTGTTTGATGGTGTAACTACTAAAAGCTATGGTGGAATGAACTTCCTGATACTTGCTGCTTACAGCTCAGACATGAGTGTTAACGTTCCTTCAGGTACGAATAATAGCTGGAACCGGTGTACAAGAGTTCGTCAGCAGTTGTTGGATAAGTTCTTCCCAACCAGTGCAGCGCCGGCAGCCAACTCTGTAGCCGCAATGACCGCTGCTGCTAACGATGACCGTGCTCTGTTCTACGGCGAAGGCTTTACTCCGTCTATTGAAGACGAAAGCGAACAAGCTGCCGGTTATGGTTGTGTGAAGTTTAGAAATGTACGTTCGGACGGTCAGCCCAATCAAGTCATTGATTATGTGAATACCGATTTGCCATTGTTCCGTATTGCAGAAGCCTATCTTACTTATGCCGAGGCCTCTACTCGCTTGAACGGTGCCAATACAGATGCTTCAGAAAAGATTAATGATTTGCGCAGACGTGCAAATGCGGCTACTCAGAATGTTTATACATTGGACAATATTTTGGACGAATGGTCAAAAGAATTCTGGTTTGAGGGACGTCGTCGTATGGATCTTATTCGTTTCGGCCGTTTCGGTGGACAGGCTTCCTATAAATGGGAATGGATGGGTGGTACTTATGATGGTGCCCAGTTCGGTAGCTATATGAATATTTTTGCTATTCCTGAAAATGATTTGACCAACAATAGCAACCTGACCCAAAATCCTGGTTATTAATTTATAAAATGAATAAAGTATGAAAAAACTTAATATATTGGCTGGATTGTTTCTGGGGATAGGCTTGAGTCTGTTCACAGCTTGTGAAGACGATAATGATTCTAATCCCATTGTCCAGCAACCTGATACATTTGAACTGAATACACCCGCATTGGGTGGCAATGTATACGACCTGGAGAAGTCCTCGCATATACAATTGACTTATAAACAACCGGACTATGGTTATACTGCTGCGGTTACTTACTATGCACAAGTATCTATGACCGATAAATGGAATGATGCGACGGAAGAGACGGAGGCTACTTATGTCGAGCTGAACGGAAATTCGTCCACTTGTGAATTCGGCGTAGAAACTTCGCAGATTGACAGGGCTATTATGCAGTTGGGCGGATACGATGAAGAAACTGTTCCCAATGAAGCCGTGAATATTTACATTCGTTTGAGAGCTACGTTGACATCCGGTTACCAATGCTACTCCAACTCTATCAAGTTGTCCGTGTTCCCATATTATATGCCGGTTGTGAATGCTGAGCCGGAAATTTGGTATCTGGTTGGCGATTGCATCGGTGACGGTACTTGGGGAAATGATGGAACAGGAAATATTGGCGTTTCATTGATTCCTATGTCTATCGTGGATGGATATGAATATAATGCAACCACTGGTCAGGGAGAAATTATCTATACTGGCTACTTCCTGGCAGGTAAGGGCTTTAAATTAATCAAGAAACCGGGTAGTTGGGATGATCAATGGGGTAATTCTTCTGCTCCTGGTATTGACAGCCCGGTGAAGAATGATGGTGGTTCTTCGAACTTGCAAGTGGCAACAAGTGGCTATTATTCAGTCAAGCTGAATACAGCTACAGATGTTCTGACAATTGAGGCGGTAGAGGCTCCTGAAGTTTATCATATCATGATGCAAGGTGATTTTAATGGATGGACAGATGTTGCAATGACTCCGGTAAATACTGTAGAAGGAATGAACAACCATGTTTGGAGATATGAATTGGATACAACCTCTGGAGATACAACCGCCAAGTTCAAAGTTGGCCCTGGTGAAGGCGGTAGTGCTGATGGTTGGGGTGTCAACTGGGGAGGAGCAAGCTTCCCGTATGGCATCGGATCCAATGGAGGTGCCAATATCCCCATTCCGGCCGGTCGATATAATGTTTTTTTCAATGACATTAATGGCTTCTATTACTTTTATTCCTTAGATTGATGTGAGACGGTGGGATGTGTTGAAATTGATGGCACATCCCACCCACTCGGAAATATAAATTTTTTAGTTGTATGAAAAAGAAAGCTTTATATAGTTTGTTCCTCATGGTCCTTACTTTTGTGGGATGTAAGGGCGATTACACTGATTGGGCGGCGCCACAAGGTTTTGAACAGGAAGAAGGCAGAAGCGTTTCATTGTCTGCCGTGGCGGCTGATCCTATAAATATGGCAGAGGTCACTACTGATTCTGTCGTATTGTTTACACCTTCTGTAAGTATGGGTGAATCTGATGTAGTATCTTCATATGAATTATTGTTGGGCGGTACTTATAATTTACCTGTGAGTTTGGGCGGCAAGGCAAAAGTCTCAGAATTGGCTGATGCTGTAGTTGCATTGTTTGGCCAGGCTCCTGTCGAGCGTACAATCTCGGGTTCGTTGAGTGCCTTTATCTCTACGGGAGTATCTGTAATGAAAGCGACAACTTCTATCGAGTTGAAGGTTACATTGTCCGTTGATTTCAATGAATTCATTTATCTGCCCGGTAATCATCAAGGTTGGAATACTTCCAATGCTCCGGCATTGCGTTCTCCCAATTTCGATGGAGTGTATACAGGATTTAGTTATCTGGATGGTGACTTTAAGTTCAATAAGAGCCGTGACGCAAGTTGGGCAGATGGTGAATATAACTATAATGATTTCTCTACTTACAGTCCCGAAATAACTCTTGGCGAAGGAACCAACTTTAATGTAGCTGCTCCTGCATTTTATTATATTGTTGCCGATGTAGCAACGGGAGCACTTAAGGTAACTGCTACCACTTGGGGAATCATTGGTGATGCAACTGTTGGAGGATGGAATACTGATACACCATTGGTGTATAATGCAACAGATGCTACTTGGAGTGTGACTACCAACTTGGGTGCTGGAAAGTTTAAGTTCCGAGCTAACGGTGATTGGAATATCAATTTAGGTGGTGATGTCAGCAATCTGACTCAAGATGGATCTGATATTGCAGTAGAAGAAGCTGGAAACTACACGATTACTGTATATATGACTCGAAGTACTTCTGATAATATTTATTGTGTTCTGGCCAAGAATTGACAGATTGTGTCAGGGTTTTGATATAATCTAGTAGAGTCCACTGGAGAAAGAATATTTTGCAAGAATTTTTGTCTTTCTTGAGGAAATGTCTTTTTCCAGTGGATTTTTTATTTTAATATGGAATATTTTATTTATCTAATAATCCGATGGAGTAGATTATCATGCATTATTTGTTGAGATTTAGCTATAGATTTTTAGTAAATTTACTGGTATTAGGAGTTGTTTCTTGTTCGGATGCAGAATCTGATATTCCTTCATCTGAACCGACACCGACCGAATGGTCTTCCATCACCGTTACTCCCGACAGCTGGGACAATCAGAAGCGAGCTGACATCTCGTATCAACTTCTGGTATATTCATTTGCTGATAGCGACGGAGACGGGTGGGGAGATTTCAATGGCATTACAGCCAAGTTGGACTATTTGCAGCAGATGGGAGTAGGGGCTATTTGGCTTTCGCCCATTCATCCTGCCATGTCGTATCATGGATATGACGTGACGGACTATACAACGGTCAATCCACAATATGGGACGATGGCCGATTTCGAACGTCTGGTGACGGAAGCACATCAGCGGGACATCAAGGTTTATCTGGATTATGTGATGAATCATACCGGTAAAGACCATCCATGGTTTGTCAGTGCCAAGGCATCGCCCGATAGTGAGTATCGTGATTATTATGTCTTTTCACAGGATCCGGCAGCTGATATTGCAGCTGGGAAGATTCCAATGATTGCTACGGAAGGGGCAGCAGGATATAATGCAGGCGAATGGTTCTCGACCACTTCGGCTGACGATGAAATGACAGGATGTTACAAGTTTGTGCTCAACTGGTCGGATGCCGATCATCCTACGGTGACGGTGACTGAGGCCGAGAAGCCGGATGCCGACAATCCCGATACGAGTACCACTGGGGCTAAATATCTGTATTATGGTAATGAGGTTTGCAAGAAATTCTATGACCGTGGAAACGGAATCTACGATTTGACGGTGGACTTCGCTTCGGCTTGGGGCTTTTTGATTCGCACCAGCAATACAACATGGGACGGCGGTACGAAATACGGCGCTTCTTCCAAATCAGTCAAAGTGAAGTTGGGTGAACCGTTTGCTTTGGACAACAAGACGGCCGCCGATATCCTGTTTGAGTCGATGAACTTGTGGTACTATCATTCGCATTTCTATACCGACTGGTTTGCTGATTTGAATTACGGAAAAGTGGATGACGTAGCTACCAATCCAACTTATCTTGCCATGGTCGGTGCGGCCAAAGGCTGGGTGGATAAAGGAGTGGAGGGATTACGACTGGATGCAGTGAAGCATATCTACCACAATGCGACTTCCAATGAAAATCCCCGTTTCCTGAATACGTTCTACAATGATATGAATACGTATTACAAGCAGACGGGAAAGACGGATAATTTCTATATGGTAGGTGAAGTGCTTTCGGAGCACAACGAGGTAGCGCCTTATTATGCCGGCCTTCCTGCTTTGTTCGAGTTCTCTTTCTGGTATCGGTTGGAGTGGGCCATTAACAATGCGACCGGTTGCTATTTTGCCAAGGATATCCTTAGTTATCAGCAAGAATATGCGTCTTATCGCAGTGATTATATTGAGGCGACAAAGCTGTCCAACCACGATGAAGACCGTACGGCTTCCAAGCTGGGCAAGTCGGTAGACAAGTGCAGACTGGCAGCGGCGGTGCTGCTGACGGCGGCTGGCTCTCCTTATATTTATTATGGAGAAGAACTCGGATTGTATGGTACCAAGGAAAAAAGTGATGAATATGTACGCGCCCCGATGCTGTGGGGCGACAGCTATACCACTTCCTATACCAATAAGGTGGATGCCGGAGTCGCTTCGGCAGTAAAGTCGGTAGCCGACCAGCAGACGGATGAAAGTTCGTTGCTGAACACATACCTCACTTTTGCACGTCTTCGCAATACCTATCCGGCTTTGGCTGAAGGAACCATGAGCCGGCATGCCGTCTATAATGAAACAAATGAGACTTACAAGTCGCTGGCAGCCTGGTATATGACGAAAGGCGAGGAAAAGATGCTGGTACTCCATAACTTTGGAGGAGCAGAAATGCAGTTCCCGCTGACCGATGAAGTGGAAAAAGCTGTGGCCGTATCGGGTAGTGCGGAGCAGGCAACCGAGGAAGGGCAGATGCTAGTGAAGTTGGGTGCTTATTCCTCTGTTGTATTCAAGTTGAAATAGGCAAATACTTATTTATAAATCCAAGTCAGCACCCGGTTGAGCCACTTCCAGCGGAAGCGGAACCAACGCCGGGTGCTGATTTGTTTTCCGCCGAAGCGGAGCACAAATTCGCGGTAGCCATGGTGGCGGAAAGGAAGTCCCACGTCCAGAAATTCCAAATGGCGGTATCCCTGCTGGCGGGCATCGTCGAGGGCTTTCCATACAGCCAGTACGCCGGGGTATTGCAGGGCGTAGGTCTTGCGCATGCCACCTGAAAACCATAGGTAGGCGTTGCTACCGGAATAGATGCATGCACTTCCACCGATAATCTTGTTCTTATAGGTAACAATAAAGATGCGGCTCTGCCGTTGCGGATCGGTAGCCTGTAGGGCCAGTTGACGGAAGAACTCCCGACTGGGAAAATGGCGGCGTATCTTCCACGAATAGACGTGGTGCAACATATGGGCAAACTCTTTGATTTCGTCGGTTGTACGTGCTTCGCGCACTTCGGCACCGTTCTTCAGGCCTTTCTTTATCTGGCGGATGCGCGACGGGCTGAAACGCACTTCGGTGCGTGGCGTGTCGTGCAGAGAATTGCGCACGCGTAGCCAGTTGATGGGGAAGTAGCTGCACGAACGGAACGAGCGGTAGCCGAAACGGGCGTCAGGCAGGTTACGGAATTCGATGAGAAAACAGCTGCGCAGGGCTTCGTCGGTGAGTCGCTGGAGCATGTCGCTGAAGACGGCTTCGCGGTCGAGCTCATCGGTCAGATATTCGCCGTTACCGAAGACTTCGCAACGATGGATGATGCCTGGTGGAAACAGACGCACGCTGCGACGGACAACGGCCAGCAACTTGGCTACGGGTTGTCCGTCGAGACTGGCCACGATGAGTAGGGGACTGTAACCTGGTGTCGCTTCGTAGATGCGGAACAGGGTTGTCGAATGGAAGGTGTCATTTCCCGGCAAGGGAGGAATGTCGCTTCCCGCGTGATATGTCGTCAGTTTCAAAGGCATCGACGGCAAATTTAGAAAATATTCTCGTATCTTTGCAACGTTTATCAAGTTTAATCGGGAAGAGGTTATTCTCTTCACTACAAATAGATGATTCAGTTATGGAAAGTTTCAGCGAATTGATAAAGAACCGTCGCAGCATGCGCAAGTTTACGGACGAAGAATTGACACAGGAAGAAGTGGTGACGCTGATGAAGGCGGCTCTGATGGCGCCTACATCGAAGCGTAGCAATGTCTGGCAGTTTGTTGTGGTGGACGATAAGGAAACGCTTCAGAAGTTGTCACGTTGCAAGGAACAGGCTTCGCAGTTTATTGCCGACGCGGCACTGGCGGTAGTTGTCATGGCCGACCCGCTGGGCAGTGACGTGTGGATAGAGGATGCTTCTATTGCCTCCATCTATCTTCAGTTGCAGGCTGAAGACCTGGGATTGGGCAGTTGCTGGGTGCAGGTGCGCGAACGGTTTGCGGCGCCGGGCATCACGTCCGAAGAGTATGTGCGTGATGTACTCGACATCCCCTTGCAACTCCAGGTGCTTAGTATCATTGCCATTGGCCACAAGGGCATGGAGCGCAAGCCTTTCAACGAGGAACACCTGCAATGGGAAAAAATTCACCTGAACAAATACGGAGGAAACAACGGTGAGTGCGGCGAAGGCGAATAATAACAAGGATACGTACAAGGCTACGGGCATCACACTGATGGTCTTCGGCGTGCTCTACCTGCTGGACAAGCTGGTGCACTTTGCGGCGCTGGGGTTGCCGTGGGTCATGCAGAAGGACAATTTCCTGCTCTACACGGCTGTTATTTTCCTGCTGGTCAAGCATGACAAGTCGGTCGGCCTGGTGTTGGCGGGTCTCTGGCTGGCGTTGAACTTCGGGTTGATAACCACTCTGCTGGGCACTTTGTCGGCCTACCTGCTACCATTGGCACTGCTGGTGATAGGCATCATCCTCTATTTTATAGCTACGAGATAACGAAACGAAATCCATTATGAAAAGAAGTATAGAAGATACATCCGTCGTGTTCGTCGGGGCAGGCAATCTGGCCACCAATCTGGCCCATGCCTTCTACCGCAAAGGCTTTCGGGTGGTGCAGATATATAGCCGTACGGAGGAGTCGGCCCGCACGTTGGCACAGGCTGTGGAAGCCGACTATACCACGAGATTGGCGAGCGTGGTGTCCGATGCTCAGCTCTACATCGTGTCGCTTAAGGACGACGCCTTGGTGGAGCTCCTGCCGCAGATGGTGGCAGGCAAGGGAAGGGGACTTTGGGTACATACAGCCGGAAGCATCCCGATGGACATTTGGAAGGGGCATGTGGAGCGCTACGGTGTGTTCTATCCTCTGCAAACTTTCAGCAAAAGCCGCCTGGTGGACTTCCGCGAGATACCTGTCTTTGTGGAAGGAAGCTCGGACGAGGAAGTACATTTCCTCAAGCAGATAGCCTCGGCCTTGTCGCGCAAGGTGCTGGAAGCCTCTTCCGAACAACGGCGCAATCTGCATCTGGCAGCCGTTTTCACCTGCAACTTCACCAACCACATGTATGCCTTGGCCGAGTATCTGCTGCAGAAGTATGACCTGCCTTTCGATGCGATGTTGCCCCTCATCGACGAGACGGCGCGCAAGGTGCATGAACTTTCGCCCCGACTGGCGCAGACGGGGCCGGCCGTACGCTACGACACGGGCGTCATTGGCAAACACCTCGACATGTTGGTCGATGAACCCGAGATGCAGCAACTCTATCGCCTGCTTAGCGATGATATCCATCGGCTGGTATAGGCTCTTTGCAGGAAAGCACTGTTTTCTTGCAAAGAACTCATCGTTTTCTGCTCGAGAAAACAATGCTTTCTGTTTTGGAACCTTTAGTGAAACCCAATTAAACGAATGATCCTATCGTGAGTACTATCAATTATGATTTAAAGAAGATACGTGCTTTGCTCTTCGATGTGGACGGTGTGCTTAGTGCAAACGTCATTCCCATGAGCTCCGAAGGCGAACCCATGCGTACTGTCAATATCAAGGACGGCTATTCACTCCATTTGGCAGCCAAGTCGGGCATACTGCTGGGTATTATTACCGGAGGGAAGACCGAGGCTGTGCGTCGCCGTTTTCTCTCGCTGGGCCTGAAGGAAGAGAATATTTATCTGGGTTCTTCGGTCAAGATACACGACTATTGCGACTTCCGCGACCGCTACGGCTTGCGCGACGAAGAAATCCTTTACGTGGGCGACGACATCCCCGATCTCCAGGTGATGTGTACCTGCGGCCTGCCCTGCTGTCCTCGCGACGCTGCACCTGAAGTGAAGGCTGTAGCCCGTTATATTTCGTATGCCGACGGTGGCTATGGTGTGGGGCGCGACATAGTGGAGCAGGTGCTCAAGGTACAAGGGCTTTGGATGGCCGATGAGAAAGCTTTCGGCTGGTAATCGATCCCCTTATATTTTCATTATTCATTGTACATTATCTGTTTATGTTGGACAATCTGAAGAAATACAAAGTGATACTGGCGAGCAATTCACCCCGCCGCAAGGAACTGCTTTCAGGCTTGGGCATCGATTACGAAGTACGTACCCTGCCCGATGTGGATGAATCTTACCCTGATACGTTGCAGGGCGGAGACATTCCTTTATACATCGCCCGTGAGAAGGCTGCTGCTTACCGCAACCTGATGCAGGCTGACGAACTGATGATAACGGCTGACACCATTGTGTGGCTGGATGGTCGTGTGCTGGGTAAGCCACGTGACCGCGAGGATGCCTTGCAGATGCTCCGCAACCTGTCGGGCCGCACGCACGAAGTGTTTACCGGCGTGTGCATCACGACGACCGAGTGGCAGCGCAGTTTCTCGGCTCAGACCGAGGTGCGCTTTGCACAGCTGACGGAAGAAGAAATCGCCTGGTATGTAGACCACTACCAACCGATGGACAAGGCAGGCGCCTATGGCGTGCAGGAGTGGATTGGTTTCGTAGGCGTAGAGTATATTTCGGGCAGCTATTTCAATATTATGGGTCTGCCTGTGCAGCGGCTCTATCGTGAACTGAAGTCTGTAGAGTGATGCCGAACACGCAGTACGAAGAACGTCTGGGTACCGACCGCATGTTGCCGCTGGTCTTCCGCATGGCCCTGCCGGCTGTAGCGGCCCAGTTGGTCAACCTGCTCTATACGTTGGTGGACCGTGTCTACATCGGCCACATACCCGGTATCGGTACCGATGCGTTGGCTGGGGTGGGGGTGACGAGTTCGGTCATTATCCTTATCTCAGCCTTTTCGGCCATCGTGGCCGGAGGAGGTGCTCCGTTGGCTGCCATTGCTTTGGGGCAGGGGCATCGTGAGCGGGCGGGGAAGATATTGGGTAATGGCTTTGTGCTGTTGGTACTCTTTGCAGCGGTTACTTCGACTATTTCCTACCTTTTCATGAAGCCCATTCTGACGTCCATCGGCGCGTCGGCCCACACGTTGCCCTATGCGGTGGACTATCTTTCCGTCTATCTGCTGGGTACACTCTTCGTTGAGGTGGCTGTGGGGCTCAATACATTTATCAACTGTCAGGGACGTCCGGGCGTGGCTATGTACTCGGTCATCATCGGAGCTGTGCTCAACATTGCGCTCGACCCGCTTTTCATCTTTACCTTCGGCATGGGGGTGAAGGGGGCTGCCTTGGCTACCATCCTGTCGCAGGCATGTAGTGCCGTGTGGGTATTGGCGTTTCTCACTTCCAGGCGGGCTTCGCTGCAGCTTGAACGCAGATATCTGCGGCTGGATCGCCGTATTGTGGGGGCTACGTTGGCTTTAGGCCTTTCGCCTTTTATTATGGCCAGTACCGAGAGTCTGGTGGGCTTTGTGCTGAACGGCAGTTTGGAGCGATATGGTGATATCTACGTCAGTGGATTGGCTGTGATGCAAGCGGCCATGCTTTGCGTCAGTGTGCCGCTGACGGGCTTTGCCCAGGGCTTCGTTCCTGTGGTCAGCTATAACTATGGGCACGGTAACCGAGAGCGGGTGAAGGAGTGCTTTAAGATAGTGGTGACCGTGATGTTTCTCTTCAATTTCCTGCTGGTATTGCTGATGATACTTTTCCCTTCATTGGTATCGGCTGTCTTCACCAGCGATGCGCATCTGACGGAGACTGTGACCCGCACGATGCCTGTCTTTCTGGCCGGTATGACCATTTTCGGGCTGCAACGTGCTTGTCAGAATATGTTCGTCGCTTTGGGGCAGGCCAAGGTGTCTATCTTTATCGCCTTACTTCGCAAGGTCATTCTGTTGGTACCGCTGGCTTTGTTGCTTCCCCGCTGGATGGGCGTGATGGGTGTCTTTGCTGCAGAAGGCATCTCCGATGCAGTAGCTGCCATTTGCTGTACCACGATTTTTGCTTTTTTCTTTCCTCGTATCTTGGCCCGGATGAGGGTTGCATAACCTTTCACAAGTTTAATATTATATATACTGCTGTAGATTTTATGTGACTTTTACAGTTGGTTTTCCTCAGTTTTTGTGGCAGAATTCCCCAAGAACGTTACTGCTAGTTGTTGGACCTTTCTTTTAAGTTGTTGTTTATCAGTGGAATCATTTGCTTGGAGTATTTGTGGCATTCGGTTTGTCCTTAGTTAGTCAGATAGATTGATCAACTATTCTATTCAATAAATGTTTTAACGATTAAACTTTACGATTATGAGAAAAATGTTTTTTGTAGCAGCTATGACTTTGAGTTTAGGAACTGCGGCTTTTGCAGCGACGGTCAATATCAATGAAGTGACAACCTTTCAGGTAATGGACGATTTCGTTTCCATCAAGTTGGAAGAGGTGCCCCAAGCAGTTGTGGATGCGGTGACTAAAGCTTATCCCCAACAGACGCTGAAAGAGGCTGCTGTACGGCAGGAAGAAGGGTCTGAAACTTGGATTTATAAGTTGACTCTGGTGTCTGAGGATGGGACGGAGACCTCGGTATTGTTTACCGATAAAGGTGAAGAAGTGAAATAAAGCGAGGGGGGACGCCCCTGTACAATAAAGCTGGCTGGAGTGACATAGGAACTCCAGCCAGCTTTATGTGCAGTATGTCTGTTCAGCGGGCGATGTCTAACATCAGCGGCATATCTTCCTCCCGGATACCATGCCGAATGAGGATATCCCGATCCTTGTCGAACAACTCCATGAATTGAGTTTTGTTTTCGCAGAGACTGATGGCTTTACCATAGTAACTGGCGGCTTGCTGGAGATGGTGCTGTACCCAGGCTGTGTGACCCGCATTGAGCCAATCGGTGGGTAATGGTTGCGCTTCCTGTAGGATTTTCTGGTAATACTTGCCGGCCTGTTCATACTTCCCGCTCATGAAAGAACACCAGGCTATTCCTCTCCAGGCCTTGACGGAGTGATTGTCCAGAAAATCCATTTTAAAGAAATATTGTAGTGCTTCAGTATATTCTTCCAGTTCGGCATGACAGCTTCCAGTAAAGTACAATATATTGATATTTTCTGGCTGAATATTTTCTACTTTTTTATAATATTCCAATGCCTGTCGGAAGTTGTGTGTCTGTCGATGGCATGTGGCCAGATGGCGGAGGGTCCAGACATGGTCGGGTTTCAGAAGGTCGGCCTTTCGATAAGCTTCTATTGCTTCTTTATATTTTTTTTCTTTCTGCAAGCAGAAACCCATTTTCTGGAAGATGTCGGCACTCGTTTTCTTTTGCTCGTTGGTTAGTTGCAGGTAAAGGTAAAGTGCCTCGGGGTAGTGTTCCTTACGGAAGTGAAAATCTGCGACAGAGATCAACAGGTCGGCTTTGCCCAAAATATCTTTGAGGACAGGCAGATTATATAAGGTGATATCTTCCCTGAACACATCATGGAATTCCTTGCGACGATAGTTCAACTTGAAAAACCGGTAAAGGTCGTGGATGTACTGATTGCAGATAACTTCCGGCCGTTCCGCATATTGCTTCAGCGATTGTGACTGGTTTTGGTCCATCATCTCATTCAATTCTTGTGGAGTGAGTTGGTTGAGCATGAGGTTGCGTTGTGCCTGGGGTAGTTGGGACATGGTGAAGCAGAGCGAGTATTTGTCACTATTGCAGAAAAAGCCAGATTGTAGGATCATTGCCAGGATGGCGTTATCGCCCATCGGGTTGGGACCAAGGATATTGAAGATGTAGGAATGAAGCAGGTCGAAGGGGTAGAACCAGTTGTGCAATTGGCTGAAGAACGGACCCGACTTCAACTGGGCGAACGTACTCATGTAAACGTCGGCACCTTCTATCTGCAGTTCGTTCATCTCGCGTATCTTGTCTCCGAGTCCTGATTTCTCGAATTCTTGTTCCCAATCGGGATTGCGATCGTTCTCGTCGGACGTGTCGTCCATGCTGAACCTCATACCTTTCAGTTTACTGACGTTCTTCATCATCTCCGGCAGGATTTCCTCGCGCATCCTTTTGTCTATCTTTTCCGTTTCTTGGCTTTGCAGCAGTTGGAGACCAACACGGTTCAGGTCTTTTCCGAAGCGTCCGTCTTCGTCCAGCAGGCAGAGGCGTGCCGTTAGTTCGGAATAAAGTGGAGCACGGTCTGGATAGGTCTGCAAGGTTAGTGCTATACCGGTCAGTGCACGTTGGACAACCGACGTGTCTGGATGTAGATAAGCATCAAGCAACCATAGGATTTTGCGAATGTCAAAGCATTCTTGTAAGCTCATCGTCACGGCACTTACAAGTAGGCAAAGGTCTATAGGACGTAGTAACTCTGATTTCAGAAAACTTTGTGCCTGTGCGTTTTCTTCGATACTCCATTCACTGTTGCCCCAAGTGGTCTGGAAGATGTTCTGGTTAATGTCTTCGTGGCGTTTCAGTAGTTGCTCCATTCGTTGGCGATTGTCTGGCATCAAGCGGCAAACGGCTACATCGTCCTGAAATGTTTCCAGCGCATGAAGCCATTCCTCCATGCGGGGAGCCGAGTGACGGCCCATGTGATGGAGTTTTTGGTAGTAGCCGGTCATGACTTCGTCGAGTAAAATCAGTTGTGCCTGGTCGGCTATCTCCCACGTTTCAGCCAACAGTTGTATATATAGTTTGTTGCGTTCAGGGTCGTTAATGCCTTGCTCCATATATTGGAGCATATAATTGTAGGAGGTCTTGACTTGCTCCAGTCGGTTACATAAGGTCCAGTCGCCACAGGTATTCAACATGGCGTCCAATTGGAACTGGGCTTCTTTCAGCCTTCTGGCTTTTAGCAGGTTAATGATACTTTTGTGTTGTTCTTTTATCGTTTGTTCGTCCATAAAATGTTAGGAAGTTCGATTTGAGGGCAAAGATAGTGCAAAGCAGGAGAAGCGCAAAACGAAAACACTGTTTTTAGGTTTGTACGTCCGAGCAGCAACCTGTCTTGTCTAAAAATGGTTCAAACCGATTGAATAACAAAGTTAAACTCGTTTTTAGTGCTGTGTTTTCGGGAACTGGCTGTCCGCTCTGTTTTTAAGCCTGGGCAAGTGGGCTGCAGCTTGTTTAAGAGGTGTGAAAAATACGGCTGTTTTGTTCGAAAATGGCTAACTTTGTCCCCAGAAACAACTATGATAGAAAGATTGATATGGCAGGATTAAAAACTCCCACGGCGTTAGGGACAGAAAACATTGGAAAACTACTGATGCAGTATGCCGTTCCTGCAATCATTGCAATGACGGCTTCTTCTTTGTACAATATGGTCGATAGTATCTTCATCGGCCATGGTGTAGGTCCGTTGGCTATTTCGGGTCTGGCTCTGACTTTCCCTTTGATGAACTTGGCTGCGGCTTTTGGTTCGCTGGTTGGTGTGGGAGCTTCTACATTAGTTTCCGTTAAATTGGGGCAGAAAGACTATGATACTGCCCAGCGGGTATTAGGAAACGTACTGGTGCTGAACATTCTGTTGGGATTGGGATTTACGTTTGTGGTTATGCCTTTTCTTGATCCTATTCTCTATTTTTTTGGTGGTAGCGATGATACAGTACCTTATGCCCGAGACTATATGGAGATAATTTTGGTGGTTACTGGTGGTTAGCGCATTTCTGCACTTTCCTTCGTTTACAACTTTTTATAAACCAGCTACTTACAAAATCTTGCTCCGTGAGACAAATCCCAGACGGGACAAAAACGGGACAAAACCACAGGAAAATAAAATCAAGAACGCTTCAAGCCCGGCATCCCTTGTCATGGACTTCTCTTTTCTTTGCAAAGGTACGATTTTGTCCCGTGAAAAACAAACAAAATCCTATAAATATATTGTCAATCAACCATTTATACCGTATGGGCATTTTCAGGAAGATACTGCAAGTGCTTCATGCACAGACTTGTGTTGCTTATTCCAAAGGCCTGTTAAAATCCGTTTTATGCCATTTGTACACTACGGTATTGCCGCCGATGCGCATTGCCTTGGAACAGTGTACAACCCATCTGCCATTATCTGCAATGCGGAATGTGTGTTCCATCAGCAAATTGGTAAAAAATTCCACATGGCGTAATGACCGGACAAAGCGACATATTCAGCGTTGTACAATGTAGAAAAACTGTTGATTTTCAATATGATAAATGATTATAAATCAAGTGCTTGACTTACACTTTTACAAATCAAACCATATACATTTGCGGCCAAATTCGATTAACAAACCAATAATATACAACATCATTATGACTGAAAACAGAACATCAAAAATGAATCTCGAACAGGAGCGCAAGATTGCGGAGCTTCAGGAACGGGTGAACAGACTGGAAAACCTTTGCTATGCGGTCAAGGAAGTGTTGAACTTGGAGGAAGCGGCGAACTTTCTCGGTGTAGCCAAAAGTACCCTGTACAAGATGACGCACTTGAACCAGTTGCCGTACTTCAAGCCTGCCGGGAAACTCATCTTCTTTGAGAAGCAAAAACTGATTGATTGGGTGCGTGGCGCAAAATCGAAGTCCGTTGACGAAATCAAGGAGGAAGCTGCCGCCAAGATTCAGGAAATGAACGAAAGACAATAATCTTTTTTATTCACATCAAAAGCAAATTGTATTATGGAACTGAACAAGAGTATGGAACAAGCCGGAGCAGCTTCGGCTGTTCCGACTGAAAAGAAGAACGAGAGCCGCAAACGCGAGGCAAGCGGCAAGGATGTACAGGCCATCCGCACATTCTTGGAGAGTGTGGGCATCTACGAAGCGGACGCACTGCGTGTGAGCATAGCCATCGCTGACGGCAAGGCTACGGCAGAGAGCATTTCAGCGGATGATCGCCTTGCGCTCAACCGCTATCTCAACAGCGGCACGGACAACGAGCGGCTGACGGCAGACAACGCACAGGAACATCGGTTGAACCGTGTGTTCAAGTTGTTGGAGCGTGTAACGGAGTTTTGCGACAAGCGGCAGTTGGTGACTGTCAACAAGGCGTTGCTTTCCATTGCAGTGAACGCCACGGACATCAGCCGTGCCGTATCGAGCCTTGACAAACGGCCTGCACTCGGACAACCGTTTTCGGGCAACACTAACGGCAACGGTGCAAACAAGTGACCGTGTGCAAAAGGTGGAAAGGTGTATGCTCCGTGGTAACGCAGCCTGTTTTTCTTCCCTTATTTCGGAATGATACGTATTGGATGACTGCTACAAGTAATTAGCGAGCCTATTACCTTTCATGCGCCGTTCAAAACAGCGAAGCCGTGCAGGGTACGACAAAAGGCAAGTCGGTGTTCCCATGCCTATACCTGCACGGCTTCATTCCATTCAAACAACAGTAATATCACATTTATAAAGTTATAGATTTTATGGACAAGGAAACATACAGGTTCATGTACCCGACAGAGATTGCATCATTCTCTTTCCGATTTTCCGACCGTGCGGTGCAATGGCTGTGCGGAACAACTACCGATAACAACGGCAGGGAAACAGGCAACTTTACGTTGTTTGGCGACCTGTTGGCAAGGATGGCATTAACGGACGGTGCAGCCAGAGGCTTTCACAGACCGCTCATGCTTTCCGCAGGTCAGGCGCAGTATTCCGAGGAGCAGCTTTCTTCGCAATGGAACATGGGCAGGAAGCGCATACGCAACCTGCTTGCTATGCTTACGGAGATGGGGCTTATCGACACTTGCCGTTCAAGAGTTGCATCCGTGATGACCTTTCCGTGCTTATTGCAATGGGAAACATCGGAGAATGACAACATAGACAATCCTGTTATTCCTTACAAACAGAGGGAAGAATAAGAGCCGTCAGAAGCCGAGCAGACAACGGCACAGTGCGAAAACATGCTTCCCGTTGTTCCATTCTCCGGCACTCCACTGGCACCAGTCTGTTTTGGCTGTGGCAAGCGGAAGTGTGGAATGGCATGGAGCGGTAGCGTTCAGTTTCGAGATATGCCGAGGTATTACCGCCTTCGGACGATATTACCACGACACTCTCTGGGCGGTCTGACAGCCCGTTGTCCTTGCCGCTCGCAGGCTCGCACCATCCCTTTTGTAGATACCGTTTTACGATTATTTCAGCGACATTAGTTATGGCACATAAAGAAGATACTTCCAAGCAGCAATCCGGACAGGAGAAGCCCGTTACAAGGCGTGACAAGGTGGTTGTCACCAAAGTCACGGAACAGGAGCTTGCACAAATCAAGAGTTCCGCCGACCAATGCGGTATGACACGCAGTGACTTCATCCGTGCAAGGGCACTCGGCTACAAACCAAGATTGAGGCTTTCCAATGCGGCATTGGATGGTTTGCGGCAGCTTGCGGCTTGCAGGACGGACATGGTGAACTTTGCCAATGCTTTGCATGGGTTAAGTGACAATGAGAAGATACGCCTTTTCCGCCAACAGCCGACCATGCTTGAATGGTACGAGAAAGTGGCGTATATCACGAACCGTGTCACCGACTTCTTGCAGTCCGCACAGACGGCCAACAGTTATCCGGCAGGGACAACAAATGAAGAAGCGAAGGAGGACGGAGCATGATAGCCAAGGCAAAGGCCGTAGCCCACGGTATAAGGGCGATGCTGTATGTGTCGGGTGAATCGAGAAACAAGAAACACCCCGAAAGGATTACCCGTATCTGTGACAACTTCATGTCGCAAGGCATGGACGCGACAGGCATTTTTACGGAAATGAAGTTCGCCGCGATGAACCACCCGAATATCAGGAACAATGTCATCCGCATGGAGATAAGCCCGGCGATGGAGCATACCAAGGACTTCACTTTGGAGGATTGGCAGCAACTGTGGCAGGATTTCGCCGCCGCTTTCGACATTCAGGAAATCCGCGACAAGTACGGCAAGGTAGTTTCCAGCAGGACGAACATATCAGGCAGCAAATCATCCGTGTGGCTGCATGAGGAATCTAAGAGTGGCATACCGCACCTTCATGCCATCATCAGCCGCGTGGACGAGGACGGGAACATCAACAATGACCATGCCATACACCTGCGCGCACAACGGGCGGCGGAAATGATTGCAAGGCAAAGGAGATGGACTACAGCCATGCACATACATGAAACGAACATACCCCAAGTAAGTACCGACTGTATGGAAGCCTTGCGCGAGCTTGACAGATGGTCATGGGACGGTTACAAGGAACGGCTTGCCGCCAAAGGTTACGAGCTATATCTGCGTAAGGATAAGAAAGATGTCATTCGTGGTTATGTGCTTCTTAAAGGTAACACGAAATTCAAGGCATCGGAACTTGGTAAGGGGCGCAATCTGACCGCATCACATATCAAGCAGACATGGGAGAAACTGCATCAAGACAAGGCGCAACAAGTCCGCACTGCTACCAAACAGCCTGTTTTACCGACGCCGTCCGTTCCCAATGGTACGCAACAAAAGCCACAGCCTGTTATACGGCAAAGTAATCCTATATTCGAGGGCTACACGACCTATAAGCCGAACAGCCAACCTACGGAGTTTGATTATGACGGCAAGGCCTACAAGCGTTATCTCCCTGACAAGGTGCTTGACTTCTTCAATGATGAGTTCGACTACCGGGAACTGGCCAACTGGCAGGATTTGCAGAACTTGGCTATGGCTTACTTCACCCTTATAGCATCCCCCTATGAGGTGACATCAGGTGGAGGTGGTGGCGGCTCTCAGTCAGACCTCAAATGGGGACGCGACCCGAAAGAGGATGAGATTGAGTTTGCCCGAAGATGTGCACAAGCCGCTTCAAACAGAATCGGCAGACATCCCAAAGGCGGAATAAAACGCAAATGACAAACCTAAAAAACAGTAATGCAATGAAACAACCCGATACGGCGGCTCTCCGTGAGAGGCTTGCCAATTATACACCCGAAGATGAGTTGGAACAGGACAGGCAGGAACTTGAAGGACTGCTTCAGGAAATCAACTGCCAACTAATCGAATTTCGCAATCTGCTGAAAGAAATCAATGCGCTCAAGGAAGAGTTGTATGACATACACGGCAGCTTGAAGCATACCGCCCAACGTGAACGAACTGCCTTCAATGCCTTGGTTGCGGCAAAGGACAGTGCGGACAATATCGTGGACGGCATCAACCGTGCCATTGTCAAGGCGGAACAGCACACCGTCATCCATGCCAAAATCGGCACCGATGAACTGGCGAAAGTACATCAATGCACAGCCAAACACATCAAGGCCGAAGAAGAGCTGTTGGAGAAGCACAGCATCAAAATGGCCAAACACCTCCAAAGCAATGAAGGCATTTGGCTTTCCAACCGTTGGCTAATACTCGTTGTGATAGTTTTGGCTATCAGTTATCTCGCCGTAATCTTATGGGCTATATTCAGAAGATGAATACAACTTCTACTTTCCCAATGATTTGAACATTTTGGAAATGCAACGTTTCTTTTGTTCCATGTTAGGATGGACGTAAAGGTTGAGCGTGGTTGAAATGTTGGAGTGACCCAACAATACGCTGACAGTTTTATAGTCGCATCCGGCTTCAATGCAACGGGTGGCAAAGCTATGACGTAAGCCGTGATATTTCAGTTTGGGGATGTCGAGCTTCACCATCAAACCATTGTAATAGTTGCGATATGTGCGTGGCTCTGTTGGACGTTCATCGTTGGTAAGCACATAGAAATCTTCATTGACTACCTTTTTCAACGGTTTAATCATAGCCAACAATTCCTTGCTCATAGGAATTTCGCGGCAGGAGTTTTTGGTTTTAGGCGTGTTGATGATAAGTTCTGTATGCTTTTTCTCTCCCTCAATGATATAGATGCGCTCAATGGTGCGACTTACTGTTATTGTGCCGTCCGTTACATTGATGTCGCTCCACTTCAATGCGCAAATTTCTCCGATGCGCAGCCCGGTACTAAGACTGATATAGATGCCAAGCCTGGTAAAAGTGAAGTGACTTTGGATGTAGTTCAGAATCTTTCGGTGATTGGCAACAGACAGCACTTCCAGTTCCTTGTTGGTGGAGGTCGTGGGGTACTTTATATCCCATTCATAATAGGTCATCCACTCATTTTTGACCCCAAATTTCATTACCATTTTAAGGACTATCAGAATGTCCTTGACTGTTTTAACGCTCAAACCACGTTCCAACTTTTGCAAGACGAAAGCCTGCACCTCCTGTTCGTGAAGCGAATCACCATCTCCGAAATAAGGAAGAACGTGGTTCTCCAAGATTAACACATAAGCCGCCATCGTGGACTGCTTCACATAAGGGCGCTTGTATTCTTTCCAAGCCGCCGCAATTTCTCTAACTGTTTTATGAATCATGATTTCTAAATAATTGGTTCTTATAATTAGAGAAATATAGTGTGCGATGTTCCGGCTTTGCGATTCCCGGAGTTTAGTGGTGAATGGAAGAAATTAAGATTGAGTGATTTCGCCACTAAGATTACGAAGAAAAATAAAGGAAATATAGTTAAGAATGTTCTGTGTAATTCAGCAAACTTAGGTCTTGTTCCGCAAGGTAATTACTTCGATAGAGAAATTGCAAATACGGAAAATACTGATGGGTATTATGTTATATGCAATGGTGACTTTGTTTACAATCCAAGAAAATCAACCGCAGCTCCATTTGGTCCTGTTAATATCTATGAGGGGGAAGATGCAGGAATAATATCACCCTTATACCTTTGTTTTTCTGTACATAACATATTCCCTAAATTTCTTTATTATCGTTTTAAGAGTTCTGCTTGGCATTCATATGTATATTCTCATGGTGATTCTGGGGTTAGATTTGACCGAGTAAGCATTAAAGATGACGTGTTTTTTGATATGCCAATATATAAACCAGCGCAAGATGAGCAAATTAAAATTGCAACTTTATTACAGTTAATAGATGACCGTATTTCAACACAGAACAAAATCATTGAGAAGTTAGAAACCTTAATTAAGGGGATTATCGAAACTGTTATTTCTTCGCAAAAGCCTAATACACTTATAAAAAGTTGCCTTTCCTGCAATTCATCCACATTGCAAGAAAGCCAAGTTGCAGAAACTGGAACTTTCCCTGTTTATGGTGCAACGGGTATAAGCGGTTATACAGAAGCACCTGATGTAAACGGTGAATCTATTTTGATAATCAAAGATGGTTCAGGTGTTGGTACGGTTAAGCATGAGACTGGAGAATACAGCTACATCGGAACTCTCAACAGTCGTAACCATACTATTTCCCGCCACGACAATTTTATCGGCTGTTTTTCAGCCGATAAAATAAAAATGT
>DXAV01000088.1 GCA_019116805.1 Candidatus Bacteroides merdavium | reverse complement strand
CGTCCATTTTTATTGGACACTAATGAGACTACAATGTAGTAAATTCAAATCGTCGCACCCTAAAAATGCTTGTAAAAGACTATATTTCAATTATTTCAAAGACCAATTTCCATTTTTAACGGGACAGTAATGTTGTTGAATAAAAACTGAACAGATTATCGTTGGGTAACGAAGGCTCCTAAAAAATATACCCGCCATTGACGTGGATTTTGTCAATGACGGGTAACTTTCCTTTTTAGGAGTATGGATTGATTAGAAACATCCTCCTCCCAGCGAGCGGTAGAGCAACGTGTTCAGTTTGCAGAACGAAATGTCCAGTTCTATGAGTTCCAGTTCGCAATCAAGGTAGCGCTCGTTGGCTGACAATACATCCAGATAGCCAACAAATCCGGTTCGGAACAATTCATTGGCATGAACGATGGAGCGGTGGTGTACGTCACTTTCTTTCAATTTCAATGTCTTACGTTTCTCGGTTTGTTGGGTTGCTTCCAGCAGGTTTATCACTTCCTGATAGGCTTTCAGTGCCTGATAATGATAGCTTAGCAAGGCAATGCGCTGGTTACTTTTGGCACTCTCCCACATCGAGCGGATTTCGTTCCGCTTGAAGATTGGGGCGGTAAGTCCTGCTGCCAGGTTATAAACCGCAGATGCTGGAGAACTGAACCAGTGGCTTAGGTCAAAAGCATTGAAACCGCCTTCTCCACCCAAAGTCAGTGACGGGAAGAAGGACTTGCGCGCAGCACGTGTGTCCGATTTGGCGGCAAGCAATTCCAGCTCGGCAGCTCTTATGTCAGGGCGGTCGGCCAGTAGTTCGGCCGGAATGCCTTGTTGTACGGGAAATGAAGCCTGTCTGATTTCTTCGAATGAGGAACGTTTTACCTCAAAGGGCAGTTTGCCCAGCAGAAGTGCAAAAGCCCGTTCGGTTTCACCAATCTGTTGATCGACGGCAAGCAGTGCTGCTTCGAGTTTCATGCGGCGTGAGAGAAACTGATCTACAGACAGTCGGGACACTTCGCCTTCTTTCATCAGCTCGTTGGTCAACAGGTAGGCTGCATGGGTATCTTTGATGGCCTCTTCGAGTACAGCCTTCTGTCTGTCCAGGCCTATCAGGTCGTAATACAGATTGGCTGTTTCCGAAATCAATAAAGTTTGTGCCAGCTTTTGGGCCTCGACAGACTTTAGCCATCGCGATGCCGCGGCACGTTTCTTGTCGGTCAGCTTTCCCCAGATGTCGGCTTCCCATTGGAAACCGACACCGATATTGAGGTCCTTGTAAGGCGAGGGGATATGCTTTTCTTGGGGCAGGTCGGGCGTGTTGGTTGTACTGTTTCCCACTCCGTCCATCGTGTAGTCGCCGAATCGTTGGATGCTGGCTCCTATGCCTAACGATATTTCGGGCAGCAGGGCTCCTTTGCTTATCCGTGCCTGCGAACGGGCAATGGATACAGTCTCCAACGTCTGCAGCAATGAATGGTTGTGTGTCAATGCTGTGTCTATATAGATTTTTAGTTGGGGGTCGGGGAAAAAGTCTTTCCACGACATGCGGGCAATGCTGCTGTCTGCCGGGCTTTGATAAGTTTCCGGCAGTACGACTTTCTCACTGACGGTTAGGCTCGGGGCTTTACATCCGGCCAGTAGAAATAGGGTTACACCTATATATATTGTATTAAGCTTCATCTTCTTCGTCATAATAGTTGGTTTTGTTTTTGTTGAGTCGGGCCGACAGGCTTTCGAATATCAAATAAAGTCCGGGTACAAGGAAGATACCGACAAAAGTTCCTACAAACATACCTCCTGCCGCAGCTGTACCGATGGAGCGGTTGCCCAATGCACCTGCTCCCGTAGCCAGAATCAGCGGGATGAGGCCGCAGATGAAGGCGAACGAGGTCATCAGAATAGGACGCAGACGGCTGATGGCTCCCTGGATGGCCGCTTCGCGGATACTCATGCCCTGGTGGCGGTATTGGTTGGCCATCTCGACAATCAGGATGGCATTCTTGCCCAACAGACCGATGAGCATTACCAAGGCAACCTGTGCATAGATGTTGTTTTCGAGACCGGCTATCTGCAGGAAGAAATACGAACCGAAGATGCCGGCCGGCAATGACAGGATGACTGGGAACGGCAACAGCAGGCTCTCGTATTGGGCAGCCAGCAACAGATAGACGAAGAGCAGGCAGATACCGAAAATCAGGAATGTCTGGCCACCCGAGTCTTTTTCCTCGCGGGTAACACCCGACCATTCGATATCGTATCCTCTCGGTAGTGTTTCCTGGCAAATTTGTTCGACAACTTTGATTACCTCACCTGTGCTGACTCCTTTTTCACCCTCACCGGTAATGAGGGCCGAGGTGAACATGTTGTAGCGGGTAATCTGGCTGGGACCATAAACGCGATCCATGGTCATGAAGTTGGAGTAGGGTACCACGTTCCCTTCGTTGTTTTTGGCGAAGAGATTATAAAGGTCTTCAGGTGCCATACGATACTCGGGGGAGGCCTGAATCATCACTTTATACATCTGGCCGAAGCGGATGAAGTTGGAAGAGTAAAAACTTCCGATATAGGCTTGCAGCGTCTCCATAGCCTTGTCCAGGTCCACGCCCAGTTTGGCTGCTTTGGCCAAATCGACCTTGAGCAGGTATTGGGGGAAATTGGGATTGAAACCGGAAGTGACTCCCTGCAGGCGTGGGTCGGCATTCAGTTTCTCGACCAGTTTGTCGGCTACGTCGGCAAAGTCTTGGAAGTCACCCGCTGTCTTGTCTTGCAGGCGAAGTTCAAAACCGCTGGCATTACCAAATCCAGGTACGGCAGGAGGCAGGAAGAACTGGATATCTGCATCCTTGATATGCGAGGTGCGGTCTTTGTAGATTTGCATCAGTTCTTCTACACTGTGTTCGCGTTCGCTCCAGGGTGTGAGGTTGATCATACCCATACCGTAGCTGGCTCCTTCGGTTTCGGTCATCAGACTGTATCCGGCCAGCGTCGAAATGCTTTCTATTTCTTCAAACGGAAGCAAGGCTGCCTGCACTTGGCTCAATACTTTCTCGCTACGTTCGACGGTAGCACCCGGAGGAGCATCCACATTGATGTATATCATACCCTGGTCTTCGTTGGGAATGAAGCCGGTAGGAAGCATCAGGCTGCTGCCATAGGTGGCAAGAAGGAAAATCACCAACGTGGCAAAAGTGATAACCTTGCGGCTGAGATACTTGTGTATGCCCAGCTCATATTTCTTTTCGAAACGGAAATAGAGCTTGTTGTACCAGATGAAGAATCGGCGGATGAGCGGCTTCTTCTTGCTTTTTTCTCCTTTTTTCGAAGGCTTGAGCAGCAAGGCACAAAGAGCCGGCGAGAGGGTCAGGGCGTTGACACCCGAGATGACGATGGCCACGGCCAGCGTCAGGGAGAACTGGCGGTAGAAGATGCCTACCGTACCTTCCATGAAACCTACAGGTACGAATACGGCCGACATGACCAGGGTAATGGCTATGATGGCGCCGCCAATCTCCTGGATAGCTGCTACGGTAGCTTTGTAGGGTGAGAGCTTGTCGTGGTGTATCTTGACGTGGACGGCCTCGACCACCACTATGGCATTGTCCACCACAATACCAATGGCCAGTACCAGGGCAAACAAGGTAAGCATATTGATGGAGAATCCCATGAGCTGCATGAAGAAGAAGGTACCGATCAAAGATACAGGTACGGCGATGGCAGGTACAAGGGTGGACCGCAGGTCTTGCAGGAAGATGTAAACTACGATGAATACCAGCAGGAAGGCTTCCAGAAGGGTCTTGAGTACGGACTGTATGGAAGCGTCGAGGAAGCGGGATACGTCGTAGGCAATGTTGTAGTCCATACCAGGCGCAAAGCTGCTTTCCTTGATTTCTTCCATGCGCTGCTTGATGTTTTGGATGACTTCGCGGGCATTGGAACCGGGGCGCTGCTTGATCATGATGGAGGCCGAAGGACTGCCGTCGGTCATGGAAATCATGTTGTAGTCTTCAGAGTCGAACTCAATGGTAGCCACATCTTTCAGACGCAGCAGGGATCCGTCGGGCATGGCTTTCAGTACGATTTCGCCATACTCTTCAGGGGTGCTGAACTTACCGGTATATTGTAATACATATTGTACCTGCTGGGGCAGTTTGTCCGAACTGATACCGGTCTTACCCGGAGCCGCTTCGATATTCTGCCGGCGGATGGCTTCGGTAACATCTTGCGGCACCATGTTGTAGGCTGCCAGACGGTTGGGATTGAGCCATACACGCATGGCATAGTCACGGCTACCCATGATTTCTACCAGACCTACACCATCGATACGCTTCAATTCGCGCAAGATGTTGATGTCGGCAAAGTTGTAAACGAATTTCTCGGTATGGGTACTGTCGGAGCTGAAGACGTTGAGGTACATCAGCATGCTGTTCACTTCTTTTTCGGTTACAACACCGGCACGGATAACTTCTTCGGGCAGCTCGTCAAGTACGGTAGTCACACGATTCTGTACGTTAACGGCTGCTACGTCGGGGTCGGTACCTACCTTGAAGTAGATGGTGGTAAGCGACATACCGTCGTTGGTACATACGGTAGTCATGTAGGTCATGCCGGATACACCGTTGATGGCACGCTCCAGCGGGGTGGCTACCGTTTTCGCCATTACGTCGGCGCTGGCACCTGTATAGCGGGCCGTTACGGTAACCGAAGGCGGCACGATGTCGGGAAATTGGGTGATGGGAAGCGATGTGATGGACAACACTCCCAAGCATACAAAGATGACGGATATCACCGCCGAAAGTATGGGCCTTTTGATAAATTGCTTGAACATAGGGCAGTGATTGTGTTATTTCTGAAGGTTCTCTAATTGAAGTTCATTCTTGATTTCATCAGTCGAAATGGTGTCGGTTTTTATTTTCATACCGTCCCTGATCATCTGTACGCCTTCGTAGATGATGGTAGTACCCGGCTCGAAGTCTTGCGTTACGTAGTAGTTCTTGTAACGCTCAATGGGATTGAAACTTCTGACTTTAGCAGTTCCGACTGAATCGACGGTATAGACGTAGGTGAAGTCCTGGATTTCGAAAGTCGATTTTTGGGGAATCAGGCTGATGTTCTCCATACTGGTGAGCATGCGTATCTTGCCTGTCACGCCATGTTTCAGCAGGCCTTCGGGGTTGGGGAAACGAACGCGGAAGGCAATGGAGCCGGTACCACGTTCGAAGTCACCCTCTACTGCTTCCTGCACACCTCGGTGAGGATAGACGCTACCATCGGGGAGTATCAGTTCAATGTTGTCCAGCTGACGGTTTTTCTCTCCTTTCAGTTGGGCACGCTTCAGTTGCAGGTATTCGCTTTCGTTCACTTTATAATAGGCGAAAATTTCGGAGATGTCACTTACGGTAGTCAGCAGGCTGTTGGGGCTCACCAAACTACCC
>DXAV01000087.1 GCA_019116805.1 Candidatus Bacteroides merdavium | reverse complement strand
CAATTCGTAGATATCGGCGGCTGCCTGACGGTCCGCGGGCATCATGTGGGTTGTATAGGGGCGTTCGCCTAGATAGTCAACTCGAAGATTTTTATCTTTGTTGGCTGCGACAAAAGCGATGAGACCTCCATCTTCTCCCAGTTTATAGTCGGCCTTTTCGATGTGTTCACCTAGATCGGTGGTCTCGTAGCTATCGTGTGAGACGGAGGTTTCCGTAAAGTTACCATCAGGTGCGGTCACTTTTACGGCGGTGTGGTGGATGTTATAACTGCCACAATAAATGGATGTCAGACTCACGATGCCGGTTTCATCTGTCTGGAAACGCAGGAAGGAACGGTGCAGGTTACGTTCAATGACTTGCGCGGGAACCAGATAATGGCCTATCCGTTGGTAGGCAGTATCTTTTTCAAGGACAAATCTGTTTTTCATCGTTTCAAACTCTTGTTGTTTCATAGTCAGCATGCTGTCCAGATATTCCAAGGTTTTTTGTTGCTCTTTCAATTCTACTTCCTGCATCAGGTGAATGCCTTGACGGCGAGTTTCGAAGGCTTTGGGATAGAGTACTTTGATACTGTCTATCTGCATTTTTGCTTCGTTAAAGTTACCGACTTCGAAGGCTGCGCGTGCTTCGGCCAGTTTTAAGGCGGCTTTTTTTTCTACGTTTTCGCAAGCAATCAATGTGCCGCAAAGGCATGCCAAAATGATAGTTTTTTTCATATCTCCAATCAGAAAATATTATGATGTAACAATGAGGTTGTCGTTGTCGGGACAAAAATAGAAATAATATCCTTATCTTTGCCGCTGGGAACCATTAAAATGCAAACGGATTAAATTATGATTGAACTGACAACAGATGAACTGAAGCAGCGATTCGAAGGCAAGATATTCAAACAAATCTCTGAAACGGCTGATGAATTGGGATTGGAATGTTATGTCGTGGGAGGATATGTACGCGACATTTTTCTGGAACGACCGTCTAAGGATATTGATGTAGTGGTAGTAGGAAGTGGTATTGCTATGGCTGAAGCTTTGGGACGTCGGTTGGGACGTGGTGCACATGTGTCTGTGTTCAAGAATTTTGGTACGGCTCAGTTGAAGTATCGGAATACGGAGGTCGAGTTTGTCGGTGCCCGTAAGGAATCATATACACATGATTCGCGTAAACCTATTGTAGAGGACGGAACATTGGAAGACGATCAAAATCGGAGAGACTTTACTATCAATGCTTTGGCCGTCTGTCTGAATAGTGACCGATTTGGTGAACTGGTAGATCCGTTTGGTGGATTGGATGACTTGAAGGAGCGTACTATTCGTACTCCCCTTGATCCGGATATTACCTTTAGTGACGATCCGCTTCGTATGATGCGTTGCATCCGTTTTGCTACACAACTCAATTTTTATATTGATGATGAAACGTTTGAATCCCTTTGCCGTAACAAGGAACGCATAGGTATCATTTCAAGAGAACGTATAGCTGATGAGTTGAATAAGATTATGTTATCTCCTATTCCTTCAAAGGGCTTTATTGACTTGGAACGTAGTGGGCTTCTTGACCTGATTTTCCCTGAGTTGGCTGCTTTGCAAGGAATTGAGACTCGTAATGGACGTGCTCATAAAGACAACTTCTATCATACATTGGAGGTGCTGGATAATATCAGCCGTAAAACCGATAATTTGTGGTTGCGTTGGGCGGCATTGCTCCACGATATAGCCAAGCCTGTTACAAAACGATGGGATCCGCGTGCTGGTTGGACTTTCCATAACCATAACTTCATCGGCGAAAAGATGATACCTAATATTTTCCGAAAGATGAAGTTGCCTATGAATGAGAAGATGAAATACGTGCAGAAGCTTGTAGGGTTGCATATGCGTCCTATTGTGATAGCTGATGAAGAGGTGACCGATTCTGCTGTACGTCGTTTGCTTTTTGAGGCCGGTGATGATATTGATGATTTGATGACTTTGTGCGAGGCGGATATTACGTCGAAGAATTCCGAGCGTAAGAAACGTTTTCTGGAGAATTTCCAGTTGGTGCGTCAGAAATTGAAGGATTTGGAGGAGCGTGACCGTATCCGTAACTTTCAACCACCAGTTAGTGGTGAGGAAATTATGCGCACATTCGGGCTTCCTCCTTGTCAGCAGGTAGGAGCACTAAAAAGCGCCATCAAAGATGCTATTCTTGACGGTGTTATTCCCAATGAGTATGAAGCTGCTCGCCAGTTTATGCTTCAGCGGGCAGAGAAGATGGGACTAAAGGTGTCAGAGGGATGACGAACTCGTATTTCTGCATGTCCGTTCGGGGAAAGTGATCACGATCTCGCATGGTGTAGCGATACCTACGAAACCTATACCACCATTGACATTGCAGGGCAGGGAGACTGGTTCCATCAGGGTGGTGTCATAGTCATCATCATCCAGACAGTTCAAGGCCTTCAGATAGCGGTAATAGTCGGCCGTCAAGTTGAGTAGGCGGATGTGGATGGACTGGGTACAATATGTGTTGCCGTAGGTAATGCCGTAGATTGGATTGGCTGCAAAGTCGTCGTAGAGACGGGTGTATACCTTGAGGGTGGCCGAACTGTTGCGGAAACGGTTGTCGGTGAAAATGTTGTACTTGTTCTCGATGCGGGGAAACATCAGGTTGTCCTCATCTTCCTGTGAATGGCTCACGTTGCCGTCGGTCAGGATGATGTCTTCGCGGTTGATAAGGTCGCTGTACACTTGGGTGGACAGGCTGTCGCGTTCGGTATATATCAGGTTATGGTTTTCGTCTTCGATGAAGTTTCCCTGCTCGTCCCTGAGGTATTCGTAGATGTGGTAGCGCACTAGGAATTGGTTGCGGATGTCCAGCCGGTAATGGTTGTTTTCGTTGGCTATATCATTCACTGCCACGAGGTAACGGCGATGGGGAGTGACGATGCTGCTGCCCATGTTGAGCGGAACGGTACAGGTGTCCACACGGAAATCCTGGGGAGGCTGGGGAACCTGTACTTCTGCCGTAGCCCGAAGGGTACCTCCTTGGGCCGTCGCTTCCAGACGGACGAGGTCGCCGGGACGGAGGGGAGTGGTGAAGTAATATTTCTTGTAGCCGAAGTTTTCCGCATACGAGCCGGAGGGAGGAACCTGTTTGTCCGGATCGGCTTCCTGGGGCGTTTCGGCAAGACGCCCGTTGATGAAGAGAGACAGGGCAGCGTCCTTGTTCAGTTTACCCAAGTTGTCTCCCGTACTCAGGTATAGGAATACTTCATTCGTCTTGTCGTCACCCGCTTCGAGCAAAGCGTTCATGACGAGGCAGGGTTGCTTCATTTCGGGGGTGTAGGGAATCTCGTTTTCGCACGACGGCAGCCCGAGTAGAATTGCTATATATATGGTAAGGTGTAAATGGATATGTTTCATATTCGTTGCAGAATATTGGGTTCTTAGAATCGGTATGTATAGGTTACGGAGGGAATGCAGGGCAGGATGGTCATCTTTTTGATGACGGTCTTGGATGGTTCCCGGCTTATTTGGGTAATATGTCCGTTTTCGTCTACAAAGATTTCCGATACCCCATCTACTCTTTTGGAGTATACCAGATTGGGATTCATGGCGTTGTAGGCATTGTAGAGACTGATGTTCCAGGTGCGCATGCCGTGTTTGGTCTTCTTGTTGAAGTTTACGCCGATGTTCAGGCGATGGGTGGCGGGCAGGCGGTAGTTGTTGCGCCCCGATATGTAGTCGGCCTCTTCGGTACTGCCGTCGGGCTTGACGATGACCGTCCGCCGTTCGGGGATGGTGAAGCAGCCTCCCGTGTAGAAGATCCACGAGGCCCCCACGTCGATGCGGTCGCTGAAGCGGTGGTTTACGCAAAGGTTGAGGCTGTGCCGCCGGTCGTATTTGTGGGGAAACCATCGGCTGTGGTTGATACTGCCGTTCGGGAAGCGGCGTTCGCTCTTGGCCAGTGTGTACGAAAGCCAGCCCGTCGTGTTTCCTATGGTGCGCTGAACCATCAGTTCCAGCCCGTAGCTGCGGCCTTGGCCCATCTCGACCTTCTCTTCCCAATGGGTGGAGGTGCCGAAGAAGGAGACTCCGTCCTGATACTCCAGAATGTGCTGCATCTGTTTGTAGTAACCTTCCAGCGAGAACTCCCAGCCGGACAGGCCGGTATAGTAGGTACCGACGGAGTATTGGTTGGCATACATGGGGCGTATGTTTCGGGTGATGGGTACCCACAGGTCGGTGGGCATGGAGAAGGGAGTGGCCGTGAGCAGATGGACGTACTGGGCCATGCACGAATAGGAGGCCTTGGTCGAGATGCCCTTACCCCAGTCGTAACGGGCGGAAACACGAGGTTGTGCTGACAGATAGTTCTTGCCTTGCGTGTGGAACAACGAGGCTCGTACACCAAGGTTCAGGCTGAGCCGGTCGGTGGCCTCCCAGCTGTCTTCGCCGTAGAGCGACAGTTCCATGCCTCGTTGCGGGCGGTTGCTGCTGGTGGTATAAGTAGTGTCCTGCCGGGCGGTCCCATCGTCCACGTTTCCGATGTGCGAGGTCGATACACCCGGCGTGAACAGATGGTGGATGAACTCGCTGCCGAAGCGGATGTGATGGCGGGTGGAGGGCGTGAAGTCGAAGTTGGCACGCAGACTCCAGTCGCGGATGCCTGATCGGAACTCAGAGCGGTAACGGTGGTAGTCGTATAGCTTTCCTTGATAGTCAGTACGGTCTTCCGACGTTTCGTTCAGGTTCATGCGGTACTGGTTGTAGGAGGCGGTGAGGTTACCGAACAGGCGGCTGTTGAACACGTGGTTCCAGCGGGTGTAGCCGATGAGGTTTCCCCAGTTCAGGCGGGTCTGGCTGATGTCTTTGGAGTAGGTGCCGCCGGCTGAAGGCGGTTGGCGTTCGAATTCGTTGTCATATCGGAAATGGTCTTTGCCCCGGTAGAAGCCCAAAAACAGGCGGTCATGGTCACTTAACTTATGGTTCACCTTGGCGTTGAGGTCGTAGAAGTAATAATTGTAGCGTTCGGTGTTTTGACCGTTGTTCCATTCGTCGGTGGTTTTGATACCTTTGGGCAGCAAGATGCTGGGCGTGATGCGCATGCTGAGCGAGAACGATGTGCGTTTCTTTCGGATGGGGCCTTCAATGTGGAATTTGCTTGTGAGCACGCCGACACTCAGGGTACCGTGATAGCTGTTCATGTCGCCGTCGTTGGTGCGTACATCGACTACGGACGACAGGCGACCACCGTAGCGGGCGGGAAAGCTGCTCTTGAAGAGGGTGACGTTCTTCACCGCCTCGGGCGTGAACACCGAGAAGATGCCCAGCAGGTGGTCGGCATTATAGATAGGGATGCCGTCCAGCATCACCAGGTTCTGGTCGGGCGTTCCGCCACGGACGTACATGCCTGCGAAGCCCTCCATGCCCGCCTGTACGCCTGGCATCAGTTGGATGGTTTTCAGCACATCGGCTTCGCCCAGGATGGAGGGCGTGTGGCGTATCTGCGTCATGGGGATGTCGTGCGCTCCCATGTGGGTGGCATTGATGCCCGCCTCCCGCTTTTCCGACGTGACGACCACTTCCTGTAATTCGTTGTGAGTACTGAGGGCGATGTTCAGCATGGTGTCTGCCGTCAGGCGGAAGCGGTCGGTCCGTGTGGAGTAGCCCAGATAGGAAGACGAGAGGCTCACCTCACCTTCGGGCAGTGTCAAGGTGTAGAAGCCGTAGGCGTTCGAGGCCGTCCCCACGGCATAGCGGCTGTCCAGAATGTTGGCTCCTATCAGTGTTTCGGCCGAGGCGGCATCGGTGACGTAACCGCTCACGGTGAAGCGGCGGCGTTCGCGCTTGCGGGGCATCTCGCGTTTGCGCAGTACGATGTGCTTGCCCGAAATCTCGAATTCCACCGGCTGGTCGCTGAAGGCCTGCTCCAGCACTTGGCCGATGGTGAGCTTCTGTACTTTCAGGTCGATGCGGCGGGCAAGTCTGACTTCGTCGCCATAGACGAAGGTATAGCCCGTGGCGTTCTCCAGCCTGGACACCAATGCGCGGAGGGTAGCGTTGCGGATGTCCATGGTGATGGGGGCCTGTGGGTTCTGGGCTTGGAGACAGATTCCGAGCAGCATCGCGCCCATCAGGAGCAGGAACCTGATGGGGCGGCGGGAATAGCTTGGTTCAGAATAGTTCATGGATGGTTAAGTTTAGTTTGTAGGATGATGCTTTGGTTCTTGTCTTGCCGGTAGGTGAATCCTGCTGCTGCCTGTAGTAGGTCGAGGATATGTGTCAGGCCCTCTCCGATGTCGAAGGTGGCCGTGAGGCGGTATTCTGCCAGCGTCGGGTCGGCGATTCGGATGTCCGTCTGATAGGCGTTGGCCAGCTGGCGGACAATTTCGCGCAGGGGCTGGCTCCGGAAGTTCAGTAGGCCGCGGCTCCAGTTGATGTCGTTGGCGGCGTCGGCCACGGACTCTTGCGTCAGTCGGCCGCTTGTCTTGTCATAAATAGCCCGTTCGTTGGGAACCAGTATCAGCCGTTGTGCTCGGTCGGGGAGGCTGACGGCAACGGAGCCTTCGAGCAGCGTGGTGCGTACCTCGTGGTCGCGCGGATAGGCTTCGACGTTGAAGTGCGTGCCCAGCACCTGCACCTGTACCTCGCCTGTTTCTACCACGAACGGATGCGACGGGTCTTTGGTCACTTTGAAGTAGGCGCCTCCCTGCAGGGACACTTCGCGCCGTGCCTCCCGCCGGAAGTCTTTCGGGTAAGTCAGCGTGGAGTAGCGGTTCAGGATGACTTCCGTGCGGTCGGGCAGGATGACGGTGCGCGTCTCTGCCTGTGCCGTCACCGTCTTCATTTCCACGGGGCGGAGCAACTCGTAGGCCTGCCATCCGGCCACGCAAAGCAGCACGACGGCTGCCGTTCCGGCCACCCGCATCCAGAGGGTGCGCCGTAGGGTGGTTCTTTTCAGCCGAGTCTGGAACAACGGCCAGGAACGGGCGGCGCTGAACCGACCGCGAGGCGAGCGGGTCGAGGCCACAAGGCGGTCGAGCAGGGATTCAAAAGGGTCTTTTTCTATCATAAGTGTTTCCTTATTTTACCGCCAGCTTCAGTGTGATAGTGGTGGGTTTCACTTCCTTGTCCTTGGGTGTACAGGTCAGTTTGATTTCTTGCGGCTGGTCTATCTTGGCGGGATAGATACGTACGCGTACGAGGGCCGACTTCTTCTTGGGGGCGATGGTCACTTCTTTGTCCAGCAAGGTATAGACGGGCGTCCGCCCCGGTTGGCTTCGGATGCTGATGTCCGCCTTGCGTTCGGTGTCGGCCTTGTCGGCGACAATCACTTTCAGGGCGATTTCCTGGCTGGTTTGCCGGCGGTCGAAGGTGTAACTTTCCTGGGGCTTTTCAAATCCCAGATACTCTTTGGGGTACTTGTCGTTGTGGCCGTCGCAGGCCGTCAGGCCCGTCAGGGCCAGCAATGCCAGCAGGAGGCCGGTGGTGAGGATAGCTTTTTTCATGTCAGTTCGTTGTTTTATGAAGTTCCTTTTACCATTAAGACAGCGGAAAGTGGAAAACTCCCTACGCGGAAAACGACTTTTTTCTGCGGGCGGCGTTTTTTGCATAAAGTTCCAGTCGTTCTCTTGTCCATAAAAACGGACGATGTAGGACATACCATAGCAGCCGAAGTCTGTTCCCTGTGCAGGAAACGCCTGTTACCAACGGTTGGAAACGGCTGTTCCCTATATAGGAAACGAGCGTTCCCAGCACATGGAAACGAGTGTTCCCTACAGAGGAAACGAGCGTTCCCTTATAAGGGAACAGGCTTCACGGGCTATGATTGGTTTCGGAAGGCAGGATTTATTTCAGCATATCCTTCAGGCGGGAAACGGCTTTCTGCAGTTGGGCATCGACGGTCTTGACGCTGATGCCCAGCTCTTCGGCTACCTGGGTATAGCTCTGCTTCTCTTCGCGGACGCGGATGAAGACCTCGCGGCAGCGTTCGGGCAGGCGGTCCAGTGCCTTGACGTAGCGGGCAAAGAGTTCTTCGCTGATGAGGTGCTCCTCGGGCGAAGGGTCGGAAGCGTCGTTTTCGGGCAGGTCGGTGGAGAGGGAGTCGCTTCGGCGCGTTTCCTTATTCAGGTAGTTGAGCGAGGCGTTACGGGTAAGGATGAAGCAATAGTCCTCGATGTTCTGTACGGAAGTCAGCGTGTCACGTTGCTTCCAGAGGGTGAGGAACACGTCGAGCACCACTTCTTGCGCCCATTCTTCGTGCTTCAGATAATAATAGGCAATGCGGAACAGGCGGTCGTAGGTCAGGTCATAGAAGCCCTTGAAAGCTCTTTCGGAACTTTCCTCTTTCATTTGTCGCAAGTATCTTCGGACTTCCTGTTCGGTCATGCCACGTCGTTTTTTTAGGTATATGCGGGCGCAAAGATAGGTTTTGGCGGAGAAACGGGCAATTTTTCCGTCTTTTTCAACCTTCTTTAACGCTGCTTTCCCTCACTTGCAGGGTGGTCGGTATCACGACCTGGCGCACCGTCTTGTCGCCTTTCAGACGGTCTATCAGGAGCTGGCAGGCGGTTTGGCCCATCTGGTAGGTCTGGTGGCATACGGCGGAGAGCTTGGGCTCCACGTAGTTGGCGTGCTGTTCGTCGGTATATCCGATGAGGGCTATGTCTTGAGGGATGCGCAGGCCGTGGCTCTTGATGACCTCCATGGCGGCAAAGGCCAGGGTATCATTCATGGCCAGGATGGCATCTGGCGGCTGGGGTAGGGCGAGGAGCGACTCGGTGGCTATTTGCCTTCCTCGTAGTCTATCTTGCGGCAGACCACCAGCTCCTTTTCGATGGGGATATGGTTCTCGCGCAGGGCCTCCAGGTAGCCGTGCTTGCGCCGTTTGACGATGTCCAGGTGGTTGGCTCCGCCGATGAAGGCCACGCGGCGGCTGCCTGTATCCAGCAGGTGCTGGGTGGCTTCCTGAGCCGATCGAGCTCCGTCGGCCACGACGGTGGAGAAACGGTCGCTCAGGCAGACACGGTCGAAGAGGATAAGGGGCATGTTGATCTCCGTCAGGGCAGCCCAGTGGCTGTAGTCCGTCGTTTCCTGCGAGGGGCAGGCGATGATGCCCTCCACGCGCATGTTCACCAGGTTTTCGATGTTCCGCTTCTCGTGTTCGTAGGACTCGTGCGAGGTGGTGATGATGACGAAATAACCGTTGGCCACGGCCATATCCTCGATGCCGCTCAGGATGGAGGCGAAGAAGTGGGTCACGATGTCGGGTACAATCACTCCGATGATGCGTGGTGTGTTTTTTCGCAGGCTCATGGCGAAGGGATTGGGGCGGTAGTTCATCTCCTGCGCCAGCCGTTTGGCCCGCTCGCACAGGTCGCGGCTGATGTCGGGGCTGTCTTTCAATGCCCTCGACACGGTAGGGATGGACACGCCCAGCACTTGGGCCAGGTCTTTCAAGGAGGTATGTTTGGAGTGCTCCATGGTCTTCGATATTTCTAAATTCCCTACAAAGAAAGCATTTTTCAGGCAAATATGTATCGAATAGATGGTGAGAAATGTTACGTAAACCTTTACGTGCTTTTTCCGCTTCCTGTTCGGACTGACCGTTCGCTTCTTCCTTTACCTTTGTTGGCGTAAACAGTTTAAAAAACAGAAGGATTATGCAATACCATGAAATCGGAAAGACAGGCATGAAGGTGTCTTCACTCAGTTTCGGAGCCTCTTCGCTGGGAGGCGTGTTCCACGACATCAAGGAAAAGGAAGGTATCGAAGCGGTGTTCACCGCCATCGAATTGGGTATGAACTTTATCGACGTTTCTCCCTATTATGGCCATTACAAAGCTGAAACCGTTCTGGGCAAGGCGTTGAAGGATATTCCGCGTGACAAGTATTATCTGTCCACCAAGGTGGGACGTTACGGCAAGGATGGTGTCAATACGTGGGACTATTCGGGCAAGCGTGCCACGGAAAGCGTTTACGAAAGCATGGAGCGGTTGAATATCGACTACATTGATCTCATCAATGTGCACGACATCGAGTTTGCCGACCTTAATCAGGTGGTGAACGAAACTTTGCCGGCTCTGGTCGAACTGCGTGAGAAAGGTGTGGTGGGTCACGTGGGTATCACCGACCTGCAACTGGAGAACCTGAAGTGGGTCATCGACCATTCGCCCGCCGGGACGGTTGAGTCTGTGCTTAACTTCTGTCACTATTGTCTATGCGACGACAAGCTGGTAGATTTCTTGGATTATTTTGAATCCCGAGGCATTGGGGTCATCAGTGCTTCTCCCTTGTCCATGGGGTTACTCACCGAGCGCGGTGTCCCCGCCTGGCATCCGGCTCCCCTTCCGTTGGTCGAGGCTTGTCGCAAGGCCATGGAGCATTGCAAAGCCCGGAACTATCCCATCGAGAAGCTGGCCATGCAGTATGCCGTAAGCAATCCGCGCATTGCCACGACTCTGTTCAGTACGGCCAATCCGCAGAATGTGCGCAAGAACGTGGCCTTCATCGAGGAACCGATGGACGAAACGCTGGTGCGTGAAGTTCGTGAGATTATCGGCGATCAGTTCCGCGTAAGCTGGGCCAATTCATAAGGGGAGGGAAGGACATATGGACTATACCATAATAGACGCCCATTCTCATTTGTGGCTGAAGCAGGATACGGTGGTTGACGGCCTGCCTATCCGTACGTTGAAAAACGGACGTTCGCTTTTCATGGGTGAAGTGAGGCAGATGGTTCCGCCATTCATGGTGGACGGCGTGAACAGTGCCGAGGTATTCCTGTCGAACATGGACTATGCGCAGGTGTCGGCTGCCGTCGTTACGCAGGAATTTATCGACGGCATCCAGAACGACTATCTGGCTGACGTGGCTTCGCGCTATTCCGATCGTTTTTTTGTGTGTGGTCTTTGCGAATTTCGCAAGCCCGGTTACTTGGAGCAGGCACGCCAACTGATAGCCCGCGGCTTCCGTGGCATCAAGATTCCTGCCCAGCGTCTGTTGCTGAAGGAAGGGCGCGTGATGCTGAACAATGAAGAGATGATGCTGATGTTCAAGCTGATGGAGCAGAACGGTGTGTTGCTTTCCATCGATATGGCCGACGGTGATACGCAGGTGGCCGAGATGGAGGAAGTCATTCAGGAATGTCCGCGGTTGAAGGTAGCCATCGGTCATTTCGCCATGGTGACCCGTCCGGGTTGGATTGAGCAAGTGAAGCTGGCACGCCATCCGAACGTACGTATCGAGTCGGGCGGCATCACGTGGCTCTTCAACGACGAGTTCTATCCGTTTCGTGGGGCGGTTCGTGCCATCCGTGAGGCGGCTGATCATGTAGGTATGGACAAGCTGATGTGGGGTTCGGACTATCCGCGTACCATCACGGCCATCACCTATCGCATGTCTTATGACTTCATACTCAAGTCGTCCGAACTGACGGATGAGGAAAAGGCTCTTTTCTTGGGTGAGAATGCCCGTACCTTCTATGGTTTCGGTGCTTTGCCGAAGCTTCCTTATATCAAGAACATGTCAGAGTAGGAAAGGAGAAGTACGATGAAAAACAATAAATATCTGCTTCCGCTGGCTTTGATTTTCTGTCTTTTCTTCTTGTGGGCCATCAGCAGCAATCTGTTGCCCACCATGATCAGGCAGCTCATGAAGACCTGCGAGCTGAACACGTTTGAGGCCTCCTTTACCGAGACGGCCTACTGGCTGGCCTACTTCATTTTTCCTATCCCTATTGCCATGTTCATGAAGCGCTACAGCTACAAGGCCGGCATCATCTTCGGTCTTTTGTTGGCCGCCGCGGGTGGACTGCTGTTCTTCCCTGCCGCCATGCTGAAGGAGTATTGGGCCTATCTGTGCATCTTTTTCATCATCGCTACAGGTATGTGTTTTCTGGAGACGGCAGCCAATCCCTATGTGACGGTGTTGGGCGATGCGGCGACGGCTCCCCGTCGTTTGAACCTGGCCCAGTCGTTCAACGGCTTGGGAGCCTTCATCTCGGCCATGTTCCTGAGCAAACTCATTCTGAGCGGTACGCACTACACGCGGGAAACGCTTCCTGTAGATTATCCGGGAGGATGGGACGCTTACATTCAGGTAGAAACGGATGCCATGAAGTTTCCTTATCTGGTGTTGGCCCTGTTGCTTGTGGTCATAGCGGTGATTTTCATTTTCTCCAAGTTGCCGAAAATAGGTGATGAAGGTCAGAAAACGAAAGAGAAGCTGATTGATTTCAAGGTTCTCAACCGCTCGCATCTGCGTTGGGGAGTGATTGCCCAGTTTTTCTACAACGGAGGTCAGACGGCCATCAATAGTCTGTTCCTGGTGTATTGTTGTTCTTATGCAGGCCTGCCGGAGGAGACGGCCATAACTTATTTCGGCCTGTATATGTTGGCTTTCCTGCTGGGACGCTGGATTGGCACGGGACTGATGGTACGTTTCCGTCCGCAGGACATGTTGTTGGTCTATGCGTTGGTCAATGTGGTACTTTGCGGAGTGATTATGTCGTGTGGCGGACTCGTAGGGCTTTATGCCATGTTGGGCGTCTCGTTCTTTATATCCATCATGTATCCCACGCAGTTCTCGCTGGCACTGAAGGACTTGGGCGACCAGACGAAGAGTGGTTCGGCTTTTCTGGTAATGGCAATCGTGGGTAACGCCTGCTTGCCTCAGTTGACGGCTTATCTGATGCATGTGAACGGTCAGTTGTATCACGTGGCCTATGTAGTTCCTATGCTCTGTTTCTTGTTCTGTGCCTATTATGGCTGGAGGGGATATAAAGTGATAGAACAATGAATATATATGGAAGTTTCAATAAATAAAGATATAAAGATTATGAAAGCAGTTCAAATAGCAGCCCCTTCGAACATGAAGGTGGTAGAAGTGGAAAAGCCGGTGTTACATGCCGGTGAAGTTCTGGTAAAGATTGAGTATGTAGGTTTTTGCGGTTCGGACCTGAACACGTATCTCGGACGAAATCCGATGGTGAAGCTTCCGGTAATCCCTGGTCATGAGGTGGGGGCGGTAATCGAAGCTGTCGGTCCGGAGGTGCCTGTCGGTTTTGTCAAAGGCATGAACGTGACGTTGAATCCCTATACCAACTGCGGCAAATGTGCTTCGTGCCGCAACGGTCGTGTCAATGCCTGTGACCACAACGAAACGTTGGGTGTCCAGCGCAATGGTGTGATGAGTGAATATGCCGTTTTGCCATGGACTAAAATCATTCCTGCCGAAGGAATCTCTTCACGTGATTGTGCCCTGATTGAACCGATGAGCGTCGGTTTCCATGCCGTTTCGAGAGCGCAGGTGGTCGATAATGAGTGGGTAGTTGTCATTGGCTGCGGCATGGTAGGCATGGGGGCCGTAATTCGTGCTTCACAACGGGGTGCAACGGTTGTTGCTGTTGACCTGGATGATGAAAAACTGGCTTTGGCCAAGGCTGTAGGCGCCTCTTATGTCATCAATTCATCTACCGAGAATGTGCCCGAACGCATTCGGGAATTTACGGACGGATTGGGAGCCGATGTAGTGATCGAGGCTGTAGGTAGCCCGGCCACATATGTTATGGCTGTGGATATTGTAGGTTTTACGGGCCGTGTAGTTTGTATCGGATATGCCAAAAGTGAGGTAGCTTTTCAAACAAAGCTTTTTGTTCAAAAGGAATTGGATATCCGGGGCTCGCGCAATGCCCTGCCTGCCGACTTCCGTGCTGTTATCCATTACATGAAAAGCAGTCAATGCCCGGTAGAGAAGTTCGTTTCTGCCATTGTTCCTCCCGAAGAAGCGCAACAGGCCATGGAACGTTGGGCCGCTGCTCCTGGAAAGGTATTCCGCGTCCTTGTTCAATTTTGATTAGTTCCAGCAATTCACTCACAACACACAAAAGATAAAGATATATGAAGAAACTTGTTTTATGGTTTTGGGCTTCTGTTCTATGCGCTTCGTTAGGGGCACAGGTTACGGAACGCCCTCGTCCCGAGGAATGGAAACAGTTGGTGCCAGGTGCTCGTTTCATGGACCGTTTCCTTCCTATGCCCGATGGAGTGAAAGGTACGCATGTTTGGGGTACGGACAGTGTACAGAACCGTTATGTGGACAATGGTATTGAGTTGCCTGACGTATCCTTCTGGGGAGGAAACATTTTGCAGACGGCTGACGGAAAATACCATCTGTATGTCTGCGGATGGCCCGAACGTTCACCCAAAGGGCACATGTTTTGGTCCAAATCGACCGTTTTCCATGCGGTGAGTGACCGTTTGTCTGGTCCGTTCAAAATAAAAAACTCCATTGGGAAAGGACATAATCCCGAAGCTTTTCGTTTGGCAGACGGTAGGGTGGTGATCTATGTCATTGACGGTTATTACATTGCCGACAATGAAAACAGCCCCGTGTGGTGCTATCAGCAATTCAGTTTTGAACCGCGCGACCGTAAGATTATTGAAGGTCTGTCCAATCTTACCTTTGCCCGCCGTCCTGACGGTTCTTATCTGATGGTGTGCCGGGGTGGTGGCGTATGGATCAGCCGCGACGGGCTTTCTCCTTATCAACAGATTACCGACAAACGGGTCTATCCGGCGGTTAAAGGACGTTTTGAAGATCCGGTTGTTTGGCGCGATAGTCTTCAGTATCATCTCATTGTCAACGATTGGTTGGGGCGTATTGCTTTCTATCAGCGTTCCAAGGATGGCTTACATTGGGTAACGGAACAGGGAGAAGCCTATGTGCCGGGTATTTCATTCCATAAGGACGGAGAAGTGGAACATTGGTTCAAATACGAGCGAGCCAAGGTGTTTCAGGACAGTTTCGGTCGGGCTGTACAGATGAATTTTGCTGTAATAGACACCATTAAGTGGAATGATTTGCCTGGTGATCACCATTCTTCGAAGAATATTTGTATTCCACTGAATAAAGGATTGTTGCTTTCCGTGCTCAATGATGAGCCGATTACGTCTTCTACGAAGCGGATAGAGGTGAGGATTAAAGCTGAACCGGGTTTCAATCCCCAGACCGATGTTGATGTCAAGTCTCTTCGCTTCGGGGCGTTTACTGAAGTCAATTTCGGGCGGGGTTGCAAAGCCTTGAAGACTCGTAACGATGGCGATGATTTGATTGTTGTTTTCAGCGGAAAGGGAAGCGGCATCACTGCCGATGAGTTTGCACCTAAACTGATAGGACGTGGTACGAAGGGGGAATTGCTGTACGGTTATGCCCGCCTGCCATACGTTGATTATGCTTCGGCTTTGCTCTCAGCTCGTTGCCCCCAATACAACAAGGAACAGGGAGTGTTGAAGGTGAAAGTCGGTAATTTCGGACTTTCGGCTTCCCGACCAGTCCAGGTGGAAGTGTATTGTAGTGGAAAGATGGTAGCTACAGGGCAGGTCCAGGCGCTCTCTCCCTACGAGGAAGTGGAGACTCTCCTGAAACCTGCTATGTCGTCTTTTGTTGAGGATGCTCCTTATGAGGTAGTCCTCCGTTGCGGCGACAAGGAGGTGGAGCGAGTCATCTTTAAGCAGTAGCCTTGCGCGTCAGCTTGGCATAGAAGATGAGAGCAATGGCTGAAATGGCTCCGATACCTGTGAACCAGTACCAAATATAGTGAGCGTTGGCCGAAGCGGCCTCCCATTCGGCTGTACTGGAGAAAAGACCAGGGTCGGGACAATAGGCCGTAAGCAATATACCCGACAGACCGAACCCCAGGATAGAAGCCAGGAAGGAGTGCAGATGGCTGAACCCCAGATACAGTCCTTCCTCTCCTTTGGGTGCCTGTAGGGAGAAGAATTCCATGTAGCGTGGCGAGATGAAACATTCGGCCAAGGCTTGTACGGCAATGCCGGCGATCATCATGACGGTAATGGGGTGCATACCCAGAATGTCACCATTAAACAGATTGCCTGCAGCCATAATCAATGCCGAAAGCGGAATGAGGAACATGCCGACGGTCATAGAAGTCAGTGCTTTGCGGCGGGCCATCAGCCGGGTGACGAGGTTCACCAACAGCACTACGACAAATGGATTGACGTTGGCAATCCAGCCTGGGCGGGCAGTTTCGCCAGCCATACGGATTACATACTTGGGCATTGTGGCATACATTTGGTGCTGAATCATCCAAAAACCGGTGACAATCAGAATAAGGAGTAGCAGGCGCCCGTTAGTAAACACCTTACCCAAGCCTTTGAACACTTCGGCCATGCTTTTGCCTTGTCCGCTGGTGTTGGTCGAGTGGAAGAACAGAAAGATGGTGACAAGTGCTACGAAACATAGCGTGGCTGAGAGGAAGTTTATATAGATATAAGCTTCATCGCCTACTACCGAGCGAAGCGGATCGACGAAACATTTGCCCGTAAAGGCACCTATGTTGACCATCATGTAGAAGATGGAGTATCCACGGGCTCGGGTTTCTGATGTCGTTTCACGGGCTACTGAGGCCGAAATGATGGATTTGATGAACGAGCCGCCGATAACGAGGATTATCATAATAGGTACAATGAGCATACGCAGGTTGCTATGCTCAATACCGGTGAATTGCGTCTTTTCACCATATACTACCAGCCCCGACGATTCGAGCATCAGGGGAAGCATGCCCAGACCCAGATAACCGATGGTCAGCAATGTGAAAGCTATCAGGATGGCTTTCCGATAACCAATCTTGTCGGCAAAGGCGCCGGTAAACATCGGCAGGAAGTAGAGTCCACCTGAAAATAATCCTGAAATCAGGCTGGCTTCCAGATCATTGAAACCAAGTGTGTTCGACAGATAGAGGGTAATCACGATAAAGATGGCATAATAGGCCATACGTTCAAACAGCTCGGAGGCGTTGGCTGTCCAAAACGCGCGAGAGAATTTTGTCATCTGAATAACGTTTTTTTAAAGGTTTGTCAATGTAAAATGGATTTCTATGTACTTTCGGCTTCAAAGATACGAAAATTTGGAGAATGCTGCAAAACGGTCTAATCGTATTGTAATTTTATGGCGTTTGTAGTTGGTGTCTATATCTTTTAATGGTACGAGTGACGGTATTCTTGTGGTGTAGTGCCGGTCAGTTTCTTGAACAGGCGGTTGAAGTAAGAATAGTCGTCAAATCCCAGTGTGAAAGCAATGTTTTTCACGGGCATGTTGTCTGTGACCAATATAAGTTGGGCTTTTTCTATTTTCTTTTGATTAATGTATTGCAGGGGAGTCGTACCTGTTTCCTGTTTGAATAAACGGATAAAATGATCTTTGGAGAGGCAAGTACTGTCGGCCAGTTCATCCAGACTTATATTTTCGTAAATATGGCTGTGGATATAGGATAACGTTTTCTCTATTCTTTCATCCCGGTTTTTGAGCTTTTCTTGTGCCCGTTTCATGAAATGGGATAGCAATTGATAGACGATTCCCCTTGACTCCACTTTATCACAGAATGCCCGTTGCTTGTTTCTAAGCACGTTCTGTAATAGAGTGGGGTTGTTATCATAAGAAGTGGGGTCCGATTTGGGTAGGCTCATGTGCGGATTGATGGCACAGAGACGTTTTATCAGGGCTAAATCGAGTTCTCCTCCCGGTATTTCGACAGGAAAGTCCCATTCGTCCAGCAGACTATTTCCCTGTTGGTGTTCTTCGTAGATGTGCAGATAGTAATGGCAGAAATAGGAGTCACAGATATAACTGTGCCTCGTAAAGGCTGGAATGAAATACATGTTTCCAGGCTTCAATAAGTAGATACCCGTCGGAAGTTCTATTTGTGCTTTTCCTTCAGTGACGTAATAGAGTCGGATGAAAGGGCTGCTTACGTCCTTCCAGTTCCAGTCGGCATTGTGTACGGCTAGGCCGACATTCAGTACCAATGGGTGCAGTTGGTCGATGGAGATGCTCATGGTTGTTTTTTAGATTTGTGTCCACAAAGTTATGTTCAAGGAAAAAGAAAAACAAATGATTTATCGAAATATTTAAATGCCTTATCGATTTTATCTTATGTAATATTGTAATAGTTGGATAAATAATCGATTTTGTCATATTGTTGCTCGCGTTTATCCTATATTTAAAATGCTATTTCCTTTATTTTTGTATCACAGATTTTTTAACTCTTAAGAATACCATAATGAAAAGCAAGATGTTGTTTGTTTCTTTGTTGTTCTCTACAAGCCTTTTGTCGGCACAAACTTATCAGGTGCTTGTGTCGGAAAAGGATGAACCGATGATGAAAGGTGAATTTCAACCAACATGGGAATCGTTGGAGAGTTACCAGGCTCCTGAATGGTTTCGTAATGTAAAGTTCGGCGTTTGGGCTCATTGGGGACCACAGTGTGTGGAAGGTTCTGGGGACTGGATGGCTCGTAGTCTCTATTTGGAGGATTCGAGCGAATATAAATATCATCTGTTGAGTTTATGCGTACTAGTGTTGGTTTGGAAATTAGGTTATTATATCAGTTAGTAATTATATATCATTAGTTATCAATAATATAAATGCATTTTTGAGAGTTGTAGATAACAAAATAGCACCAAATCTATTCGCTGTTAAATTACCGGACGAATGCTGTCCACTCAAGGTGCAACAAAGGAATGGATAGGTACAAAATGGCATTCCACAAGATGTTGTCGGAGCAAGATGAGGGAAAATGGAAAGGCAAGGTATGGTCGTAGACCAGTTTCCACCTTTTCTTTTCCCTTCAAGATAGGTATGTGACTTAATATATTTTATTATCAGATATATAATACGGCAAATACCTAATTGAATAACAGAATAGTAACAACTTGGCAATATATGGTTCCAACTAATTACCTATACGATTTTTTACCAGAATCTTGTTAATTAGAAAATCTATCGCAATATGTCAACAATGTATCTATTATTTCATATAAACAGGTAGTGTTTGCCATAGCCGGAATGAGTAACCAACTGTTTGTTTCTACTTACATGCTTCAGTTGCCAGATAAAACAAGTTTGGAAAAATTCTTATTATGTCAATTAAAAGAGTAAATCATTCACATATAAGATGGACTGAAAAGGAAGTATTAAAACATTAATTCCATTTTCAGTCCATTTTACAATTACAGTTTCCAGCCGGAAATGCTTTCTTGAATATTCCATAAATGAGCGTACAGCCCTTCATTTCGGACAAGGTCATCATGTGTGCCTTCTTCCTTTATCCGTCCGTTGTCCAAGACAATAATCTGGTCGGCATCCTTGATAGTTTTAAGCCTGTGGGCAATGGCGATAACGGTACGTCCCTTGATTAACGAATCGATTGCTTTTTGCACTTCTACTTCATTTTCGGGGTCAAGTGAGGCGGTCGCTTCGTCAAGCAGGATGATTTGTGCGTCTTTCAGCATGGCACGGGCTATGGATATGCGTTGCTTTTCTCCGCCCGAAAGGGTGCAACCCCCTTCTCCCACCATTGTGTCGTAGCCTTGAGGCAAGCGCATGATGAAGTCATGGCAACAGGCTTTTTTAGCTGTGGCTATAATTTCCTCTTCCGTCGCATCCGTTTTACCGAAACGGATATTGTTGCGTATGGTGTCCTGAAACAGATAGACATCTTGGAACACCATAGAGATGTGGCTCATTAGGCTTTCGGGATTTATCTCGTTCATCGGAACTCCATTGAAAAGAATGCGTCCTTTCTGTGGGTCGTAGAAACGGGCGCAAAGCTTCATCACCGTACTTTTCCCGCTTCCCGAAGGACCGACAAGAGCCGTCAAGGAGTTTTTCGGGAGCGTAATGTTTATATCATGCAACACTTCCTTGTCTTGATAGGCAAACGATACGTGTTCAAACCGGAT
>DXAV01000086.1 GCA_019116805.1 Candidatus Bacteroides merdavium | reverse complement strand
CGTCGCACCCTAAAAATGCTTGTAAAAGACTATATTTCAATTATTTCAAAGACCAATTTCCATTTTTAACGGGACAGTAATGATTTTTTATCTCTTCTTGTACACGACACAAGTCTGTTTCGATGGATGGTGGAGCAGCATCGGTGCGTTTTGACAGTGCCTATCATTATGTAATTAACGTGAGTTCGAAATAAAATCAGGGTACCATGAAGTATTTTGTGTAGATGGAAAATACGGAATTCAAAGTTAAGTGCATCTCAAAGTTAGACAAAAAACTTTTTGGATGCACTTAACTTTGAATCCTGTTCTTGCTTACACAAAATTTAGGATGATACCGAAGAGGAAAGGTAACTTTAAACAAAACCTATTTCTTCCGATGATACTTGCATCCTGGCTCATCCGGATAATACCAACCATAGCCTGAATCTATCGTCATAATATCTTCTAAGTCATCTGTTTCCGGATTGCCAGTGTAAAAATAGCGCGGATGATATGACCAACGTAACTCTCCGGTACTGCTGTTTCCTATTTCTTCATTTGGTCCAGGAAACCAATCGGGAATAATTTGCGTAATGCGTGTATCATTACAACTCAGCACATCAAAGAAAGGACGAGGCCCGGCCATGAGTATTAATGAGGTTAATGACTGATTGTTTCCACATCTTAACACACTAAGTTTTGTACAGGTGCTTACATCTAGTGTGGTCAGTTGAGTTCCGGCACAATTCAGTTCTCTCAGTTCGTTGCATCCATTCAAAATCAATGTTTTGAGTTTGTCTCCTCCAGAGATATCCAAGGTCTGCAAAGAAGAGCATCCGCTTAAGTTTACGTATTCTTTATAGTAGGCTGCATGTTTAACATCAATCAGATTCTTAATCTGTGTCAAATTACATGCGTAAATATTCTTGATTTTACTGTGATCTATCAATGCTTTTACCTGTTCCTCAGGAAGTTTTAAACAATTATTGATTTGCAAAGTTTCTGTTTCCCCCCTAATGCCTACTTCACTTAAATTGGGACAGTCACTTAGATTAACTTCTTCCATCGTGTTTTCCCAACTGATATTTACTGATTCCAACGATGCTAATCCACTGATATCCCATTTCCCAGTGAAATTGTTTCCATCACCATAGGTTGTCAGCTTTACTAATTTATCACAACCTTGTACATCTATTGTTGACAGATTGGGATTTTCAGTGAGAATAAGCTCTTCTAGAGACTGTTTACATGGAGAGAGAACTAACTCCGAAATACTTGTTCCTGCCACTCGTAAATATTTTAAAGAGCGATTGGCATTCAAATTTATCTCTTTTACAGGTGATCCAAGTTGAAGAGACTCCAATTTACTACAAGCGCTGATGTCAATACTATTCATTTTAGGGAGATAACATGACAGACTACGCAACTCTGTGCAACTACTCAAATTCAATGAGCGCATTTCATCTGAATCAATTGACAAATGTTTTAAACTTTTGGCAAACGAGGTGAAATCTATTGCAGGGAGCATATTGTTATCACCATAGATGCGAAGTTCTTCTAGTTGTGTACATCCTTCCCAATTTATGCTTTGCAAGTTAGGAGTATTAAGATACAAAACATTCAAGTTTTTACATCCAGATAAGTCTAATGACACAATATTATGATTAATGACATATGGTGACATTTGTGGATCTCCAATATACATTTCCCGTAGAGCAGTACAGTCCTTTACATATAGTTCTTTTACCGTAGGAGGTACCACAACAAAACCTAATTCTTCACAGGCACAACCTGACAGATTTAGATATTCCAGCGTTTCATTTGTTGTTAAATAAATAGGGAGTTTGAAACAGTTACTTAAATTTAAATATTTCTTTACCCCATAATAGTCATATCCACTTCCTATAGATGACAAATTTATGCATCCTGACAAATCAAGAGTATCCATTTCATTTAATAGATTTAATGCCTCAATGTCAGTTCGGTTACGTGCATACAGATTTCTCAGTTTTTTATACTTATAACTATATTCGGACTCAAATGGGATCCCACTTTCGCTGATATCCAATGTTTGAAGCATTTCACAGGCATTATAAAATTCGTTTAACTGTCCGCATCCTGATACATATAGGGCTTCAAGTGGATTATCCCATAATTGAAGATAGGTTAGGCTTGTACATCCATTCAGATTCATATGTGTGACTTGGTTACCTTCCATTCTTATTTCCATAATCGTTGTATCATTCAGTTGTACAGCTCCATTCAGATTATTGTCAGATAACAGTATCCGATACTTTCCTTGCCTATCTTGGCTGATACCATACCACTCCGTTAGCGGTTTTTCGGTACACCAATTGTCATTGTGTTTCCAGTTTGGTCCTCCCGTGTTGTTGTACATCCTTATCAGTTGTTCACGAAGTGTACCTCCTGCGGTGGAGAAAGTTACAGACTTTGATTTCAACTCCACCTTTTCATTGCCTAGCAATGGAGATTCTACCGTGGGATAAGAGGTAAATTTTCGGTCTTTATCCAAATTGGTAAACTCTTCATTCAAGGATTGGGTCGGTATTTCGTTGGTTTCCGGTTCACCTACGTATTTTGTGGGCTGGCTTTCCTTCACGACCTTGCCTTCTTCATCCTCCAAAGCCATCTTGACGGTAGTTTGTTTGGTAAGAAGCTGTTGCGACAAAGTCGTTTTTACTTCCGCTTTCGCCTTTTCCTCACTCTGTTCTTCGACTTTAGCTTCCAGTTGCTGCACGTCGGGAATAACTTTCAAAGTGGCTTCACCGAAGGTTACATCCAGGAATGTTAGTGAGACATTTTCTTTAAAGTCTAAGATATTTACATCTGCTACAAAGCTTCCATTTAAAATGAACTTGTTTGTGCCGGAAACGGAACTCAGCAGTTCTTCTTTGTCGATAGCTGTCATTAGCTTGGCCATATCCAGTTTGAGAGATAGTTCCGGGCCTACTTGTGCCTCTATTCCTACAGTAAAGAAATCATTCAATTGGAAAGGGGCCACATTCAACTCGGCAGAAAGTCCTGTAAATATAGCTCCTTCCATGGAATAGTCACTTTGGGTAATGTCCCACGGAGATTTACTGTTAGGAGAAATTGGTTCTTGTTTCTCTTCCCATACCCCTTCTGAATAGATAATTGACGATTCAATACCATGCTTGAAACCTAATGTACAAGACATGTTGAAGGTTCCTTTGGGTCGTAACACGAGATAGGGTACCAGTCTTGGAGTCATTGGGATAGGCCCTATTGCGACTACCCCCAGAGGAATGCCGGGATTTAATTCCTGTTTGTGTATATCACCGCTAAGTTCTCCTTTGATACCTATTGTGCCTTCTATTCCTATTTGATTCTTATAGGTATAGGACCAATATTGTTTCTTTAAGTCGATGATTACATGATATTTGATGCCAAATGTCGTTGTGCCCTTGGCAAAAATGCCGCTGCCTTGGCTGAAATCCATCGCTATCGAGAAGTTTGCGAAAGTTCCGTCCCAATCAATCATCGCTCGGGTTTCCGGCTTCATGTATTCCGGATACAAATCCACTTCCTCATCCACGACCAACTCCACGAACGCATCGTTCAGACAGGCAGGACCGGTTGTTACCGTATAACCGCCTTTTTCTTCTTTTATCGAAGTAACTTTCCCTAAAAAGCCTTTTGGAAAGCGAGTGGAAATGCCTGGCTTCAATAAAATATCACCTACTTGGGGCATACCTTCATCAGGAGCTTGCGTATAACTCAAAGTGCATACGCCGGTTTCTTGGTCGATGGAGGATAAAGTAATGAATGATTCCATGTCATCGGTGATTTCGATGGTGTTTTCTTGTAAGATGTAAGCCTCTCCGGTATCAAAGTCCATGACCGGAACATTAAGAATCTGGGCGCGTCGAATACTTTTCGCACCCAAGCTGCGAGTGAATAGTTCGGTCCCGTCTTTTTGGCGGGCCGATATTTCGAGTTCGGGATAATCCCCTACGGGCAAGGGAATGAAGAATATGCGTGTATCTTCTCCGGGAACTAACGTTCCGAAATGATAAATGACTTCGTATCCAGCTTCTGCCGTGATATTGAGTACGGCTTCTTTCGCATCTACATCGGTTACGTTAGCGGTTCCAGTCAAAGGCAAGGCATTCTCTCCTACAGAGCGGAGCACAAAGGCATCGGCTTCAGCCGGAATATTGCGCAAGGTGATGCGGAGGATACCCGTCAAGTGTTTGAACAACATTTGGCGTTCACCGGTGGAGCGCCCCAGCATGGGCAGATAAGTATCACCTGTATAGTTGTATGTATCGGGCAACTGGAGAGTAAGGCTTTTCCTTGAGTCATCAGTGGTTGCATTGGCCTGATACGGATAATAGGCCCAACGGGGAGAAGTATCAGGTTGCGTCAATGTACCGGCAAACGAACCTACGGCTGAGGGAGTGGTATTCTCGTCGATACTGAATTTCGCATTTTCAGTCCGCTCGCCATATACTCCGACAGATTCATCTGTGTTCCATTGAATAGAACCGTTTTCGTTTACCACTACTTTAGTAGTAACAGCTTCCATGTTTTCGATTTGTGCCGTGAAAGAATAAGAACCGTTGTAGTTCTCTTCGAGGTCACCGGGAAGTTTGTCTTCCGAACAACCAGCCAGACACATCCATATACCAATCAGACTGAAGATGAAGATTCGAGTTCTCGTCATGATAAATCAAGATATTTATTATAATTATATACAAATGTAATCATTATTTCTTAAAAAGAAATGTTCCGGATGGAAAAATATTGTGGAATTTTATTTATTAGAGTCTAAGGTTTGTCTTGTTTGTAGTATTGTTTTTCAATAGCTTAAGTGAATGAAGGGTTGAGGGAAGAAAAGACATTGCTCGTTTTAATGTAGAAGAAGTAATGTCAGGAAGAGTAACAAGCAATGTCTTGTAGGAGGAGATTCGTTAGATGGTAGCCTCAGTCGAGTCCACTTTTCACTACCAGCATCAGCCCCACGCCGCGGACGGTCTTGATTTCGATGCCGGCGTCGGCTTCGAAGAGCTTGCGCAGCTTGGAGACGAAGACGTCGAGGCTGCGCGAGGCGAAGTAGTCGTCTTCCGTGTTCCAGCAGCGGCTCAGGATGGCTTCGCGGCGCACGGTTTCGTTCTTGTTTTGGGCCAGGATGTGCAGGATGTTGGCCTCGGTGGCAGTGAGTGGCCGGCTTCGGCCGGTGCGGTCATCGCGCAGGGTGTTGTGTTCGGTGTCCAGCGTGTAGGAGCCGAACTGGCAGAATCCTGTTTCCGTGCGCATGTGCACGCCTTGCGTCATTTTCAGAACGGCATGTATGTGCGCGTCCAGTTCTTCGGCGATGAAGGGCTTCTTCACGTAGTTGTTCACCCCCAGCTGGTAGCCGAAACGCACGTCTTTGGGCGAGGTGAGAGCCGAGGCGAACAGAATGGGGATGTTGGCGTCGGTTTCGCGGATGCGGCGCACCATCTCGAAGCCGTCCATCACGGGCATGTCGATGTCGCTGATGATGATGTCGGGTTTGAACGTGGCCCATGCTTTCAGGCCTTCTTCGCCGTTGGCGGCCGTCTGCACATCGTATCCGCCGATGATGTCTTCCAGTCCGCACTGCACTACGTAGCGCAGGTTGGGGTCGTCTTCTACCAGGAGTAATTTGATCATAATTGCTGTGTATTATGGGGCAAAGATATGGATTTTGTAGATATTCTGAGCTTATGTATGTCAAAAAGAAAAGGGTGCACCGCCGTAGCGGGCACCCTTGTTATATAGAAAAGTGTTCTATCCGTTATTAGTTATTGGATTTCTTTTCTCTTCTGGGTCTTTCGGGACGTTCCGTGTAACCTTCGGGTTTCGGAATGAGCACCTTGTGCGACAGCTTGAACTTGCCTGTCTTCGGGTCGATGTCCAGCAGCTTCACTTCGATGTCGTCGCCTTCCTTAAGTCCGGCTTCCTCAACCGTTTCAAGGCGCTTCCAGTCGATTTCGGAGATGTGAAGCAGACCGTCCTTGCCCGGCAGGAACTCAACGAACGCACCGTAAGGCATGATGGAGCGAACCTTGCCTTTATAGACTTCGCCTACTTCGGGTACAGCTACGATAGCCTTGATCATGCGGATAGCATCGTCGATGCTCTGCTTGTTGGTACCGGCAATCTCGATCTTGCCTACATTGTCTTCTTCTTCGATAGTGATGGTAGCACCCGTCTCTTCCTGCATACCCTGGATGATCTTTCCGCCCGGGCCGATAACAGCGCCGATAAATTCCTTCGGAATGGTCATGGTTTCGATACGCGGAGCGTGCGGCTTCAGTTCGGGACGTGGCTCAGCGATGCACTCGGTCAGTTTGCCCAAGATGTATTCGCGGCCTTCCTTGGCTTGCAGCAGGGCTTTCTCCAGAATATCGTAGGACAGACCGTCCACCTTGATATCCATCTGAGTGGCAGTAATACCGTTCTTCGTACCTGTTACTTTGAAGTCCATATCGCCCAGATGGTCTTCGTCACCGAGGATGTCGGAGAGGACGGCATATTTGTCTTCGCCTGCGTTCTTGATAAGACCCATGGCGATACCCGATACAGGGTTTTTGATCTTCACACCGGCATCCATCAGAGCCAGCGTGCCGGCGCATACGGTAGCCATGGAGGAAGAACCGTTGGATTCGAGAATATCAGAAACAACGCGTACTACGTACGGATAGTCTGCGGGAATCTGTCCCTTCAGTGCGCGCCATGCCAAATGGCCGTGGCCGATTTCACGACGGCCTACACCGCGCTGTGCCTTAGCTTCGCCCGTAGAGAACGGGGGGAAGTTGTAGTGCAGCAGGAAGCGCTCCTTGCCGTGAGTCAATACGTCGTCGATAATCTTCTCGTCGAGCTTCGTACCCAGTGTGGCAGTGGACAATGACTGCGTTTCACCGCGGGTGAAGATAGCTGAACCGTGAGGGCCGGGCAGCGGGCTTACTTCGCACCAGATGGGGCGGATTTCCGTTGTCTTACGGCCGTCCAGACGCTTGCCTTCGTCAAGGATGCAACGGCGCATGGCCTCTTTTTCTACGTCGTGGTAGTAGCGGTCGATGAGCGGAGCTTTTTCTTCAAGCTCTTCTTCGGTGAACTGAGCCTTGAACTCTTCGCGGATGGCGTCGAAGGCATCCTGGCGTTCATGCTTGTTGCGGTTGCCGCTGGCGGCAATGGCATAAGCCTTGTCGTAGCAGGCATCGTGTACGGCCTTGCGCAGGTCTTCGTCGTTCACTTCGTGGCAGTATTCGCGCTTTACGGTAGAACCTACCTCCTCGGCCAGCTCTATCTGTGCCTTACACATAGGCTTGATAGCCTCGTGGGCAGCCTTCAGAGCAGCCAGCAGGTCTTGCTCGGATACTTCCTTCATTTCGCCTTCCACCATCATGATGTTCTCGTAGGTAGCACCTACCATGAGGTCCATGTCGGCCTGCTCGAGCTGTTCGAAGGTGGGGTTGATGACGAACTCTCCGTTGATGCGCGCTACGCGTACCTCAGAGATAGGACCGTTGAACGGAATGTCAGATACGGCCAATGCGGCAGAAGCGGCCAGTCCGGCCAGTGCGTCGGGCATGTCCACGCCGTCGGCCGAGAAAAGTATAATGTTCACATATACTTCTGCGTGGAAATTGTCGGGGAATAAGGGGCGGAGAGCACGGTCAACCAGGCGGCAGGTCAGGATTTCGTAATCCGAAGCGCGTCCTTCACGTTTGGTGAAGCCGCCGGGGAAACGTCCGAATGCGGAGAATTTTTCTTTGTACTCTACCTGAAGCGGCATGAAATCTGTTCCGGGAACTGCGTCTTTTGCGGCACAAACAGTAGCCAGCAGCATGGTGTTGCCCATGCGGAGCATTACAGAACCGTCTGCCTGTTTTGCCAGCTTTCCCGTTTCGAGCGTGATGGTTCTGCCATCAGGAAGCTCGATCGTCTTAACAATTGGGTTAATCATAAAAAAACTTTTATATCTATTTTCTTTCAAAATTCGTGCAAAGATAGTGAATTTATTCTCTTAATACGGTGGAAATGAGTTTAAAAGTTTGTATTTCTACTTTTTTTTAAGGTTTTGGAGCGGAAGATGGGCCGAAAATGCTTTGACTAACCGTGAAAAGGAGTATATTTGCACGTCGATTTAGAAAATAAACACACTGACGATATGAAGAAATTAGTAGTGATGGCACTTGCCGCAATAGCTTTAAGCGCCTGTGATTCCGAACCGAAGTTCAAGGTAGAGGGTGAAGTGACGGGTGCCGAAGGAAAGATGCTTTATCTGGAAGCGTCTGCATTGGAAGGGATTGTTCCCCTCGATTCTGTCAAACTGAACGCCGGAGGCACTTTCGCCTTCAAGGAAGCCCGGCCGGAGTCTCCCGAGTTCTATCGCCTGAGGGTGGACGATAAGGTCATCAATTTCTCTGTGGATTCCACAGAGACTGTCCGTATCAATGCCGGCTATGCCGATTTTGCGACGGGTTATACGGTCGAAGGGTCTCCCAACAGCACGAAGATCAAGGAGTTGTCGCTGAAGCAGCTTCGGTTGCAGAACAGCGTGGACGAACTTTATCAGGCGATGCAGAACCACAGTATCGGAGTCGATGTGTTCCAGGATAGCCTGACGGCAATGATAAAGCGCTATAAGGATGAGGTGAAGATTGCCTATATCTTTGCGGCTCCCAACACGGCCTCCGCTTATTTTGCCCTGTTCCAGAAGGTGAACAACTATTTGATATTCGACCCGCTGAACAGTCGCGACGACATCAAGTGCTTTGCTGCCGTGGCCACGAGCCTGAACAACTTCTATCCGCATGCCGACCGTTCGAAGAACCTGTATAACATCGTTATCAAGGGTATGAAGAACACGCGTACGCCCCAGCAGCAGACGGTGGAATTGCCCGAGGAGGTACAGGTGTCTGAAACCGGTGTGATTGATATCAACCTGCGTGATATGAAAGGCAATGCCCACAGACTGACCGATCTCAAGGGTAAAGTTGTTATTTTGGACTTTACGGTTTATCAGAGCGCTGTCTCTGCCAGCCACAATTACATGTTGCGCGACCTGTATGACAAGTATGCATCCCGCGGACTGGAGATTTATCAGATTTCTTTGGATGCCGACGAACATTACTGGAAGACCACGGCCGACAACCTGCCTTGGATTTGTGTGCGCGACGCCAACGGGGTCTATTCGTCCGTAGCAGCTTCTTATAACGTTCAGAATCTGCCGACACTGTTCCTGGTGAACCGTAACAACGAGTTGAGTGCCCGTGGTGAGACCATCAAGGATCTGGATGCCGCCGTGCAGAAGTTGTTGTAATTTGTTATAATGGAGGATGAACTCCATTAAATATGTTACAAAACAGCGGTTGGCACTTGACGCATATTGTTTAAAGTGCTATCTTTGCAAAGAAATATTGGAAGAGGGTTCCAGCATGGTTGACATGTTGGAATTCTTTTTTGTTTATAATATATCAATCTAAGAATAATAGAATATTAAGGAGGAAAGATTATGGCTTATATGTCAGAAGACGGCTACAACAAACTGTTGGCCGAATTGAAACAGCTGGAAACCGTGGAGCGCCCCAAGGTGGTGGCGGCCATTGCCGAAGCGCGCGATAAGGGTGACTTGTCCGAGAATGCCGAGTATGATGCCGCCAAGGAGGCTCAGGGATTGCTCGAAATGAAAATCAGCAAGCTGAAGGCGGTTATTGCCGATGCCAAGATTATCGACGAGTCCAAGCTGAAGACCGATTCTGTGCAGATCCTGAACAAAGTGGAGCTGAAGAACGTGAAGAACGGCATGAAGATGACCTATACTATCGTTTCTGAGAGCGAGGCCAACCTGAAGGAAGGCAAGATTTCTGTCAATACTCCCATCGCACAGGGACTGCTTGGCAAGAAGGTGGGCGAAAAAGCCCAAATCAAGGTGCCGCAGGGCATGATTGAACTGGAAGTAGTAAATATATCGTTTTAGTATGTAAGGCAGGCCATGTATGTGGCTTGCCTTGTTTTTTATTATATATCGTTATGGCAACCATATTCAGCAAAATTGTAGCGGGCGAAATCCCTTGTTACAAAGTGGCGGAAGACGACAGGTTTTTCGCGTTTTTGGATATCAATCCGTTGGTGAAAGGACATACGCTGGTCATTCCCAAACGGGAAGTGGACTATATCTTTGACTTGGAAGACGATGAACTGGCCGGAATGCAGGTCTTCGCCAAGAAGGTGGCACTGGCCATCGGGAAGGCATTCCCCTGCAAAAAGGTAGGAATGGCTGTGCTGGGGCTGGAAGTTCCCCATGCTCATATCCATCTCATCCCGATGCAGAGCGAAAAGGATATGCTTTTCTCCAATCCGAAGTTGCAACTCTCTGCCGAAGAGTTTGCAGCAGTCGCTGAGGCAATCCGCAAGGCTTTCTGATAATCCTTTCCTTTTATGATGATATGACAAAGAAAGGGGCAACCCGTCAGGCTGCCCCTTCTTCTGTTTTTATATGTCTCCGGATAGATCAGATGTAGTCTTCGCCCATCTTGATCTGGGCATCGTTCACGTATTTGCGGATGGCATGTTCTTCGTCCTTCTTGCAGATGAGCAGGACGTTGTCCGATTCGGCGATGAGATAACCTTCCAGACCTTCCACTACAGCCAGCTTGTTCTCGGGCAGGGCGATGATGTTGTCCTTGCTGTTGTAGAGCAGGGAACTGCACTTCAGAGTGACATTCTGGTCCTCATCTTTCGGCGAGAGATCGTAGAGTGATCCCCATGTTCCGAGGTCCGACCACCCGAAGTCGCCCAGCGACACGTAAACATTGTCGGCCTTTTCCATCACGCCGAAGTCTATGGATACATTGGGGCAGGCGGGAAAATTCTCTTCGATGAACTTCTTCTCGTCTGGGGTTCCATAGACATTCTTGCCAGGTTCCAGTTTGGAGGCCAGTTCGGGCAGCAAGTCCTCGCCGGCTTTGATGATGGAGTTCACGTTCCACATGAACAGGCCGGAGTTCCAATAGAACTCTCCGCTTTCCACAAATACCTTGGCCAGTTCCAGTTCCGGCTTTTCGGTGAAAGTCTTGACTTTGTAGAAGTTGTCGCCTACGTTCTCCGCAATCTGTATGTAGCCGTATCCCGTTTCGGGACGGTTGGGCTTGATGCCGAGGGTCAGCAGCTTGTTGTCTTCGGCCACGAAGGCAAGTCCCTTTTCGATGGCGGTCAGGAACTCGGTTTCCTTCAGGATCAGATGGTCCGACGGTGCCACCACGATGTTGGCGTTGGGATTGAGTGCTCGTATGTGGTAGGATGCCCATGCGATACAGGGAGCCGTGTTTCGTCGGGCCGGCTCCAGTAAGATTTGCTCGGGTTTCAGTTCGGGCAGTTGCTTTTGGACAAGGTCGGCATAAAGAGCGTTGGTAACAACGAGAATGTTCTCTGTCGGTATGATTTTCTTGAAACGGTCGAAGGTTTGTTGCAGCAAGGAACGTCCGGTACCGAAAAAGTCAAGGAATTGCTTGGGCTGTGTTTTGCGGCTGAACGGCCAGAAACGGCTACCAATTCCTCCACCCATGATGACGCAGAAGTTGTCTTTGTTTGTTGCCATGATTGTTTTTATTTTAAAGTTTCTGCTAAAGTACATCTTATTTTTAGAAATAGGGAATATTTGTCCGGGCATTTCTATTTTTTTCATCTTTTTTTCGATAAACTATTGTCTGTTCAGAAAAAAGTCGTATCTTTGCACCGCAATTGAGAAATCAATGCGATGCCCAGATGGCGGAATCGGTAGACGCGCTGGTCTCAAACACCAGTGGATTCACTTCCATCCCGGTTCGACCCCGGGTCTGGGTACAAGAAAAAGAGCTAAGTATTTGCAAATCAAATATTTAGCTCTTTCCTTTTTATATTAATGTTCCCAAATTGTTCCCGAATATCCTCTTACAAGTTACTAAAGAAAGTTCTAAGCTATAAATATCGGGAACTTACTGTTTTTTGTATTTAAGGACTTGCGAAGAGCAGACAATCGCTTTATAATGTGCCCGATAGCTATGATTATCATTATGATACCTATTTTATAATGCCACAGTCCAAGTGGAGAGTTTGGTCCGCTTACTCCAAGTAATACGATACCTGTAACGGACAGCAATAAAAATATGATAGACAGAACTGCTGTAACCTTGCTTTTCCTGCCTATTCCGTTTTTTATGATTCCCTTATACCACCCCCAGTGTGTTGTCACATGGAATATGATGGCAACAAGGAACAATACACTGCTCACGACATGAACCACTGCCCAGTTATGCCATACTTCGTGGCTGTTCCCATGTCCGGCTATGTGCAGACCAATTCCTGAAATGGCAGACACGATGAATACAACGATTAAAATCCAGTCGATTACAAAAACTTTTTTCATACATTTCCAAATTTAGAAGTGATTTAAACTTATTTCATTCTCTTAAAATTGCATCAAAATGTTAAAGCACAGCATATAAATAGAATTATTCCTTATATTATGGGTACCCAAACTCATATATAGTGAAAGTCCTATGTACACTGTGCTCGACAAAGATATGATAAAAAATGAGATATTGCCTCGTAATTCAAACAGACTATTTTTTTAGACAAGCCTTGACCATCGTCAAGGTTTATATGATATTTTTCACGAAAAAAGAAAAGTGAAATCTTATTGTTAAGATTTTATTTTATATTTGCG
>DXAV01000008.1 GCA_019116805.1 Candidatus Bacteroides merdavium | reverse complement strand
GGAAACGACGAAGCGCTTCCTCACAGGATGCCTCGTCGGGATATTGACGGTAAAAATCAAGCAGGTTCATAATGCATATGTTTATTGTCTTACGTTTTATATTCTGCATAAAGTGTTCCAAAACATGGATGTGGAGCAACTTGGCAGTTTAAACTTTGCTAATTTGGTAACATGCGGACATTCATTAATGAAATGCCAGGGCAGAGGAGTATCTCTGCCTTATTCTCTATGCTGGGCCTTGTAGCGTTTGTATGCTTCGATAACGTGACGGCGGCTTTGGATTATCTGCCAGCGATATACAAGGCAGGTTGTCAGGAAATAGATACCGGTTTGTAGCCAAAGGGCCTGGTACTCCCATTGCACTTCGTTCAGTGTGGCTCCCATGCTGTTGATACGTACGTAGCCGTTGATGCCGAAAGTGGATGGAAACAGGTAAGAAAAGTAGCGCCAGAAGTGTGGAATGGCAGAGCCTGGCCACGAAATACCCGATAGGAACAGCAACGGTACCGATGTGAAGACAAACAATAGCATGCATGTCTCGCGGTTGCGTATAGCGATAGAAGCTGTCATCGAGAAGAAGATGCAGGCACTCAAATAAGGTAAGATGAACAGGATTAGTTCACCTGGCAAGGCTATCTGATTGAGCCTAAATAGCCAGGGTACGACACAGAGTACATATGCAGCTACGAGGGTATAGACCAGAAAATAACTTAGCCCTTTGCCCATGACGATGCGCAACGTGCCGTTGTAGTGGCGGTTGATAGGTACCAGGTCTCGGAATTGATTCTTTTCGCGAGCGGTTCCTGCTGATAGGCCGATACCCAGCAATAGTGTCTGTTGGATAATCAGTATCAGTACGGCAGGTATCAGAAAAGCGGCAAAACCATTCGTTGGATTATAGAGAGCTACATCCTTGTATTCGATGGGATAAGCCGTGATTTCATCCTGGCGGTTGGTTGTGTTGCCAGCGCGGGCAATCTTGATTTCCGTGTTCATCTCGAGTGACACCTCGGTGTTGGCGCTCAACATAGCTTTGTAGTACATCAATCCGCTCATGTCGCAGAAGATACTCACCTGTGTCTGACGTCCGGCGGCGATGTCGTCACTGAATGTTTCGGGGATATAAACAATGCCGTAAGCATCACGGTTGCGCAAAGCCAGTTTGGCTTCTTCCATGTCGGCGCAATGAGATACTACGCTGATGTCGGGGCTGGCGTCGAGCATCCGTACATATTTTCGGCTTAGTGAACTGCGTGAGTCGTCCACCACTACGGCCGGTACGTCGCGCAGTGTCTCGTTGGTGTAGATGAACGAGTAGATCAGTGGATATACCAATGGGACGAGGATGAAAAAGATCAGTACACCTTGATCGCGGAAAGTCGTACGAAATTCCTGTCGCCAGATGTAGAATAGGTCGTAGATACCTTGTCTGATATGTTGTTTGAATGTTGTTTTCTTTTTCATCATGGTACATATTTATAGTATATAAGGGCACCTTTCAGCCGATTGGCAATAAAGAAGGGTAGTGTCATGAATAGCAGCAAGGCTACATAGTTGATCCATGAATAAGTCATTGGGTAACCATTCAGTGCTTGATCCACATAGATCAGGAAATAGTGGCGCAGGGGGAAGAGGTTAGCCAACGCTTGTAGCGTCGGGTGCATGCCCATGGCTGGGAATGAAAGTCCGCACATTGAGAATGAAAGTACACCCCATAATGAGGCGAAGCTAAGCCCTAGGCGTAGTGTAGGTAAAGTACCTATCATTAAGACGCCCATTCCCTGTGAAGCCAATACTAAACACAGGGTGGCAAAGAGCATTGGCAGAATGCCGCTATTGCAGGGAAAATGTAGAAAACCGTAGAGGTAAACGTTGTAGAGGATACCCATTAAGAAGAATATAGCTGTGTGTGGCAATAGTTTGCCGGCTAAAGAAATCCAAATGGAATTGTTGCCTGTACGTAGCCACTGACGGGCGGTACGGTCCTTGATTTCCACGCCGATGGAGAATACTGTTACCATGAAAATCATCAACATCAGTACGCCAGGCGCAAAAGTGTTGTTCAAATAGACAGAATAATTGATCCATGGATTATTCAGCGGATGGGTGTCGATGACAATGGGTTGCAGGAAGCCCATAGCTTGGTCTTCCGTAGCCCCTTTGGCATAGAGCACGGAGCGGGCGGCGGCTCCTGAGACCAGTTCGCTCATCATTTTCATGTCCTTGTAGAGCAGTGATCCGGCAATGAGCAACGTGTTGTTAGTGTAAAATGACACTTTGGGTTGTCGTTGGGCTTGAGCCTTGGCAGTGGTACCTTCAGGTATGTAATAGAATCCGTAGATATCACCCCGCTGCATGGCTTGGCGTGCTTCGGTCACGTTGGGATAGTGTCCCACAACAGCTGTCTGCTCAAACGCGTCAAGATTACGTGTCAGTTGGCGTGAGGTACTTGTCATGTCTTCGTCCACTATGCCTACGGGCATATCCTTCGGTAGGCCTGAATCCATTAGCGTGGTGAAGAACACGTAACAGAATAATGGCGCCACTACCATACAGAACAGATAGAGTGGTCGTGAGACGAGACGTTTTCCTTCTCGCTTCATTACGTTCCACAAGGCTTTATATTTCGTTGCGTTCATTTAAAAGAGCAGTTAGTAATGAGTGGTTCTTTTTATTTTTTCAACACCACACTCATGCCCGGTCGCAGACCTTCCACTTTTTCCACAGGATTGGCTCTTACTTCGAAAGTTTTCAGATCGAATTGGCCTGTTGTTTTGGTGGCTTTCCAGGCTGCATACGTGCCAAGATCCTTCATATAATACACTTTCAGACGAATGTTGCGGTCGAGGGCGGGTACGTAAGCGTCAAACTCTGTACCGACATTCATGCCTTGCAGCAAGTCTTCACGTACGTTGAAGCTCACCCACATATCTTCCATAATGGCTATGTTCATGATGGGGGCACCTGTTCCTACGAGTTCACCCACTTTGGGGAATATTTCCGACACTTCGCCGTCGGCTTGGGCGATGAGATATGTCTCGGCTATATACGATTGCACCTCGGCTACGGCTCCTCGTGCACGTTGCACCAGAGCCGCTGCGGCAGCCTTGTCTTCGCGTTCAGCGCCATTTTTAGCCATGTCATATTGTGACTTGGCTGCTTTTTCGGTAGCGATGGCGGCATCGCGTTGGGCAGTTACTTCGTCTAATTTTTGGGCTGACATAACCCCCTGGTCATAGAGGTTTTTTACACGTTTGTATGACTTTTCCGCAATGGTGACTCCGGCACGGGCCTTCTGCCACATTTCATATGCACCTTGGATTTGTTCTTGGCGTGCGCCTTTGATCGCTTTTTCGTTTTGTGCCTGTGCGGCGGCCTCGGCGGCTTGTGCCTGTTTCAATTTGGCTTGTACGTCAGGAGCCTCTAGCAGAGCGAGTGTGTCTCCTGCATGTACTTTTTGCCCTTCTGTCACACGAAATGCCAAGATACGTCCAGGCACCTTGCTTGATACGCGATATTCGTTGACTTCGGCTTGTCCTTGAACAATTTCCGGTCCTTTGTGGAGCATGAAGAATCCTACAAGGGCCACTACTGCAATGACTCCTACCAGTGTGAGGAATGCCAGCAGCATGTTACTGTTTTGTGATTTGGTATCCATTTATTTTATTGAAAATTGATAGTTAACAATTGAAAGTGAAGGTGGAGGATGAAAGTCTTTGCTCCTTATTCTTTAATCCCCTATTGTGCCAAGTTCGCCAGTCGCTTTCTTCAGGTAGAGATCAGTCAGTTTTACATCAATCTGTGCATCGATCTTTTCCGATTGGGCAGATAACCAGGCTGTATGAGCTTCTAATACGTTGCTGGCCGGAATAACTCCTTCCTCGAAACCAAGGGTGGCATAACGCAGGTTTTCATTAGCTTTCTCCAGATTTTTTTCTGCCATAGTCAGTTTCTTGGCTGTTTCGTTTACTTTGAAAGCGGCTTGGTTTACTTGTAGTTGGATTTTTTCTTTAGCTTCTTCCAGTTGATATTGGGCTATGCGTGCTTCTGATTTGGCTGCTTTCACCTTATTGATGCCTTCACCCCAATGCCACAAAGGAACGGATACCATCACTCCAACATTCCACATTCCTTTGAATTTCTTTTCAAAGCTGTTCAGTACGGAGGGGCTGGTGGCGATGTAGCTTCCCATCAAGGCGATGGAAGGCAAGTATTCTGAACGGGCAACGTTTACTTTCTGGTCGTAGATTTTGGATGCCAATTCCAAACTGCGTATTTCAGGGCGTATGGCATAAATACCCTCCATGTTGATATTTGAACTTGCGATGTTGGCTTCAGCCAGGTTTTCTTTCTGTTCGTCAGCCAGTATGATGTCTGTTGTCAGGTCGAGTCCGCATAGTTGGCACAACAACATGCGTGACAAGCTTAGCCCGTCCTCTACCTTGGTCAATGTCATTTCCGCTTCATTTACTTTAACTTTAACAGAAAGACCGTCTGCTTTGGTGGCTACTCCTTCATTTATCATTTTGTCGATATCGCTTTCTAACTGTTGTAGCAGTTTCAGATAACTTTCTGCCAGTTTCTTTTTATGAACAAGCGATATTACTTGCCAATAAGCTTGATCTGTATCCAGTATTACATCCTGCATACCTGTGCTATGTTGTTGGCGAGCCAATTCTTCTGCATATTTTGTAATTTTGTTATAGGCGCGTATTTTACCGCCCATGTACAAGGGTTGCGTCAAGGTAACGGCTCCAGCAAAGATGTTTCGTGTATCTGTGCGCAAGGCATCGACCAATGAATTTCCTACATTGTTCAGCGGTGTGGCCAAGTCGGTGCTACCAAAAGCTTGTACCAGTTGCATGAATTGTGGGTTCTGCAACAGGCCTGGATTTTGTGCAATCATGTTCTGTACACCATTTTGCAGAGCACCGCTTAGGTTGGTACCTATGTTAGACAAGGCGTCCTTTTGCGAATCGCTCAGTAATGACATTTCTTTTTGATTACGGATGTAGGTACCAGTTGCATCAAACTTGGGCAGGTAGTTGGCAAATGCTGCTTTTCGTTGATACTGTGCAGCATTGATTTTTTCTTGGCTTATCAACAATTCCTTATTGTTGGCCATTGCCAATGCACGACAACTATCCAAGGATAATACCTGTTGTGCGTTCGCTGTATAAGCGGTTGTTGCTAACAAGATGGAACATAGGATTTTTTTCATTGCATTCATACGTATATATACTTTCATTGTGTTGCCGCGAAAAAGCGACAATGATTGCATAAACAACAATGCAAAGGTAAAAAAGTTCTCAATACTAGGTAGGAAAAAAATGTTAACTTACGTTTTTGTAAGAAATGAATATGTAAAGTGTGGGGATACCCACACTTTTTTGTTTTCTATATTTATAGGGAAATGTTATCTGAGAGAGAAACTTTGTGAACCAATCAGTGTACCGTCCGCAAAGATATCCACACGATAGTTTCCTGCATACAGATATTCTTCTACGTTCCAATATACTGTGACAGCTTGTTCTTCACCTGTATATTCGATGTACTTTTTGATGGAATAAGTAAGGTTGCGGTTTTCATAGCTGAATGTGTTCGCATCGCTTTTCGTCAGAACGCTGTTGTCAGGTTTGGTGATGCGCAGATACAATGTTTTTTCTCCTGTTTCTGCCGTAATGTTTTTTACGATGCTGAAATCTATCTTGAATTTCACGACATTCTTCACACGATCTGTCTCTCGTCCACGCTTGTTCTGGGATTCGATGCGGATGTTGGTCACGTCCAGCTGGGCAGCCAATGCCACTTTTTCATTCAATGTCTTTTTCTCTTCCGACAAGCTGCTTATTTGTTTGGAAGCAGCATTGTATTTGCGTGTCACGTCTTTGATGACTTCCTGTTGGTGTGCAGTCAGTTGGTTGAGTGAATCAATCTGGTTGATGTAGCTGATCATGACTTTTCTCAAACTGGCCAATTCCTTTTTCAATCTTCGTATTTCTGAAGCATTGCTGCTTTTTACGGTTCTGAGTTCCTCCAGAAGGCGCTGAGTCTTCAGTTGTTCCTGCTCCAGCAAGACAGCGAGTGAGTCATTCGAGATGGTCAGTTTCAATTCGTCATATTGTTGTGCGAATCGGGTATATTCATTTTCCAGATCTTCCTTTTCCAGTTCAAATTCTTGTATCAGTTCTTTGTTCGTCGTTTTTTCCATGACCAGCAAGGCGGTAACTCCCACCAATAGCAAAACGAGTACACTCCCTATGATAATCAGCGATTTATTTTTATTCATTGTTTGATTTTACTAAAAGTTATCTATGGCCAAGGCCGTATATTCAAGTTGATGGTCTATTCTGGGGCAAAAATAATGATTAATTGTCAATCTGTTAACATTACTTGGTGAGGAAATGTTCATTTAACTAAAATTATTACGGAAAAATTTCTTTAATTGCCAATGTCGTCGTATTTTTGTACCATCTTTAAACAACCTAAATAAAAAGAATCAATTATGTCAAAAGTAACCGTAGTAGGTGCCGGTAATGTAGGCGCTACATGTGCTAATGTATTGGCTTTTAATGAAGTGGCCGACGAGGTGGTAATGCTGGACGTAAAAGAAGGCGTTTCAGAAGGTAAGGCAATGGATATGATGCAGACAGCCCAATTGTTGGGTTTTGACACGGTGATTACCGGCTGCACCAACGACTATGAGAAGACAGCCAATTCGGATGTTGTTGTCATTACTTCTGGTATTCCTCGCAAGCCGGGAATGACTCGTGAAGAGCTGATTGGCGTCAATGCTGGTATCGTGAAATCTGTTGCTGAAAACATTCTGAAATATTCGCCCAATGCCATTCTGGTCGTTATTTCTAACCCGATGGACACTATGACTTATTTGGCTCTGAAGTCTTTGGGCTTGCCTAAAAATCGCATCATCGGTATGGGTGGCGCATTAGACAGTTCACGTTTCAAATATTTCCTTTCTCAGGCTTTGGGTTGCAACGCCAATGAAGTGGAAGGCATGGTTATCGGCGGACATGGCGATACGACAATGATTCCTTTGGCACGTTTGGCTACTTACAAGGGACAACCTGTAAGCAACCTGTTGAGTGAAGAGAAACTGAACGAGGTGGTAGCTGCTACGATGGTAGGTGGCGCTACGTTGACCAAGTTGTTGGGTACTTCTGCCTGGTATGCACCTGGTGCAGCAGGAGCTTATGTAGTGGAGTCAATCCTGCACAATCAGAAGAAGATGGTTCCTTGCTCGGTATATTTGGAGGGTGAGTATGGCGAAAACGATATCTGCATTGGTGTTCCTGTAATTTTAGGCAAGAACGGTATCGAAAAGATTGTAGAACTGGAGCTTACAGCAGATGAAAAGGCCAAGTTTGCTGCCAGTGCTGCTGCCGTACACAAAACGAATGCAGCTTTGAAGGAAGTTGGTGCGCTTTAAGAAATCTTTCTTAATAATAAGATATGCATGAGTCTTGTAACTTCTGAAAGGAAGTTATGAGGCTTTTGCTTTTTAGGACATCCATGTTGGAAGAAAATGAAATTGTTCCTTGGTTTACCTGTTGTCCGTTCGGAAGAAAGCCTTATTTTTGCAGGTAATTCTAGGAAAACAAGACTGACAATCAAACGCGTTATGAACTGTGTGTTAAAAGGGAGAGGATACATCATCTGGATGTTTGTCGGCATCATAGCTCTGATGATGGCTTGTGCTGGAGGAAGCGAGCGGCGGGAATTATCCGAACTCGAAGCTTTTGAGTCCTTCTTTGCCGTTCATTGCGACTCTATCTCGGCGGCTCCACGCTGGATGAGAGCGGAAGCGCTGAAGCGGATGGATGAGGTGGATGATAGTCTTGTGAAATACAATTATTTGTCGTTGACGCTGAAAACCTATCTGATGACTTCGCAGATTGATTCGGCATGGTTGGTGTTGCGTCGCATCCAACGTTTCGCGGAAAGGCAGCCTTTTTCTCGGCAAGTGGCCGACTTGCAATCCGAGTGCCTGAATATGGAGGGAAATCTTTTTGCCCGTACAGGGTTTATGGACTCTGCCAAGGCTGCTTTTCAGCGTGCTTATGAGCGGCGGATGCAAGGTACGCGTGCAGGTGATATCCCTGACATCCTGATGAACTTGGCGGATGCCTGCAATCGGCTGGGCGAGCTGGATCTGGGAGCATCGTGGTATAGAAGAGCCTTGTTGTTGTGCGACTCTCTGGGATTACCCTCCACCAAGCGTACTCCCATCTATTACGGCCTGGCGCAAATCTATGTGGCCTTGCGTGACTTTGATCAGTGCGACTACTATTATAACCTGGCCGGCAAGGGTTATGACCAGATGCTTCCCTACGAGAAATATATTTATCTGAACAACCGGGGTACTTCCTATTATTATCGGGATGATTCTCGGACGGCAATGAGATATTTTCGTAAACTTGTCGAATTGACAAGTGGTTATCCGGACATGGCGTTTGAGGAGAATTTGGGCAAACTGAACATGAGTGATTGCTTTCTTCAAATGCAGGAACCCGATTCTGCAGCCCGCTATATGGACGAATGCCGTCCTTTCTTTCAAAAAATAGGGATGACTACAGCATTGTATTATTTGGATACACAAGCCATTGAGCGAGCTTTGCTCCAGAAGAACATTCCTGAAGCCAGCCGTATTTTGTCACATGCTGTGACGCCTTCCGATATTGACCCTGACATGGTGCATATCCGCAATAAGTATTTGCAACAATACTATGAAGAAACAGGCAATTACAGGCAGGCCTATTATTATCAGAAGAATAATCTGAGGTTGGATGACTCTATTCGTAATGAGCGCATACGGATGCATACGGCCGACTTGGCCTTGCGCTACCAGCAGGACTCTACACTTTTGGCTCATCGTGTCATGATACGCGAGGCAGAGAATAAGGTGTTGAAACTCAGGCAGGCCCATTTGATTGTGGGTAGCATTGCGATAGTCGCTTTCCTTGTCGCTTTTTTCCTTTATCTGTATAGTAAAAAGAAGCGTGCGTTGATGCAGGCAGAAAGCCGTCGTATGGTTTCTTCTTTGCGTCTGGAGAATATCCGTAATCGCCTGTCTCCCCACTTTATTTTTAATGTGCTGAACCAGGAGATGCTGAGTCGCAAGCAAGAGGAGCAGCAGGAATTGGCCTCTCTGGTCAAGTTGATGCGGAGAAATTTGGAATTGGCCGAGCAGCTGTGTGTTACGTTGGAAGAAGAGCTGGATTTTGTCAAGACTTACATCGATTTGGAGCGGCGTTCGTTGGGTGACAATTTTTTCCCAGTGATACAGATTGCTGCAGATGTCCATCCCAGTTTGGTGTTTTTGCCTTCTATGCTCATTCAAATTCCTGTGGAGAATGCCGTGAAACATGCTTTGCGTGGGAAGGAGGGAGAGAAACGGCTTTGGATTGATATCACTCGTCGTACGTCGGGCGAGGTGAGCATACAGATAACGGACAATGGAGGGGGATATCGTCCTAATAGTCTTCATCGGGGGACGGGTACTGGTATGAAAGTCATTATGCAGACCATACAGATACTGAATGCAAAGAACAGGCAGGCATTGGATGTGGAAATCCATAATGTTGTCCTTTCGAGTGGAGAAACAGGATGCCAGGTCTCTTTCCTCTTGCCAGTGGGATATGACTATCGTCTTTGAAATAAAAAAGAATGCTGAATAATCCTTTATTTTTGCACTATAATCCCAATATTTGAATGAATAATTCAATACGCATGTTTCTATTCTTTGCATTGGATTGATTTAATGCCTATATTCGCTATCAGAAACAACGGCAAATTTTATGTGTGCATATAAAGTCATAGTAGTAGATGACGACGAGATGGCTGCGGAGGCTTTGGCCTTTGAATTGAAAAAATTGTCAGAGTTCTCGTTTGAAGGTATTGCGCGAAATGCGCGGCAGGGCAAGAAGTTGATAGCCAGTGTCCGGCCCGACTTGTTGTTTTTGGATGTTGAGATGCCTGAAATGACGGGTATGGAGCTTTTGCGCGATATACGTGACAGCATCATCTGGAATATGAAAGTCGTTTTCTATACGGCCTATGACAAGTATATGATAGAAGCCATACGCGAATCGGCCTTTGACTACCTGCTGAAACCTTTCCAGCCTCAGGAGCTGGAGCTTATTCTGCATCGATTTTTACTGCAGATGCAGGGAAGTCAACGGTCAGGTCTTGCATCGATGCCTTCGTCGATAGGTGATACTTTTATGGTCTATACACCGACAAACGACATGCGCGTGTTGCGTGCTTCGGAGATTGGTTTTTTCCGTTATTCTTCGGAGCGTAAGTTGTGGGAAGTTATCTTGAGCAATGACCCTCCGTTGACGTTGCGCAGGGGAATGACGGCTGATGCGATTATCCGTAACCTGCCACGATGTGTACAGATTCATCAGTCGTACATCATTAATATGGATTATCTGATGCTGATAAAAGACAATCTTTGCCAGTTGTATCCGCCGTTCGACAGAGTGACGGAGCTGGTTGTTTCCAAGAAATTCAAGAAAGAATTGCAGGATCGTTTTTGCTTGTGAAAGTAGGACGGCCTTTATATATTGGTTAGGGAGTCAGCATGATCTCTCTTTCATGTTGACAAAAAAAGAAAGCGTTGGAAGATGTCCCAGCGCTTTCTTCGTATGTGAAATTGGCTTATAACCAGTTAGCAGTCTTTTCTTTTATCTGATCTCAAAGCCTTTGTTGCGCAAAGTTACATTCAAGACTTTGGTGTAGTTGGTATATTGTTTCTCATCCAAAGTCTTTTTCATTAGTTTCAAGTTGCCATAGACTGCATTGCGTAACATTTGTTCGCGGTTCTTTTTGGCATTTGATGCACGTGACATCTCTTTGTCAAAATATTCGATGATGTTCACAACTTCTGCATGCTGCTTGGCATCCAGTTTCAAGTATTTGCTCAGTTGGGTTACATTAATAGTACCTTTCCATTTTGCAGTTTCACTTACAGGTTGGTTGTCCACAGCATAAGTTGTAACTGTCAGGCAGAGTGCTGCCACTAATGTTAATCCTAAACGTTTCATAATACTTCTCATTTTGTTAATCCTAAAAAACTAATCCTTAAAACATCAATAAGCTAATACCTATTGAAACTGTGGCTGGGCGCCCAGCCTTTCTTTTTACCGATGCAAATATATGGACATGTTTTATAACATAAAAGCTTTTTGGGGAGAAATTTGGCTTGCTTCCCTTGTTTCTTGATTTACGTCAATTTTTGCGATAAAAAACATGGTTTTTGGACTATTTTGTAATATATTTGTAATGATTTGGCGAATATAGTTACATATTGCATTTGTGTTTCTTTTGAGGGAAAAGAAAATAATTTTATCAGGAATTACAAAAAAACAGGCAATGCATGTGGCCGAAATAAGCCTTCTGCATTGCCTGTCATGAAAGATCACTGTGGTATGAACGCTTCTTTTTAGTTTTGAAGCTGGTGGTGCATGGCTTCTGCCGCGCGTCGTCCGTCGCCCATGGCGAGGATGACGGTCGCTCCACCACGCACGATGTCACCGCCTGCATAAATAGTGGGAATGCTGCTCTGCATCTGCTCGTTGACGGCGATGGTGTTCTTGCGTCCCAGCTCCAGTCCTTTGACGGACTTGGGCACGATGGGGTTCGGCGATACGCCTACGGCCACGACGGCCATGTCGATGTCGAGCGTGACGGTAGCGCCAGGGATGGGCACAGGGCTGCGTCGTCCGCTGGAGTCGGGTTCGCCCAGCTCCATTTGCTGGAGGATGACCTGCTTCACGGCCCCCTTCTCGTCAGCGATGTATTCGAGCGGATTGTGCAGGGTCAGGAATTCGATGCCTTCCTCCTTGGCGTGCTTCACCTCCTCCAGTCGGGCGGGCATTTCGGCCTCGCTACGACGATAGACGATATATACTTTCTCGGCGCCCAGGCGTTTGGCTGTGCGGCAGGAGTCCATGGCTGTATTTCCGCCGCCCACCACCATGACGCGCTTGGCGGGGTTGATGGGGGTGTCGGTTTCGGGATTGGAGGCGTCCATCAGGTTGACGCGTGTCAGGTACTCGTTGCTCGACATGATGTTCACGCAGTTCTCGCCAGGGATGTTCATAAAGTTGGGCAGGCCGGCACCCGAGGCGATGAACACGCCTTTGTAGCCTTCCTTCTGGAGTTCTTCCACACTTTCTGTCTTGCCGATGATGCAGTCCTTGACGAACTTCACGCCCATCTTCTCGAGGTTGTTGATTTCCACGTCCACAATCTTGTTGGGCAGGCGGAACTCGGGGATGCCATATTTCAATACGCCGCCAATCTCGTGCAGGGCTTCGAAAACGGTGACGTCGTAGCCATACTTCACCATGTCGCCTGCAAAGCTCAAACCGGCAGGGCCCGAACCTACGACGGCCACCTTGATGCCGTTCTTGGGAGCCAGTTCGGGCAGGATGATGTTGCCGCTTTCGCGCTCATAATCGGCCACGAAGCGCTCCAGGTTGCCGATAGCCACGGCGGGTTCGTTCATCTTCAGGTGGATACACTGGCTTTCGCACTGCTTCTCCTGCGGGCAGACGCGTCCGCAGACGGCAGGCAGCGAGGAGGTGTGCTTCAGCACGCGAGCCGCTTCGAGAAACTCGCCGCGCTCCACGTTCTTGATGAACGAGGGGATGTTGATGCTGACAGGACAGCCTTGCATACACGTCGGGTTGGCGCAATCCAGGCATCGCTTGGCTTCGGTTATGGCCTGTTCCTTGGTATAGCCTGTGTTCACTTCTTCCGTGCGGGTTGTGGCACGATAGACGGGGTCGAGTTCGTTCATCGGGCAGCGGGCGATGGCGGTACGTTCCTTCGGCTTCATGCTCTTGCGCAGGGCCTCACGCCAGGGAGCTTTGCGGTCGAGGAGTTCTTCCATCGGGGTGGTGGACGTCATGGCTCTTCCTGTGGCAGCCGTTTCGGCCGATGCTTCCTCTTGTGGTGTGGCGTGGCAGACAGAGGCTTCCAGATGGCTCATCTCTTCGCGCTCCACGTCCTTGAACGATCCCATGCGCTTGAACATTTCGTCCCATTCCACCTGGTGGCCGTCGAACTCAGGGCCGTCCACGCAGACGAATTTCGTCTTTCCGCCCACGGTGATGCGGCAGGCGCCACACATGCCCGTTCCGTCCACCATGATGGTGTTCAGCGACACGTCGGTTGGGATATCGTATTTCTTGGTCAGCAGGCAGCAGAATTTCATCATGATGGCGGGGCCGATGGCGAAACATTTGTCCACCTTTTCGCGCTTGATGACGCTCTCGATGCCTTCGGTCACGAGGCCTTTATTGCCATACGAGCCGTCGTCGGTCATGATGATGACCTCGTCCGACGACTTCCGCACTTCATTTTCGAGGATAATCAAGTCCTTGGTGCGGCCGGCCAGGACAGAAATCACACGGTTGCCTGCTTCTTTCAGGGCTTGGATGATGGGCAGCATCGGGGCTACACCCACACCACCGCCGGCACATACTACCGTACCGAAGTTCTCGATGTGTGTGGCTTGTCCCAGCGGACCTACTACGTCGAGGATATAGTCGCCTTCGTTCAGCTGGCACAACTTGGTGGACGAGAGGCCTACTTCCTGCACCACCAGCGTAATGGTGCCCCTCTGTACGTCGGCTCCTGCGATAGTCAGCGGCATGCGTTCGCCTTTGGCGTCCACGCGGACGATGACGAAGTGGCCTGCCTTGCGCGAGCGGGCAATGAGCGGGGCTTCCACTTCGAATTTGAACACTTTTTCTGAAAATTGTTCTTTGCTAATGATTTTGTTCATTATTTAATGAATTTGTTTGTATAATTACGTAATTGCTTTCAGATTGATAGATTTGCAAAGATACGGCTTATTTGTTAAAATCAAAGAAAGAAGGGAAAGAAAGTTTAGGGGGGAGGGGAGTTGGGGAGGAGTTGAGAAGCCAAAAAGTTAAGGAGCCAAGCCCATGCCTTGGGGTGCGAAACCTGGCTTTGGGCTTAACTCCTTAACTTCTGTATGCTGAATTCTAAAATCTGAATCTTACTTCGTGCGGATCTTATATCCTGACACTCCATAATAGAGGATGAACAGGAAGCACGGCAGGCAGAGCCAGTAGGCCTGCTGGGGGCTGGTCACGTCCTTCAGCCATCCGTAGAGGGTGGGGATGACGGCACCGCCGAACATGGCCATGATGAGCAGCGACGAACCGGCCTTGGTAAACTTGCCCAGGTCGGCCATGGCCAGCGGCCACAGGGCGGGCCACATCAGCGAGCATCCCAGTGCCATGAACGAGATGAAGTAGATGGAAATCTCCTGCGGCGTCAGCACGACGAGCAGCGAGCCGATGACAGCCAGGATGGAGCACACCTTCAGCGCGGCGGCCTGGCTGATGTATTTGGGGATGAAGATGATGCCGCAGATATAGCCGATGACGATGCCGATGGGGGCAATCCAGGCGTAGTTGGCGGCACCCGGCAGGCCCAGCGAGTTGGCATAATCGACGAGTGTTCCGAGTGAAACGGTTTCAACGCCCACGTAGAGGAACAGGGCGAGGCAACCCAGCAGCAGGTGGGGGAACTGGAAGACGGACGTCTTGCCGGCGGCATAGCTCGATGCGCTGGAAGTGGTGTCGTCCTCGTCTTCACCCTCAGCCTTCACCTCGGGCAGGGGAGCGAAGAAAGCCATGATGCCCAGGGCCACAAAGGCGCAGATGATGATGACGAACGGCTTGTTCAGGTCTTCAATGCCGATGAGGTTCACGTCCTTGCCCAGCAGCCACACGATGAAGATGGACGGGATGGGCCAGGCCAGCTTGTTGCAGATGCCCATGATGCTGATGCGCTTGGCGGCACTCTCCAGCGGGCCCAGGATGGTGATGTAGGGGTTGACGGATGCCTGCAGGTAGGCGTTGGCCGCACCGCTGATGAACGAAGCCAGCAGGAAGAGGCTGAAGCTCTTGTAGTCGGCCGAGAGGATGAACAGGTAGAAGGCCACGGCAAAGATGATGAACGACAGCGACATCGTGCGCTTGTAGCCGATGGCCTTGATGGTCAGTCCGGCGGGATAGCCGAATACGAGGAAGGGGATGAACGTCGCGGCGATAATCAGGTAGGAAGCGGCGTTCGAGATGCCCAGCGAGCCTTGCAGAACGGGTACAAGCAGTGAGTTGATGCCCAGCGCGAAGCCGATGGCAAAGAACATGATGCCGATGAATGTCAGCGGCAATGCGAAACTTTTGTTTTTTTCATTCATGATGAGATAGATTATTGGGGTTAGAAATTTATTGAATTGATAATCGAAAAATTGAAAATGGAGAATGCGTGTATTCCTCCATTTTCAATTTTCAATTCTTCATCTTCAATCAATGATGTCGAAGCCGCAGTAAGGCACCAGTGCCTTGGGGATGCGGATGCCTTCGGGTGTCTGGTTGTTCTCCAGCAGGGCGGCCACGATGCGCGGCAGGGCCAGTGCGGAGCCGTTCAGCGTGTGGCAAAGCTCGGTCTTCTTCTCTGCCGTGCGGTAGCGGCACTTCAGGCGGTTGGCCTGATAGGTGTCGAAGTTGGACACGGAGCTCACCTCCAGCCAGCGTTTCTGTGCTTCGCTATACACCTCGAAGTCGTAGCAGATGGCAGCCGTGAAGCTCATGTCGCCGCCACAGAGGCGCAGGATGCGGTAGGGCAATTCCAGCTTCTGGAGCAGGCCTTCCACGTGGTCAAGCATCTCCTGATGGCTCTGCTTGGAGTGTTCGGGCTTGTCGATGCGCACCAGCTCCACTTTCGAGAACTCGTGCAGGCGGTTCAGGCCACGTACGTCCTTGCCGTAGGAACCTGCCTCGCGGCGGAAGCACTCGGTGTAGGCGCAGTTCTTGATGGGGAGCTGCTTCTCGTCGAGGATGACGTCGCGGTAGATGTTCGTCACGGGCACTTCGGCCGTGGGGATGAGGTAGAGGTCGTCCACCTCGCAATGGTACATCTGGCCTTCCTTGTCGGGCAGCTGACCTGTGCCGTAGCCCGAAGCGGCGTTCACCACCGTAGGCGGCATGATTTCGGTGTAGCCCGAAGCGCGTGCCTCGTCGAGGAAGAAGTTGATGAGGGCGCGTTGCAGGCGGGCACCCTTGCCTTTATAGACGGGGAAACCTGCGCCGGTGATCTTCACGCCCAGGTCGAAGTCGATGATGTCATATTTCTTCGCCAGTTCCCAGTGGGGCAGGGCGTCCTTGGGCAGCTCGGTTTCCATACCGCCCATCTTCACCACGAGGTTGTCCTCGGCCGTAGCGCCTTCGGGCACTTCGTCGTAGGGCACGTTGGGGATGGTGTAGAGCAGCTGTTGCAGGTCCTGTGCGGCCTGGTCCATGTCTGCCTGCAGGGTCTTGTTGGCCTCCTTCAGCTCGGCCACGCGGCTCTTGGCGGTTTCGGCTTCGTCCTTCTTGCCTTCCTTCATCAGCTGGCCGATGGACTTGGACAGTGTGTTCACCTCGGCGAGGTTGTTATCGAGTAAAGTCTGTGTACTTCTACGCTTGTTGTTCAGAGCCAGCACCTGTTCGATGGCTTCCTTGGCATTCTTGAAATGCTTCTTCTCCAGTCCGCGTACTACCGCGTCTGTGTTTTCTGTGATTTGTTTGATGGTAAGCATATCTTGTTTCGGTTAAGAATTATTTCTTGTTTTCGTGCGACAAAGGTAACTTATTCTTTCTTAAAAAGAAAGGGATGCAACCGTTTTTTCGATTGCACCCCTTGTCTTTATGTTGTCGGGAAACTATTATGCTTCTGCGCTTTCAGCCGGGATAACAGATACATAGCGTCTGTCTTCGCGACCTACTTTGAACTGTACTGTTCCATCTACCAAGGCGTAGAGAGTGTGGTCACTGCCCATGCCGATGTTGTTGCCCGGATGGAATTCTGTACCTCTCTGACGAACGATGATGTTGCCTGCCTTGCAAGCTTCGCCACCGAATATCTTAACGCCTAATCTCTTACTTGCTGATTCACGGCCGTTCTTAGAACTACCAACACCTTTTTTATGTGCCATTTCTTCTTACTGTTTTAATTTGATTAAGCTACTACTTCTTTGATTGCCAGTTCCGTAAACTGCTGACGATGACCGTTCAGCTTGCGGTAACCTTTTCTTCTCTTCTTGTGGAAAACGAGCACCTTGTCGCCCTTTACCAGCGGAGATACCACTTCGCAAACTACCTTTGCGCCTTCTACCGTCGGCAGGCCTACGGTTACGTTTCCGTCTTTGTCCACCAAAAGAACTTTCTCAAATTCTACTGTCGCACCAGCTTCTGCGTTCTGGATGTGGTGAACGAACAGCTTCTTGCCAGCTTCTGCTTTGAACTGCTGGCCGTTGATTTCTACAATTGCGTACATGCTTATAAATAAACTATATAAGTTAGCTCCGTCGGGTGGTCTCCAATCACTTGGAAATCTCTTTGTTGGACCCGTTTCGGAATAATCGGGCACAAAATTACTGCTTTCGCGCGAAACGTGCAAATGTTTCCGCAATTATTTCTGCTTCTTTTTCAGTCGTGTAGCTCCGGACGGCCTGTTTCTTCGTTTTTTCTGCTTTCTGATGGCGACTTCCGGCCTCTCGCCGGTGTGTTCCTTCCTGTTTGTTATGATATCCCTTTCCCTGCCTGCTGATGCAAATATAGGGGCTTTCTGTGGGGCGGCCAAAAACGTAGCATCTGTAATTTCTAAAAGTCTGTTAACAAAGCGAGTGCTTTGTGTTAATAAAAATAACGCATTGATTTACAGGGTGGGAAACGGCGCTTTCGTGTGTGGAAAACGGTGCTTTCTGTTTTCGGCACGGCGCGTGCGTTCTATGGATTTTTATGTGCTGCCGCTTGGGTTGGGGAGGTGTTTGCACGGGATGGATGTCTATTGATCAGGTTGTGTGACTCTAAAAAAGCAGGAATGGTCTGCTTGCCCGGGTGATGAAAGGGAATAAGAGGCGTTACGTTACAGTTGTTACAGTAAAAAATAGTCGTTTTTCAGATTTTAAAAATGTCATCAGAAAATTAATACTATATATATTATATATATAATATATATAGTATTAAAATATTTAACACTTCCCTTTTTGGGAGACTGAAAGTCGTTTTTCGATTTTTGTTACTGTAACAACTGTAACGTAACGGGTGATTGTCTTTTCCTGATATCAATAGACGCAAAAACGTCTTATTTCCTGAGTGGCTGGACACCCAGTATTCTGAACAAGTGGGCACTTCCCTGTTTTCGTGATGTGCCCGAAAAAAACAGCATTGCGACTCTTGCATAATTCAAACGGAATACATATCTTTGCGATATCAAAATGATATCACTTTAAAACAATGCGTATGGAAACAAAGGAAATGAATTTCAAAGGTTTTAAGATGAACGGCTTCCTGGCCCTGTTCCTCTTTCTGTTTGTATGGGCGGGTGCCACGGTGTGGTGCTTCGTGACGGGTGGCGTGCTGCTCTATGTGCTGGGAACGGTGATGTCCGTGCTGTGGATCATCCTGAACTGTGGCTACATGATGCTGGAGCCCAACGAGGCACGGGCCATGGTGTTCTTCGGCCGGTATAAGGGCACGTTCCGCGAGACGGGCTTCTTCTGGGTGAACCCCTTCATGGAGGCCAAGAAGCTGTCGCTGCGTGCGCGCAACCTCGACGTGGAGCCCATCAAGGTGAACGACAAGATAGGCAACCCCGTGCTGATAGGCCTCGTGCTGGTGTGGCGGCTGAAGGACACGTACAAGGCGATGTTCGAAATCGACTCGCAGACCATGGCCAGCGCGGGCACCACGTCGAGCGACGGCAAGGCGGTGAACATGGGCAACGCCGTGGCCAACCGCATGAACGCTTTCGAGAACTTCGTGAAGATTCAGAGCGACGCCGCCCTGCGCCAGGTGGCCGGGCAGTATGCCTACGACGACAACGAGGGTGCCGACGGCGAACTGACCCTCCGCTCGGGCGGCGAGGAGATCAACGACCAGCTGGAGCAGAAGCTCAACGAGCGCCTGGCCATGGCGGGCATAGAGGTGCTGGAAGCCCGCATCAACTACCTGGCCTATGCGCCCGAGATTGCGGCCGTGATGTTGCGCCGCCAGCAGGCGTCGGCCATCATCAGTGCCCGCGAGAAGATTGTCGAAGGGGCCGTGTCGATGGTCCACATGGCGTTGGACAAGCTCTCGAAGGACGAAATCGTGGAGCTGGACGAAGAGAAGAAGGCGGCCATGGTGAGCAACCTGCTCGTGGTGCTCTGTGCCGACGAGGCTGCCCAGCCGGTGGTGAATACGGGGACGCTGAACCATTGATGGCTTAAAAACACGGAAGCGTTATGTTCGGATTGAATCAAGGCAGTGAAGTGGTCTATCAGTGCAGCACCCGCCTGACGGCCGGCTCCGGCATCGGAGTGGGGGTGTTCATCGCGCTGGTGTTTGCCTGGATACTCGGCCGCAACTGGCTGCTGATGGACAAGGGCAACCTTTGGATGATTGCCGTCTTCATGCTGGTGGGCGTGCTCATCGCCTTGCGGGGCGTCTACCTCTATTGCCGTCCGCGTGTGGAGACGAGACACATCGTGGTGGGCAACCTGACGCACCGCCTCTACCTGCGCAACAAGCCCCTCTTCGTGCTCTTCACCGGCGGCGTGTATGCGCTGGTGGTGGTAGGGGTGACGTTCGTTTTCGACCTGATAGAGTGGGCGGTGGAAGGCTTCGACGCTGCCGTATGGGCCGACCGCTTCCGCCTGCGCAACCTGATGATTGTGGCGCTGGCCTTTGTGGGCGGCGCGCTGAAGTATTACCTGGATTATTACTATTACAGCCGTTGGCTGAAGAACAATGGATAATTGATAATGGACAATGGATAATTGGAAGATTACGATATGGGCTTTGTTCTTCCTGCTGGGCGGAAGTGCCTTGAAGGGATGGGCGCAGGACGACCGTCAGGCACGTGCGGAGCGCATCTATGAACACCTCATCGAAGGCCGTGGCGACAGCATCTATGCCGCCCTCAACGACGAGGCGCAGCGACAGCTCTCGCCCGCCGTGTTTGCCGACACCTGGCGCCAGCTGACGGGCCAGTTCGGCGCATTGCAGTCGGCCGGAGTCTGGACGCAGGAAGCCGTGCAGGGCGTGGAACTGTGTCGCCGCGACCTGACCTTCGAACGCTACCGCCTGCGCCTGCTTGTGGGCTTCGACGCCGACGGGCGGCTGAACACCATTCGCGTGGTGCCCGCCCCCGAACCTGCCGGAGCGCCTGCCGTGGCCTTCGACCGCACGCTGATGGAAGAGCGCGACACGGTGGTGGTGACCGACGGCTACCGCCTACCTGCCACGCTGACCCTGCCCCGCCTGAAGGAGGAGGGCCGACGGGTGCCCTGCGTGGTGCTGGTACACGGCTCGGGCCCCAACGATCGCGACGAGACCATAGGCCCCAACAAGCCCTTCCGCGACCTGGCCTGGCTGCTGGCCTACCGCGGCATTGCCACCCTGCGCTACGACAAGCGCACGAAGGTCTATGGCGCCGATTGCGTGCCGCAGGGCCGCCGGCTGGACATGGATGTGGAGACGGTGGACGATGCCCTCTCGGCCGTCCGTCTGGCAGCCGGCCTGCCTCAGGTGGCGGCCGACAGCGTCTTTGTCCTCGGCCACAGCCAGGGCGGCATGATGGCCCCGCGCATCGCCAGGCGTTCGCCGCAGGTGGCGGGCATCATCATCGTGGCCGGACCTGCCCGTCCCTTCGAGGACCTGCTGGTGGAGCAGTCGGAATACCTCGCCTCGCTGACCACGCCCAGCGAACAGACGCGCGCCCGGCTGGACGAGCTGAAGCGGCAGGTGGCCAACGTGAAGCGCCTGGGCACGCCCGCCTTCAGCGACACCATCGCCCTGCCGCTGGGCCTGCCCAAGGAGTATTGGGAGTTTCTGCAAACCTACCAGGCCGTGCCTGTGGCCTCGGCGCTGACCTGCCCCGTGCTGGTGCTTCAGGGCGAGCGCGACTATCAGGTCACCATGCAGGACTACGGCCTGTGGCTCATGGGCCTGCTCGCCCGCCCCAAGGCGCAGCTCAAGTCCTATCCCGCGCTGAACCACTTGTTGCAGGAAGGCAAGGGCAAGTCCACCCCGCTGGAGTATAACGAGGCGCGCCCCGTGCCCTCCTATGTGGCCGACGACGTGGCCGGCTTCATCCGCGGCAGGGATGTGCGTTGATTGTTGTTTGTCTGGTAAAAATACGTATAGAGAAAGTGGCAACGAAGAAAGAAAATACAACCAAGAGTTTTGTCCTGCGCGTGGACGCCGCTACGATGGATGCCATCGAGAAGTGGGCGGCCGACGAGTTCCGCAGCACCAACGGCCAGCTCCAGTGGATCATCAACGAGGCCCTGCGCAAGAGCGGACGGCTGAAGAAGGCGAAGAAGGGCGGTGCGGCGAAGAATGAAGAGGGCGATGACTCCCTCTGACTCCTATTAACTTTAAAGAAATAAATATGATACGAATCAAGTCTTTCAATCTGTTTGGCGTGAACCTGGGTCCTTTCTCGGCCCACGATTGTCCCGATGTACATTTCCGCCCCGCCGTCGTAGATTGGGTGGTGGAAGGCGTGGCCCTGCTCCTGGTCGTGCTGGGCTGGGTGGGCGTGCTTTTGCAGTATACCTCGCAGGGCGGACAGGCGGATGGCAATATGTGGGTATCGGCCCTCCTGTCGACGCTCGTGTTCGCACTGATGGTGACGGGTGCCCGCCTGCCTGTGCGCTTCATCCGCTTCCCTGTGCGCGTGAATGTCCGCAACGTGGGGCAGCAGTACGTGTGCGTGGTGCGCCTCCTTCGGGCGTTCAATGTCTGCATCTGCCTGCTCTTTGCTGTCGGCCCCTGGACCGACCACCATCTGTGGGCACGCATCGCCTGCCTGGCCGCGCTGGTGCTGATGGCCCTCTCCCTGGCCGTCTATTACGTTGTGGCCCTGCGGCTGAAGTAATATACCTAAAACTACCTATTTCCCTCCCCACAATACCCACTTTTAGGTATTGCCCCCCTTTGAGTGCCCCCGTACCTTTGCACCAACAAAAAATTATAAAAAATAAGGGAAATGAAACAAAAGGTATGGGGCCTGTCATTGGGCCTGATGCTCTGTACAGGAGCACTTTACGCCGACGAGGGAACAACCTCTCAACGGCAGGAGCCCGACGGACGGGCCAAGCTGGCAAGTATCGAAGCTGTACAGCAAACCGACGCCGAAGCCGCTCCCCGCAAGCGGCGCTTCACCATCGGCGGCTATGGGGAAGCCGTTTACAGCTACAATTTTTATAGTGACAATTACCTGCGCTACGACAGCCCGCAGAACTACAAGGACGACACGCACGGACGCTTCGACCTGCCCCACGTAGTCATCATGCTGGGTTACGACTTCGGCAAGGGCTGGACCATGGGTACCGAAATCGAGTTCGAACATGGCGGCACGGAGAGTGCCGTCGAGATTGAGGAACACGAAGGCGGCGAATACGAAAGCGAAGTGGAACGCGGCGGTGAAGTGGCCCTCGAGCAGTTTTGGATTCAGAAGTCCTTCTGTCCCCAGTTCAACATCAAGCTGGGCCACATGGTGGTGCCCGTCGGCATGACCAATGCCCACCACCTACCCACCGAGTTCTTCGGCGTCTATCGACCCGAGGGCGAGAACAGCATCCTGCCCTGCACGTGGCACGAGACGGGCATCAGCCTTTGGGGCCGTGCCGGGCAGTGGCGCTACGAAGCCATGCTTCTGGCAGGTCTCGACTCCGACCGCTTCGGCAGTAAGGACTGGGTGAAGGGTGGAGCGGGCAGCCCCTATGAATTCAAGATAGCCAATGCCATGGCAGGTGCCTTCCGCGTGGACAACTATTCGGTGAAAGGCCTGCGCCTCTCGCTCAGCGGCTATGCGGGCAATTCCTTCAGCAACACCCTGAAGAAGGCCACCAACGCCGTTTACGACGATGTGAAGGGAACGGTACTTATCGGCGCGTTCGACTTCTGCTACGACGCCCACAACTGGGTGGCACGCGGCTCGTTCGACTATGGCCACCTGTCCGACGCCGACCTCATCACCCGCTACAATCAGAGCTTCTCCAAGGACTCTCCCTCGCCCAAGCAGCCCGTGGCCTCAAGTGCCATAGCCACAGGTGTGGAGGTGGGTTACGACTTCCTCTCCCTCAACCCCAGACGTACCGACAAGGAGCAGCGCCTCTACCTCTTCGGCCGCTACGAGTACTACGACTCCATGTACAAGACTGCCAAGGCCGTGACCCACTACAAGGAGTATGGCCGCCAACGTTTGGCCGTGGGTGTCAACTACTATCCGCTGAAGGAAGTCGTGCTCAAGGGCGAATATTCCATCGGCCTTCTCAAAAGCCGGTTCAACAACGAACCTGCCGTGTCGGTGGGTGTGGCCTATGCGGGCTTCTTCAACCTGTAAAACAGTGATTTATCTCTTCTATCGCTTGAATATATTCTATAATAACCAAAAAACATAAGACACAATGAAAACATTTCTGAAATTTCCGCTCTGTCTGGCTCTGGGAGCCATGATGGGCATGAGTATGACATCTTGTAGTAACAACGACGACCCTACCGACGGAACCGAGCTTTCGGCCCAGGAAAAGGCCTTGAAGGAAGTGGTGGCCGACTTTGCCGACAAGACCGTGATTCCTTCGTATCAGGGCATGGCCGACGCCGCCATGAGCCTTCACAGCTTGTGTATCGACATCCGCACGAAGAAGCAGGCTGGCACGCTGACCACCGCCGACGTGGAGGCCGCCTGCGAGGCCTGGAAGCTGGCGCGCGACTATTGGGAGAAGAGTGAGGCATGGCTGTTTGGCCCTGCAGGCGACTACAACGTAGACCCCCACATCGACTCCTGGCCGCTGGACAAGACGGGTATGGACGCTCTGCTGAACAACCCCGCCCAGATGGCACAGATGGACGACGAAGGCAACTATGTGGGTAACTACTTGGGCTATGCCCTGCAAGGCTTCCATGCCATCGAGTACCTGCTCTTCGAGCTGACCAACACCAATGCCAGCGGCAACGCTACGGCCAGTTCGACCAGCGTGGCCCACAACCTGAACTACACCACCGAAGAGCTGAACTACCTCGTGGGACTGGCAGGCGACCTGCGCAACCAGTGCATCCTGCTGGAGGCCTGCTGGGCAGGAACTGAGAATGTATCGGCCGAGAAGCAGCAGATTCTGACCGACACCGAACTGGACAAGGGCAAGAACTTCGGCGATAACATCAAGAATGCAGGCGCGGCAGGCAGTGAGTACAAGAACTACCTCGACGTGGTGTACGACATGATAACGGCCGGCATACAGAACATTGCCAACGAGGTGGGCAACATCAAGATTGGTAACCCCACGGGCAAGGGACTTCCCTCGGGCGGCATGGAGTACGACCCCAGCTACATCGAGTCGCCCTACAGCCTGAATTCCATCCGCGACTTCCAAGGCAATGTCATCAGCATCCGCAACGCCTATCAGGGCTCGCCCTCGGTGGACGGTACCATCCAGACGGCCACCCACACCCTGAGCACCTACGTCGCCACGCTCAATGCCGATCTGGACACCCGTGTGAAGGCCGCCATCCAAGACGCCTACGACAAGATAAGCCTGATGGGCGAACCCTTTGCCTACACCTGTGGTGCGGCCGAGTACGATAAAGTCAATCAGGATGCCATCGATGCCTGCAATGTGATGAACGATATCTTCGACGAGGTGAAGACGTTGTTGCAGGCCAACCATTAAAGATAGAACAGAAAAAAAAAGAAAAGTCAATGATGAAAAAGACCTGTTTTTATGTAATCCTTGGAGCCGCTCTGAGCCTGACGGCCTGTAGCGACGACGACGTGAAGGGCGACAACCCTTCGCCTGTGACGCCCGATGAGCTGCCCGACTGGTACTACACGGGCGGCGAACTGGGCACTACCTCCAACTCTACCTCGACGGCCTTCGAAGACCCCACGGCCGTGGTCGAGGCCGACGCTACCATGAATGCCGCCTTCAACCGTGGCGAGCAGTTCTTCGAGAAACCTTTCACGGCCAACTTCGACGGCATGCGTCATGGTCTGGGGCCGCTCTACATCCGCTCTTCGTGCATCCATTGTCATCCTGGCTACGGGCATGGCAAGAGCCAGAACAGCGGCACGTTCAACACCAACGAGATAGGAAACGGCTATCTGCTGGTGGTTTACAACCCCGAGACCGAGGCCTATGTGCCCTGGCTGGCAGGCATGCCGCAAACTCATGCCGTGGCCCCCTTCAAGGCGCCGCTCGACGAGTCGCAGATTACCATCACCTGGCATGAATATACCGACGCCTTCGGCAACAAGTTTCCCGACGGCGAGACCTACCGCCTGCGTTACCCCGAAGTGGACATCCCCAGGAGTGCCATCTACGTGGCCAACCGTGGCTACGACGTGGGCGAGTACGAAGTGCGCGTGGAGTCCACTATCGGCATCTATGGCACGGGCCTGCTCGATGCCATCAGCGACGAGGACCTGAAAGCCGAGTACGCCAAGCAGGAGCAGGACGGCTATTTCAAGCTGAATGAATCCATCTTCAAGAACGGAGAGTGGGTGAAGCAATATGCCAATACGGCGCAAGGTGGCGACGGTACCCTCTATCCGCTCCGCTATACCTACGCCCTGAGCCGTGGCCCCTTGCAGGACGCGGCGGGTGCCAATGCCTTCTGGAACATCACCAACGCCACGCGTAGCGACCGCCGCTTCCATTACCTCGACGCGGCAGGCTCCTATGCCCAATATGCTTCGCAGGACCCCGACATTCAGGCGGGCTTTCCCGACTATATCGCCAAGGTGTCCACACCCGAGGAACACCCTGAATGGTTCACGGACAACGTGGCGGACAACATCTACAACTACCTGACGTCGAAGACGCTGCCCGTCGAAGTGAGCGACCAGGACTACATCGACCTCATGGTGTGGCATCGTGGACTGGCCGTGCCCGCCGCCCGCAACGTGGACGACGAGGAAGTGCTCCGCGGCAAGGAACTCTTCTCGGAGATAGGTTGCGCCTACTGCCACAAGCCCACCTGGACGACGGGCGACGACGAGATACGCGACCCTGCCCGCTTCTTCACAGGCGACAAGGCCAAGCAACTGCCCCGCTATCCGCATCAGAAGATTTGGCCCTACACCGACATGGTGCAGCACAAGCTCCACATGGTGAACGACATCCGCACTGGTTGGTGCCGCACCACGCCGCTCTGGGGGCGCGGCCTGCACCAGCGTTGCACAGGGGCCGAGTATGCCGACCGCCTGCACGACTGCCGTGCGCGCACCACGATGGAAGCCATCATGTGGCACGGCACCAGCGAGCAGAGCGATGCCTACTACACCGTCCAGAAGTTCCGCGAGCTCTCGAAAGAGGACCGCGAGGCGGTGGTGAAGTTCATCGACTCCATCTGATGACTTGCCGGAAGGGGTTCGGCTCTGTGCAGAGCTTCTCAACACGCTTGCTCGTGTGTAAATATGTTTTATTGCACTGAGTCGGAGGTCCGCACTCCCGCCTTTGCCCGTCGGCCGGATGGAACCGTCTCTGCTGATGCTGATAATCAAGCGTTTACAAACTCCCTGGAGTCTCTCTCGAAGACTCTAGGGAGTTGTGGCTTGACACTCTAGGGAGTCATGGCCGATGACTCTAAGGAGTCTTGCCCCATGACTCTAGGGAGTCTGGACGGGCGATTTCGGGGTCTGAATTCCGTGTAAATATGCTTTACTATCCGGAGCGGCCTCGGTGGCGTTTAATCGTCGCATTTCTCAAACATCTGCTTTCCTATAAATCCTTATCAGGTATGAAAATCTTGCGAAATCTTTCCTTCGGCCTGCTGGGCCTGCTTGTCTGTGTATTGATGGCCGCCACGTGTGTGGAGAAGGTGTGGGGCACTCCCTTGGTCGTGCGCCACGTCTATGGCTCGCCCTGGTTCGTGGCCTGCTGGGCGCTGATGGCCGTTGCGGGTATGGGTTATCTGTGGCGTCGTCGGATGCAGAAGCGTCGGGCGACTTTTTTGTTTCATCTCTCCTTGGTGCTCATCCTGCTGGGGGCGCTGGTCACCCACGTGTGGGGCCTGCAGGGGCGCGTGCACCTGCGGCAGGGCGAGGCGGCAGAGGCCTTTGCCACGTCCGAGGGGCGGACGGCGGCCTTCCCCTTCCGCCTCTCGCTGGAGGAGTTCAGGGTGGAGTATTATGCGGGCACATCGGCACCGAAAGACTTCGTGAGCCGCTTCACGCTGACCGCAGGCGATGAAGTGCATCAGGGCGAGGTGTCCATGAACCGCATCTTCCGCCATGAGGGCTACCGCTTCTATCAGTCGGGCTACGACTCCGACGGGCAGGGCGTTACCTTGTCCGTGGCCTGCGACCCTTGGGGCATCGGCCTCACCTATGCGGGCTATGCCCTTCTGCTGCTTTCGGCCCTGGCCTTCTTCCTTGAACCTCAGAGCGGGTTCCGTCGCCTGCTTCGCCATCCGTCGCTTCGGGCGGCGGGGGTGGCAGGCCTCTTGCTGGCCGCGCCCTTCGTGCGGGCGGCCGAAGACCTGCCGCGCACCTTGCCACGCGAGACGGCTGCTTGCTTCGGTCGGCTCTATGTCTATTACAACGACCGCGTCTGCCCCCTGCAGACGCTGGCCAAGGATTTCACCATGAAACTCTGTGGCAAGCCCACGTATCGGGGCTTCACAGCCGAGCAGGTACTGACGGGCTGGTTCTTCTACTACGACGACTGGAAGTGCGAGCCGTGCATCCGCGTGAAGAGTGCCGACGTGCGCCGCCTGCTGGGCATTGGTGGGCGTTATGCCTCGTTGCAGGACTTCTTCGGCCCTGAGGGCTACCGACTCGATGCCGAAGTCTTGGCCGACGCTTCCATGGCCGACGCAAAGGCCGTGGGCGAGGCCAACGAGAAGTTCAGCCTGGTGAGCAGCGTGGCGACAGGGGCGGCCTGGCGCATTTTTCCCTATACGTCCCCGTCGTCGGCCGATGCCTCCCGCCTGGAGTGGCTCTCCCTGGCCGACCGCCTGCCGCGCGACATGCCCCTTGAAGAAGGCACCTTCGTGCGTGGGGCGATGAACTACGTGGCCGAGCAGGTGGCGCGCAAGGATTTTGCCGAGGTGGAGCGGCTGGTGGGCAAGATACGCCGCTACCAGCAGCGCGAGGGTGGGGCGTTGCTGCCTTCTGACCTCCGCTTTCGTGCCGAGCAGGCCTATAATCAGGTGAACGACAGCTTTCCGCTGGCCGTGGCCTCTGTTGTGCTGGGATTGTTCTCCTTTGTTTATTCTGTCCGCTGCCTGATGCTTCGTCGGCGGGAGAGGCGAGTGGTAAGTCGTATGCTGCTGGTCGTATTGGCTCTGATGGCCTGTTGGCTGGCAGGCCTGATGGTGCTTCGTGGCCTGGTGAGCGGCCACCTGCCCATGTCCAACGGGCACGAAACGATGCACCTGCTGGCCCTTTGTGCCGCCCTGCTCACCCTCGTCTTCCATCGCCGTCTGCCCCTGGCGCTCCCTTTGGGCTTCCTGGTGTGTGGGTTGGCGTTGGTGGTGTCCATGCTGGGCGAGCGCAATCCGCAGGTGGGCCAACTGATGCCTGTCCTTGCCTCGCCCCTGCTCAGTGTGCATGTGGCGGTTATTATGGTGGCCTACGCCCTGCTGGCCTTCGTCATGCTCAATGGGGTGGCGGCGCTGGTTCTGCTTGCTTCGCGCAGGGAGTGTGAAGCTCAGGTGGAGCGCCTTCAGGTGGTGAGCAGCCTGCTGCTCTATCCGGCCGTCTTCCTGCTGGCGGCAGGCATCTTCATCGGCGCCGTGTGGGCCAATGTGTCGTGGGGCCGTTACTGGGGATGGGACCCCAAGGAGGTGTGGGCGCTGGTCACGATGCTTGTCTATGCCCTGGCCCTCCATCCTGCTTCGTTGCCCTGCTTCCGCCGTCCGTTGTTCTTCCACGTGTTCAGTGTGGTGGCCTTCCTCTGCGTGCTGGTTACCTACTTCGGCGTCAATTTCCTGCTGGGAGGCATGCACAGCTACGCTTGATGAATGGAAAATTGAGAATAATTGTCCTCAATACCTACTGCCTGATGTTTCGTACCCGAAAATACCTACTTCAAGCGATTGCACCATCCACTGCGATGCACTACCTTTGCATCATCAGATTTGAATGAATTAGTTAGTCATAATTACGTAACCACAAGTAAGGTAAAAAGATTCCCGCCTTCCGATGCGATATCGTGGGGCGGGAATTTCCTTGTATGCCCACCACAGATTACACAGATTGGCACAGATTTCAGAAAGGTATGTCAAATATTATAAATGACAGCATGTAAAGGCTTCGTCATTTTTGATACGTCCTTCTGAAATCTGTGTCAATCTGCGTAATCTGTGGTAAAAAAATGTGCTTTACAGCTTCTCCTTGATATCGCTCAGCTCCACCAGCTTGTTGACGATGGCATAGATGGTGAGGCCGGCGGGCGAGTGTATCTGCAGCTTGCGCGCGATGTTGCGGCGGTGGGTGATGACGGTGTGGATGCTCAGGAAAAGTTTTTCGGCAATGGCCTTGTTCGTCATGCCCTTCACGACGCAAGTCACGATTTCCTTCTCGCGCTGGCTCAGCGTGTCCGATTCGTTGTCCTTCTCCTCTTCTTCCTCCTCGCCGCCACGGAGCAGGCCGTTCAGCTTGGCGGCGATGATGTCGAGGTCGTCGCAGATGGAGAAGCGCTCGTCGTACTCCTTCAGCACGTTGTTGTTCGTTACCAACGAGATGAGGGCGATGTACTTCACACCCGTCAGGCGGGGATGTTCGGCCTTGAAGGCAGGCAGGTTGAACCATCCGTCGAACGAGGGATTGATGATGACCATGTCCGGCTGGTGCAGGTGGGCATAGTGGCTCAGCGCCTCGACCGAGTTCACCTCGATGGGATGAATGTCGAGGTTGGGGATGCGTTTTAATACGGCCGATACGCCACTGCGGATGATGATGGACGCTTCGGCCACGACTATCTTCAACGACTGGTTATTGGTGTTCATCTTTCAATCTCCTTTCCATCTGCGCCACGGCGGGCACAAACATGTAGTCCTCCACCTGGCAGTGCGACGCCAGGTCCTGCTCGCAATTGAAGATGTCGAACAGGACGGCGTTCAGCAGGTTGTTATTCTCCTTTTCGGGGTAATACTTGATGATGATGTTCTTCAGTTCCGTCAGCTTGCTGTCTATCTGGTTGTGGTGGCTGGCGAAGGTGGCGATGTCGTAGGTGTCGGACAGGCGGCCTCGCAACAGCCCGTCCACGTAGGTGAAGACGGCCTGGTTTTCGTACTCCATGTGGCGGCGCACCTCCTTGGCATATTCGTCGAAGAACTTCAGGATGAGGAAGGCCACATCGTTGGTGCCCGAGCAGTCGATGGCCTCGATGAGCTTGCGTCGGATGGCAGGCAGGTTGAAGTCGAGGAAGTACGCGTGCGCCCGCTTCAGGTAGTCCATCAGGGCGGTGAGCGAGAAGTCATCCTCCTCGCCGCTGTACGTGTAGGGTTCGTGGCTGATGAAGTTGGCTACGGCCAGAAAGGTCTTGTAGTCCACCCCCTGTGCCTGGCAGACGTCCTTCACCGACCGGTCGCCAAAGCCCAGCGACAAGCCGAAGCGGCTCATCACCATCAGTAGGGAGTAATTGTCGCAGATGAGGTCGCTCATCTTGTCCGTGGCACGGTATTTATGAGGTTCGTTCATGGGCGTAAATGCTTGTTACTGTTATAACTGCCTTTGGGCAGCGGTTGTTCTTTTCTCGGCCGCAAATTAACAATTTTTTGGCGGACGGCGCAATCCCTATTTGTAGGTATTTCGTTATTGGATGGAAAGCAATGCTTTCGTCCTCGCAAAACGGTGCTTTCGTCCTTGGAAAGCACTGTTTTCTTTCCTTTCCTCAGGCAAACTAAATCTTTTAGTTCTTATTAACGAGAAAAATTAGTTTATGAACTAAATTCTTTCGTTATTTGCGGATGGAAGAGCTACAAGCTACGGGTTATGAGCTACAAGCTACAAGTAATGAATGGATAACTGTTTTTTTATATATAACTGCTATAACTCGTAACTCGTAGCTCGTAGCTTGTAGCTCATAGCTTGTAGCTCGTAGCTAAAAACTGAAAAAATATGAAAGGACTGACCGCAAAAGAAGAAGAAATCATGGGCTTTTTCTGGGAAAAAGGCCCGCTGTTCGTGAAGGAGATGCTGGCTTTCTACGACGAGCCGAAGCCGCATTTCAATACCCTGTCCACCATTGTGCGCGGGCTCGAGGAGAAAGGCTACTTGTCGCACAAGGCCTATGGCAATACCTATCAATATTATGCTACCGTGAGCCGCGACGACTTCAGCCGTCGCACCTTGCGGAGCGTCATCAGCAAGTATTTCAACAACTCCTACCTGGGCGCCGTCTCGTCGTTGGTGAAGGAGGAGGACATCTCGCTGAAGGAGCTCAAGGAACTGATACAGAAGGTCGAGAAGGGGCAGTTATGAGGAAGCGCTTGCTCTTGATGATGGGGTTGCTTTGTGGCTTCGTCCTGCTTTCGTGGGGGCAGTCGGACAGCAAAAAGGAGCCGAAGCTGCTGGTGGACGGCTGTTTCTTCACCGAATCGCCCTCTGAACTTCAAGGAGCCGCCTATCAGATGTCCATCCTGAAGAGCGACGACGGGCGGGTGATGCTGCTGGTGACGGGCGTCAAGCTGAGCGAGGAATCAAAGAAATATGCCGTCCCCTTGTCCGAAGTGAAGGATGCCGACTATTGGCTGGCGAAGGCCAAGGAAAACAAGAAGTTTCTGTCGATGACCACTCATGCTCCCAAGATGGCCTTGAAGGAGGGCGAGCGTATCAAGCCCTTCAGTGTGCAGGCTACGGACGGCACCCGCTGGACCGACAGTAACACGCTGGGACGTCCGCTGGTGTTGAACTTCTGGTACACAGGTTGCGGCCCTTGCATCCGCGAGATGCCCGAGTTGAACGGGTGGATGGATGCCTGCCCCGACGTGAACTACCTGGCCGTCACCTGGAATACGCCCGAACAGATACAGAAGATTGTGGAGCGTCGTGGCTTCCGCTTCCATCAGGTGGCAGGCGACTCCGTGTTGTGGAAGATGTTCGGCGTGCAGCAGACGCCCACAACGGTGGTACTCGACAAGCAAGGCGTGGTGCGCAAGCTTGTGATAGGCACCAGCCAGCAGAAACGCGACGAGCTGCTGGAGGCTATCCGGCAGGTGTCGGGTGAGAAACAATGATCAGTTGGATAATTTAATATGGAATCCGTATGAAAAAGATTGCATTGGTAATGTTGTCCGTGCTGTGCTGGTTAAGCGGGTACGCACAACTGAAGGTGGTGGAGAAACCTTACTTCCTGGGCGGGAAGACAAGGCTGGAGGTGAGCCGTGTATCTCTCTATGATGACCGTACGGTGATCGACGTGGACTATTATGCCGGAGCCATGGGAGATGCAATCAGGTTGTCCCCTTCGGCCACTTTGTCGGCCGGAGGCAAGCAATATGCCTTGAAGAAGGCTGAAGGCATTTCGACCACGGAGGATTTGGAGGTAGCCCCTAACGGGAAAGTCAGCATGCAGTGGACATTCGAGCCACTTCCACTCGATATCGCCACGTTTGACTTTCAGGAAAATGTGGATCGGGGTTGGAAGCTGAATCAGATACATTTGGACGGCAAAAAGCCCGAAATCGTTGTGCCCGAACGTTTGATCAGTCATCGGCCAGACTACGACCGCCCTCTGCCGGCGGCCGAGCCTGCCTTTGGAAAGTTTCGCATCACCGTTCGTTTTCTGGGCAAGGTGTCTCCGGGCAGCATCCGTTATGGCTTGAGCGAATGGGGGGCACAATCGTTCCTGCCTGTTACAATCGAAGAGAAGGACGGCGTTTGTGTGATAGACGACTACCTGACCCATCCGGGGTTGAAGTCATTCTACGTGGGCAGGCGGAAGTTCTCGGTCTTTGTGGTGCCAGGTAGCGAGGTGACGATGACCATTAACTATTATGCCATGCAGATGGCGGGTACGCATCTCTTTGGCGAAGAATACAAGGACGTGCAGAAGGTGTGGTTCGAGGGCAATTACGACGGACTGAACACTGCCTTGGCCAACGGCCCTTATAGCCTGGATGCGACTGACGAACTGGACGATATCGGTATCCTGTCGGTGGATAAACTGAAAGAGAAGATATTGGCTTATTATGATCGGGTGGAACGATGGCTGGAGAATGATGCTTCGTTCAGTGAGCCTGTGAAGAGGCTGTTGCACTTGGAATTGCAGGCTCTTACATTCAGCAACGTTTCCTCTGCCAAGTACATCATAGGTTATGCTCCACGGGCTAAAGGACAGAAGCGAGGCAACCTGACCGAGGGTCCCGGCTTCCGCAACGAAATCATGGCACTTGACTCCCTCCGCTCACCGGCCATGATGATGACTACGCGCTATTCGGGCATTGTGTCGGCCTTGAGTGAGGCTCACGACCTTGCCGCAGACCATGCCTGGTGCAAGGATATGGGAAGCACGGCTTTGAACGAGATGGCGCGCCGCTACCTAGGACGTATGGCTCCGCTGCCCGATACGTTGCTGGCCAAGGTGGACAGCCTGCAGACGCCTGCCATCCGCGAATATGTCCTGACCAAACACCACGAATACGCAGAGGCTCTGAAAAAGTCTGCCCATGGAGGCGACGGTTACACCATTGCTACGCTGGACGCTTCCGTCAGGGGCGACAGCCTGCTGCCGGCTATTGCTGCCCGTCACAAGGGACGTGTGGTGTTGATAGACTTCTGGGCCACGTGGTGCGGCCCGTGCCGTCAGGCCATGAAGAGCATGAAGCCGATGAAGGAGGAACTGAAGGGTAAGGATGTGGATTTTGTGTTCGTGACCGACGAAACTTCTCCGCAGGTGTTATGGAAGAAGATGATTGCCGACATACACGGTGAACACTATTACCTGACGAATAGTCAGATTGCTGACGTGTTGAAGAAATATCAGTTCACAGGCATCCCCGCCTACCTGATACTGGATAGGAAAGGCCGGGTGGTGTACCAGCATCAGGGTTTTCCTGGCACGGAGGTTATGAAGCAGGAGTTGGAGAAAGCATTAGGAACGTTTTAAGTTGACAAATGAATATGGGAACCTTTTTAGTCTATATACTCAAGTCTGCCGCCTGCCTGGCGGTGTTCTACTTGTTCTACAAGTTGCTGATGAGCCGTGACACGTTTCATCGCTTCAACCGCTTTGCCTTGCTGGGGCTGCTGGTACTTTCGTCTGTGCTGCCGCTGGTGGAAGTCAGCGTGAACCGTCCCGCTCCTGTACACGAGACGATGCTCACGTTGGAGCAACTACTTCTGCTGGCCGATGTGCAGGCGGAAGGCGAGGTTGTGTCTCAACCTACTACGGCCCTGTGGGTGCGCGTGTCTCTGCTGGTCTATCTGGCGGGTATTATTTTCTTTGCCGTGCGTAACTTGTGGTCGCTGGGGCGGTTGGCTGTGTTGCTTCGTCGGGGCCGTCTGGAGCAGTTGGCTGATTGGTTGCCGGGCAGGGCGGAGAACGTAAGGCTGGTGGTGCACAACCATGACATCGCCCCCTTCAGCTGGATGCGCTACATTGTTCTCTCGCGCAAGGACCTGGAAGAGAACGGCCGCGAGATACTCATTCACGAGCTGGCACACATCCGCAACCGCCATTCGTGGGACCTGCTGCTGGCCGATATCTGCATTTTCGTGCAATGGTTCAACCCTGCCGCATGGCTGCTGAAGCAGGAATTGCAGACCCTCCACGAGTACGAGGCCGACGAAACCGTACTGCGCGAGGGCGTGGATGCAAAGAAATATCAGATGTTGTTAATAAAAAAAGCTGTCGGCACAAGGCTCTACTCTATGGCCAACAGCTTTAATCACAGTTCACTTAAAAAACGTATCACTATGATGTTAAAAGAAAAGTCCAATCCGTGGGCGCGGGTGAAGTACCTCTATGTACTCCCGCTGGCGGCACTGGCCGTGTCGGCCTTTGCCCGTCCCGAAGTGTCGGCCGTGGCCGACGAGCTTTCAAGCGCCAAAGTTAATGATTTGGTGGCAAGTATGAAAACAAATCAGGTAGAAACTGCCTCCGTTGCGGTGAAAGATACCTTGACACCCGACGAATCTGTCTTCGAGGTGGTGGAGCAGATGCCTGAGTTCCCTGACGGTGGCATGGCGGGGCTGATGGAGTATTTCAAGAAGAACCTTCGCTATCCTGAAGAGGCCAAGAAGGCAGGCACGCAGGGACGCGTAGTTGTCCAGTTCCTGATCAACAAGAATGGCGCCATCAGCGATGCGAGTGTGTTGCGCAGTGTTGATCGCCTGCTCGATGCCGAGGCCGTCCGTCTCGTTCGCTCCATGCCCAAGTGGAAGCCGGGCATGCAGAAGGGAAAGGCGGTGACGGTGAAATATACTGTTCCTGTACTATTCAAGCTGGAGGATGTGGTGTCGGAGGCTTCGGACAAAAAGAACGATGTGATTATAGTGAAAGGTACCCATACTGACTATGCGGATATGTTGATAGTAATTGATGGTCAGGAGGTAACTCCCGAAATTCTCGGGGCTCTCAATCCCGACCGTATCCACTCTTTCAGCATCCTGAAGGAACCGGCTGATGTGGCTCAATATACGACAGACGAGAGTAAAAAAGCTGTGATGCTGGTCACGTTGAAGAAGGAGGAACCGAAACCCTTGGCAGGCACCGTGTCCACCATCCGCGTGTCGGACAGCGCCCGGAAGGCACAGGTGGTGGTAGACGACAAACTGGTGGATGAATCCGCTTTCAAGTCTTTGTCGCCCGACCAGTTTGAGTCTATTACTGTATTGAAGCCCGAAGAGGCTGTTGCAATCTATGGTGAGGCTGGCAAGAACGGTGTCATTGTTGTCCGTACCAAGGCCGCTGCCAGCACGAAGGACGGAGAACTGAAGGTCAGCGGGCGGGTGGTGGACCCGCAGGGCGAGCCCGTTATCGGTGCCTGTATCATGATTGAAGGTACGACCAACGGTACTGTGACCGACGTGGATGGCAAATTTACGCTCACGGCTCCCAACGGTGCCATGCTCAAGGTGGGCTATGTCGGCATGAAGGAAGCCCGTCTCAAAGCTTCACCTATTTTGGTAGTGAAGCTGGAGAAAGAATGAGTATGGCTATGATGAAGTACATGGCATGGCTGCTCGTTTGGTTTGTTTGTTGTGGAACCGCTTGGGGAGCTTTCCCGTCCGATGGGAAATTCGTCATTCGTTGGAACTTGAAGAATATGCCCGACAGTGTGAAGGGGGTACTTTATGATTTCAATCCTCACATGGGCGCCGGCAAAACCATTGCTGAGTTCCCCTTGCAGGACGGCCTGACGGTCTATGAAGATACGATTTCCCGCCCCCGTCATCTGAGGTTTTTCGGTTGGGGAAAAGGTTTTCCCAACTGGGTACTCGACTTGTGGGTGGAGCCTGGCGGTTGGATTGACTTTCAGGGCGAGGACAAGTGGTTGAACCGATGGACGGTGACGACCAACGTCGGCCTGCAGAAAGATATGTTGGGTTATGAGGCCTGCGTTGCCGCTGAGGTGGAAGAAATCCTCCGTTTGGACGAAGAAACCGAGCGGTTGGACAGCTTGTCTTCGAAACGATTACGTGAACTGAACAACCGTATTGTCAGCAAGGGACTTTCCTATCTGAAAACGATACCCGTAACAGAAGCTTGGTTGGACAAGTTTTTGGAAATCGCCTGGTATGCCACAGGCCAACAAGACTTCTTGGCCTCCTGTCGTCCCGACTTCCAGCAGCTCTATGCCCGTCTCCCCCTCGATTGGCAGAACACGGAGAGGGGGAAACTGATGGAGTCGTATGCCTTTCCCGCTCCCACGGTGGATGAGGGCGACGAGATGGTGGACGGGCTTCTTTATGACGCTGACGGCGGAAAGCATCACTTGTCCGAACTGAAAGGCCGCTACATTCTGCTCGACTTTTGGAGCATGGCTTGCGGTCCTTGTCGCATGGCAGAGCCGGAACTGAAGGAGATAGCCGAAGTCTATGCGGACAAACTGACGTTGGTAGGCATTTGTACCGATGACAAAGAGCGGTGGATTACTTTTTTGACTGAACACGAGATGCCCGGCTACCAGTGGAACGAACTGAAAGCTGGTGGGCGGACACTTGCGTCGCGTTACAAAATGAGCGGCATCCCTTATTTTGTACTGATAGCTCCCGACGGGAAGATACTGGAGATGTGGAAAGGTTATCGGAAGGGAATCTTGAAAAAGAAGTTGGAGAAACGGGTATCTGCCTTGTCAAAGTGACATTTTGATTTCCCAAGCCCGCGAGAATTGCGTATTTTAGACACGAGGCGGACTTTCGTCACAAAACCTATTTCCTGTTTGCAGAAAACCTATGTTTTCCCGACAGGAAATGGACGTTTTGTTGCCAGAAAGTCTGCCTTTTCTATTTTGCTTCCTGCTGTTTTCCTTTTCCCTTCTCTCCTTGGCTTTTTTGAAAAAATGGCTTGTCAGTAAAACGAATGATTTACTTTCTTTTTGTTATCCCTTTCCGGAAGGTATGGTTTTTCCGTTTAAAATAGTATCTTTGTACTTCGTGAACGTAAACGGAGGCTTTGAAATGAAAAACATCCTGCTTTTGACTGCTCTGCTGGCTGCCTGGCTGACGCCTGTACTGGCCTGCACCTCGGCCGTTGTGTCCGGCCGGGCGACACCCGACGGTCGCCCCCTGTTGTGGAAACATCGTGACACGGATTTCTTGAAAAACCACGTGGAGTACGTCCGCGGCGAGAAGTACGACTTCATTGCCGTGGTCAATAGCGCCGACTTCCACCTGAAGCGTGAGGCGTGGATAGGTACTAATTCGGCAGGCTTTGCGCTGATGAATACGCAGAGCTACAACCTCGTGGATGTGAAGGACGGCGAGGAGCGGGGCGAGGCCAACGGCCGCGTCATCTATCGTGCGCTTGAGGTTTGTGCTACGGTGGACGACTTCTGCCATTTCCTCGATACCCTTGCCAAGCCCAGTCGCATAGAGGCCAACTTCGGCGTGATCGATGCGCAGGGCGGGGCCATGATGTTCGAGGTGGATTACTATACCTATAAGATATACGATGCCAACGACCCTGCAACAGCCCCCGACGGCTACGTGGCTCGCACCAACTTCTCCGTGTCCGGACAGTATGGACCGGGAGCAGGCGTGGTACGCTACAAGGAGGCCGAGCGGGTACTTCCGCCCTTGGCACGTGCGCAGGCCATCACCCCCCAGCGTATTTTTAGCGACCTGTCGCGTTCTTTCCATAATTGCCTGCTGGGCATCGACCTGCGTCAGCCACCCTTCACAGGAGCGGAGGCTTCGGGCTGGTTTGCCGATCAGGACTTCATTCCCCGCAGCAGCACTTCCTGTTCGGTTGTGGTGCAGGGTGTGAAGAAGGGAGAGGCTGCCGAACTGACAACGATGTGGACGGTGCTGGGTTATCCCCCTACATGTGTGGCCGTGCCTCTGTGGATAGGCGAGGATTTACCTCAGATGGTGACGATGGACCGCTTGTTGGGTACCTCGCCCTTGTCTGCCGCTTCCCTGCGCCTGAAGGACAACGTGTTCTCCTTGAAGTGGGGTATGGGCAGCAACCGCTACCTGCACTGGTCCCTGCTCTACAATGCGGAGGGTAGCGGCTACATGCAACGTCTGGCTCCCTTCGAGGAGGAGAACTTCCGCCTGACGGAGCCTGTATTGGAAGGCTGGCGCCGCAAGGGTCGGGTGGACAGGCAGGAGATGCAGACGCTTTATCGCAAGCTGGATAGGGAAGAGATGTGGAAATGTTACAAGTAATGAAAACATTTATATAGAGAGAATAGCATGAAAAACAAACGAACGATGCTGGCGGCATTGCTGGGCCTGTGTGTGGTCCTCCCCCAGCAGGCACAGAACAAGTCCATCTATCACAAGGGATGGATCGATTTCAACAAGAATGGTGTGAAGGACGTCTATGAAGACCCTACGCAGCCGGTGGATGAGCGAGTGGCCGATCTGCTTCGGCAAATGAACGTTAACGAGAAAACCTGTCAGCTGGCTACACTCTACGGATATGGGCGTGTGCTGAAGGATTCCCTTCCTACGGAACGGTGGAAGACGGAGGTGTGGAAAGACGGCATTGCCAACATCGATGAAATGCTCAACGGCGTGGGCGGCAAGTCGCGCCGCGTGGAACAGATGCTCTATCCCTTCAGCAGCCATGCCGAAGCCATCAACCGCGTGCAGCGCTGGTTTGTGGAAGAGACGAGGCTGGGTATCCCCGTGGACTTCAGCAACGAAGGCATCCACGGCTTGAACCATACCAAGGCGACGCCTCTGCCAGCACCGATAGCCATCGGCAGCACGTGGAACCGCGAGCTGGTACACCAGGCAGGTACCATCGCCGGGCAGGAAGCGCGGGCCTTGGGCTATACCAATGTCTATGCCCCCATCCTCGACGTGGTGCGCGATCCCCGCTGGGGACGCACGCTGGAGTGCTATGGTGAAGATCCCTATCTGATAGCCTCGCTGGGTGCGGAAATGGTGAAAGGCATCCAGTCGCAGGGCGTGGCCTCGACGCTGAAACATTATGCTGTCTATAGTGTTCCCAAGGGCGGGCGCGACGGAAATTGCCGTACCGACCCGCATGTGGCACCGCGCGAACTGCATCAGCTCTATCTCTATCCTTTCAAGAAAGTTATTCAGGATGCCCATCCGATGGGTGTCATGAGCAGCTACAACGACTGGGACGGCGTGCCCGTGACAGCCAGCTACTATTTTCTCACCGAACTGTTGCGCGAGGAGTATGGATTCGACGGCTATGTGGTAAGCGACAGCGAGGCTGTGGAATATGTCCAGACCAAGCATCGCGTGGCCGATACCTATGACGAGGCCGTTCGCCAGGTGCTCGAAGCGGGTCTGAACGTGCGTACCCACTTCACGAAGCCAGCCGACTTTATCCTGCCCATCCGTCGTCTGCTGGAGCAGAAGAAGATTTCGATGGCTACCATTGATAAGCGTGTGGCCGAGGTGCTGCGCGTCAAATTCCGCCTGGGCCTTTTCGACCATCCGTATGTGGAGGACACGAAGGCTTCGGACAAGGTGGGTGGCGTGGATCGCAATATGGACTTCGTCAAGCAGATACAGCAACAGTCGCTCGTCCTGCTGAAGAACGAAGGTAACCTCCTCCCATTGGACCGTCAGCAGGTGCGCAAAGTGCTTGTTACCGGCCCGTTGGCTGACGAAAGTAATTTCATGGAGAGCCGTTACGGACCCAACCGTTTGGAGAAAGTGACCGTGCTCGACGGTCTCCGTACCTATCTGAAAGGAAGTGCCGAAGTGGTCTATGCCAAGGGATGCGACATCGTGGACAAGGGTTGGCCTGCCACTGAGATTCTGCCCACTCCGCTGACCGATGAAGAGAAGGCGGATATGGCTGAGGCTGTACAGAAAGCCGGAGATTGCGACGTCATCGTCGCCGTATTGGGCGAGGACGAATACCGTACGGGTGAAAGCCGTTCGCGTACCTCTCTAGATTTGCCGGGCCGTCAACAGCAGTTGCTCGAAGCCCTCTATGCAACAGGCAAGCCTGTCGTGCTGGTGCTCATCAACGGTCAGCCGCTCACTATCAACTGGGCCGATAAGCATGTGCCCGCCATCTTGGAGACCTGGTTCCCCAGCTGCCAGGGAGGAACGGTGATTGCTGAGACTCTCTTCGGCGAACACAATCCGGGCGGCAAGCTCACGGTGACCTTCCCCAAGAGTGTGGGACAGATTGAACTGAACTTCCCCTTTAAGCCTGGTTCTCACGGTGCACAGCCTCGTTCGGGACCCAATGGCGCAGGTTCAACACGGGTGCTGGGCGAGCTTTATCCCTTTGGCTACGGTTTGAGCTATACTACCTTTGCCTATTCTGACCTCGAAGTCACACCGCTTGAGCAGCCCACGCAAGGAGACTATACCATTCGTCTGAAAGTGACCAATACCGGTAAACGGGCTGGTGACGAAGTAGTACAGCTCTACGTGCGCGACAAGGTGAGCAGTGTCATCACCTACGACTCTCAGCTCCGTGGTTTCGAGCGCGTTTCCCTGCAACCGGGCAAAACGAAAGAAGTCACTTTCCGCCTTACGCCCGAAGACCTGCAGTTGCTGGACCGCAACATGCATTGGACGGTAGAACCGGGCGAATTCGAGTTCATGGTCGGTGCATCGAGTCAGGACATCCGTCTGAAGCAGACGGTGCGGGCGTTGCCTTGATAAGTATGTACAGGTAAATTCAGATTTGAGAGCGGAGATACGTCAGTATCTCCGTTTCTTGTTCGGGGTGGAACCAACGGATGTCAGTGTCGCGTTTGAACCAGGTCATTTGTTTGCGCGAGTAGATGCGGGAGTTCTGTTTGATTTTCTCCACGGCAAAGTCCAGTGTCCATTCGCCGTCCAGGTATTTGAAGAGTTCTTTGTAGCCCACGGTATTCAAAGAATTGTAGTCTTTGTGCGGATAGACGCGGCGGGCTTCTTCCAGCAGGCCGTCGGCCATCATCTGATCCACTCGGCGGTTGATGCGGTCGTAGAGTTCCTCGCGGTCGCGGGTCAGTCCCACCTTGACGATGCGGAAGGGTCGCGGCTTGGTCTGTCGGGTACGGAAGGATGTATAGGTCTTGCCTGTCATGTAACAGATCTCAAGGGCATGGATGACGCGCTTGGGGTTCTTCAAATCGACTATTTGGTAATATTCGGGGTCGAGCAGGCGGAGCTCGGCACAGAGGCGGTCGAGACCTTCTTCTTCGTAGCGGCGGAGCATTAGTGTGCGTGTCTCGTTGTCCACGGTGGGGATATCGTCGATTCCTTTGCACACAGCATCCACATACATCATGGAACCGCCGGTCAGTACGACGACTTCTTTTTCCTTGAACAGCTGTTCAAGAAGTTTCATGACTTCCGCTTCGTATTGGGCGGCGCTGTAGTAATCGGTCAGGCCCAGCGTACCCACCATGTAGTGCTTCACCCGCTGAAGCTGTTCTTCGGTCGGGGCGGCGGTACCTATCTTCAGGTCGGCATACAGTTGGCGCGAATCGGCCGACACGATACATGTGCCGAACGCTTCTGCCAGCCGCAGGCTCAGTTCCGTCTTGCCTACGCCGGTGGGGCCTATGAGTACGAGGAGAGTCAAGGGAAATGAAGAATTAAAAATGAAGAATGAAGAATAGGACTATGGGATGAATTCTTCATTCATCCGCAAAGCGGAAATTCTTCATTCTTCATTGAATTTAGTATCTGTCTTCGTCGTAAGGATTGCCTCCGCTTCCTTCGTCGAAGCCTTCGAAGCCATCCTTGTCGAAATCGTCCATGTCGAAGTCTTGGTCACCGTAGAAATTCTCGTCCAAATCGAGGGCAGCGCTGTTCTTGGCTTCGAATTCAGCAAAGTCAATGGTTTGTTTGGGAGCTTCACCTTCGCTCTTGGTACACTTGGCTCCCTTCATGTTTTTGCCGGTGATAATTTCACTGAGCTCAATGAAGAAGCAACGTTCGGTCATGTAGTCGAATACGTAGAGCAGTTTTTGTTTTTCGTCCTCTACCAGTTCGTCGATACGGGTATCCTTCATCACCCAGCTGTCTATTTCGGAGTTGTCGTCCATTTCTTCCAGCGTCACTTCCTTTTCCTTTTCCCAGTCTTCGTCACAGATGAAGAAAGAGGTCATCTGGTCGTCGGTATAACCAACGGATTTAAGTATGGCTTTGTGGAAGTCATAAAAGGTAGCTTCCGGATCAATCTGTATCTCTCTGACAAAGTCGTCTGCCTCGTCAGATATCACTGTAAATCTATAAATCATAGTTTCGAGATTGTTAGTTTTCTATTCTTTGGTTATTTACCTCCGGGAATGATGCCTCGGTCAGAGTTTCGGATAAAGTCCACGATATAGCGTATTTCCGGTGTCATTTCCATTTCCTCTTCAATTTTGTTCAGAGCATCGGTCGTATTCAGACCACTTTGGTAGATGAGTCGGTAGGCATTGTGGATAGCTTCGATGGTTTCGTTGGAGAAGCCACGGCGGCGCAGCCCTACAATGTTGAGGCCCGCGTAGCAAATGGGTTCGCGTCCGGCAATGATGTAAGGCGGGATGTCCTTGCTGAAGCGGCATCCTCCTTGAATCATACCATAACCGCCTACACGGCAGAACTGGTGCATCAGCACGTTGGCGCTGATGATAGAGTTGTCATCGATTACAATTTCACCAGCCATCTTGGTGGAGTTGCCGATAATGCATCCGTTCCCTATCAGAGCATCGTGGGCCACATGTACGCCTTCCATCAACAGATTGTTGTTACCTACGACGGTGCGTCCTTTGGCAGCCGTACCGCGGTTCACGGTCACATTCTCGCGGATGGTGTTGTTGTCGCCAATCTCGGCGGTTGTCTCCTCACCTCTGAACTTCAGGTCTTGTGGGATGGCACCGATAACGGCACCAGGAAAGATGGTATTGCCGTTTCCGATGCGGCTTCCATACAGGATACTGGCATGTGCCATTATCTTGTTGTTGTCGCCGATGACCACATTCTTGTCGATAAAGACAAAGGGGGCGATTTCCACATTTTCGCCAATCTTTGCTTCGGGATGGATGTATGCTAAGGGACTGATCATAATATGAATGAAGAATTAAGAATGAAGAATGAAGAATTCAGGCCGCGCAACGGGATGCGTTCCAAGGAAATTCTTCATTCTTCATTCTTCATTATTAATTTATTTGTTCTTTACTATCTGTGCCATGAACTCGGCTTCGCAAACTACTTTTTCGCCTACAAACACGTAACCCTTCATGGTGGACACGCCGCGACGGATGGGGGCCAGCAGCTCTACACGGAAAATCAGCGTATCGCCGGGCACTACCTTTTGGCGGAACTTCACGCCGTCTATCTTCATGAAGTAGGTGGAGTAGCGTTCGGGTTCCTCGATGGAGTTCAGTACCAGCAGACCGCCTGTTTGTGCCATAGCCTCTATCTGCAAGACGCCGGGCATGACTGGCTCCTGCGGGAAGTGGCCCTGGAAGAAAGGTTCGTTGGAGGTGACATTCTTTACACCGACAATGTAGTTGGCTCCTATTTCGATGACCTTGTCCACCAGTTGCATGGGATAGCGGTGGGGTAGGAGTTCGCGGATGCGGTTCACGTCCATGATGGGCGGACGGTTACAGTCGTAAGCCGGAGCCTGTATTTCGTGCAGGCGGATTTCCTTACGCATCTGGCGGGCGAACTTGTTGTTGATGGTGTGACCCGGGCGGGTGGCAATGATACGGCCTTTGATGGGCTTTCCTATCAGAGCCATGTCGCCGATGACGTCGAGCAGCTTGTGGCGGGCACATTCGTTGGGCCATACCAGCGGTTTGTGGTTGATATAACCCAGCTGTTTGGCGTCCATGTGGGGCACGCCCATCACGTCGGCCAGCTTGTCGAAGTTTTCCTGCGACATCTCGCGTTCATATATGACAATGGCGTTGTCCAGGTCGCCTCCCTTGATGAGGCCTGCTTGAAGCAGGGGCTCGATTTCGCGTACGAAGACAAAGGTACGGCTGGCTGCCACTTCGTCCTTGAATTTGCCCATGTCTTCCAACGTTGCAAACTGGTTGGGCAGGATGCTTGAATCGTAGGATACCAGTACGTTCAGGCTGAAGCTTTCGTCGGGCAACAAGATGATGGACGAACCGGTCTTCTCATCGCGGAACTCCGTTTTCGACTTGATGACGTAGAAGTCCTTTACGGCGTTCTGTTCTTCTGTTCCTACGCGTTCTATTTCGTTGACGTAATATTGGGCGCTTCCGTCCAGAATGGGGAATTCAGGGCCGTTCACTTGTATCAGACAGTTGTCTATGCCCAGGGCATATAGGGCTGCCATGCCATGTTCTATGGTGCTGACCTTCACGTCGTTTTTGGCCAGTACAGTGCCACGTGTCGTCTCGACCACATTTTCGGCCACTGCATCAATGACGGGCTGTCCTTCGAGGTCGGTCCGCTGGATTTTATATCCGTGGTTTTCGGGAGCCGGATTGAAGGTTACGGTCAGGTTCAGGCCGGTGTGCAGGCCTTTACCACTGAGCGAAAAGCTGTCTTTCAGAGTCTTTTGTTTCAACATGGAGTCTTATTTATTCTTTAATTGTTCTTTGAGTTCGTTCAGTTCCTTGCGGAGCGCATTCAGTTCGAAATACATGTCGGGCAGCTTGCGGAAGATGGCCTGCGACTTGAAATAGGGTTTCTCTTCCATAGGCGGTGTCCCTATCAGGCGTTGATTGTCCTTGGTGCTGCTCGGTACGCCCGACTGGGCACCGAACACGACTTTGTCGCCGATGTGGATATGGCCGGCAATGCCTACCTGGCCGCCGAACATACACCATTCGCCTATCTTGGTCGAACCGGCCACACCTACCTGTGCGGCCATTACCGTGTGCGAACCTATCTCGTCGTTGTGGGCTATCTGGACGAGGTTGTCCAGCTTCACACCGCGATGTACGATGGTGGCTCCCATCGTGGCGCGGTCCACGCACGTATTAGCTCCTATCTCTACATTGTCTTCGAGGATGACAATGCCGATTTGTGGAATTTTTTCATAGCCTTCGGGGGTGGGGGCAAATCCGAAACCATCAGCACCGATGACGCATCCTGCATGCAGAATGCAGTTGTTGCCCACACGGCAGTCGTGATAGACTGTCGCACCCGGATAAAGGATACAATGGCTGCCTACACGTGCTCCGGCGCAGATTGTGGCACGCGGATGAAGGGCGGTGCCGTCGCCTATTTCCACTCCGTCGCCCACATAAGCGAAGGGACCGATGTAAACGTTCTCTCCCACCTTGGCTGTGGGGGCCACATAGGCCAGCGGGTCGATACCCTTCAGTTGCGGTTTGCTCTGCTCGTAGAGCGTCATCAGCTTCGCAAGGCTCTCATAGGCGTTTTCCACCTTGATAAGGGTCGCTTTTATTTCATGTTCGGGTTCGAAGTCCTTGTTCACCAAGATAATGCTGGCCTTCGACTCGTAGATATAGGGAGTGTATTTCGGATTGGACAGGAAAGACAATGCGCCGGGTATTCCTTCCTCGATTTTGGCGAAGGTATGTACGGTCGCATTCTCGTTTCCCACGATTTCTCCCTGTATATAGGCAGCTATTTGTTTGGCTGAAAATTCCATGTCTGTTTCTTGCTAAATGGTTTTCAAAACACAAATAACGGACTTTTTTTTTATATTTCCTTGTCCTCGGGTGAATATTTTATACTTATCTATGCAGCCTCAGGTAGCAAAGGTAGTATTTTTTTACCTTCTTCGAGAGCAGCTGGATGTTGAGCATGTCCGATGCTTCGGCGATGTTCTTCGTGGTGCCGTCCTTGTAGAGGATGTCGATGCTGTCGTCGGCGGGATTGTACATGTTCTTCTCGATGCGGGGAACGGAGACGAACCAGGCGGCTTCGGCAGGCGTCACGTCCAGCGCGGCGGCTATCTGTGCCGTCAGTTCCTGCTTGCGCTCCTCGGTGGCGGGTTCGGTGGAGATTTCCACCTTGAACAGGCGGCGGTCCACCATGCCCGTGCTCAGTGTGGAGAGCACCTTGTCGGGGTGTCCGCACCACACCTTGAGCGAGGTCCAGATGTCGTTGTCGTCCAGACGGATGAAGTTCTCGAGGCAGGCTGGGTCGTCGTAGAAGCGCGTGCGGTCCACGTCGTTGTAGAGGAAGAAGCGCAGTGCGGGCGAGGCGAAGAGCTTTTCGCCCTTGGCAGCCAGCTCCTTGGCGCGGAGCAGGGCGGCGATGAGCATCCGCTCGTAGGCCACGGAGGCCTTGTGCAGATACACCTGCCAGTACATCAGGCGGCGGGCCATGAGGAAGTTCTCGATGGAGTAGATGCCTTTCTCCTCGACGACGAGGTGGTCGTCCTTGACGTCGAGCATCTTGATGATGCGCGCCGAGCCGATGTTTCCCTCGGTGACGCCCGTGTAGAAGCTGTCGCGGCGCAGGTAGTCCAGGCGGTCCATGTCGAGCTGGCCGCTGACCAGCTGGTGGAGGAAGCGCTTGGGATACTCGTCCTTGAATATCTGGATGGCCAGCGTCAGCTGTCCGTTCATCTCGCGGTTGATGCGCTCCATCAGCAGCAGCGAGATGTCTTCGTGGGAGACGCCGCGCACGATGGTGTCTTCCAGCACGTGCGAGAAGGGCCCGTGGCCGATGTCGTGCATCAGGATGGCGGCCTTGACGGCTTCGGCCTCGCTGTCGAAGATGAAGTTGCCCTTGGCCGTCAGGTGCTGGATGGCCTCGGTCATCAGGTAGAAGGCGCCGAGCGAGTGCTGGAAGCGTGTATGTTGGGCGCCGGGATAGACCACGGACGATAGGCCCAGCTGGCGGATGCGCGTCAGGCGTTGTAGCAGTGGATGGCACACGAGGTCGTAGAGCAGTCCCTTCGGTATGTTGATGAACCCGAAGACGGGGTCGTTAATGATTTTGCGTTCGTAGCTCATGATTTCTGTTTTTAGGGTGAGGATAGGATGGGACGATGGGCAGATGGTCTCCGTTTATCGTCTGTGTACTCTCGGTTCAAAGCCTTTAAACCGTCAGTTTACTCCGTTTAAACTGTCAGTTTAATGCCTTTAAACTATCAGTTTAATGCCTTTAAACTATCAGTTTATTACGTTTAAACTGGCAGTTTATTTTTAGTAAACTGAAATAAACTGCTTGGTGGCTGATTACCAATAAGTTTCCTCGACGTAGTCATCGAACTCCGGTTCGGCTTTCAGTCCTGCCCGACGGAAGACGTTGGCTATATCCTGTTGCTCCTTGGGCGTGATGAGTCGTTCACCCTTCCGGCTTTGGAAGTAATAGCTTCTGCAAGAGAAGCAGGCCATGATGCGCCGTCTGATGTCTGCCTCCAGTCGGTGGGGGATCTCGTCGAACAGCTTCGTCATGCCTTGGGCGAAGCGCACGGGCGTGCTGTCGCGGTAGTAATCGCATCCCTTCTGTGCATGGGCGACGCAGGCAGGGTGCACAATGCGGATGGGGCCAGGCTTGTCCGAAGCCTCTGTTGCCGTCAACTGACGATAGGCGATGGCACGCAAGCATTGCGGAGCGCGGGGACAGGCTCCGTCGGCGGCAGGACAGTAGATATAGTCTTTGGGCATGTTGTCCGTCTTTCCTGAGGCGGTGGCAACGTTGTTTTCGTGATTCATGGTCGGATGTTCTTATTTGTTTACGCCCAAAGGTAGGAGATTTCAAGGAGATAAACAAGGGGGAGGTGGGGCGAGTGGGGAAGAAATCTGTACATCTATCCGTAATTCTCGTTATTTCTTCCGTAATTCATATACATGACCGAGGCTTCTTCCGCTGTATCTTTGCATCTGGAAACCCTAAAGCTTTTTCATCATGAAGACCTGTCTGTTGATTCCCCTCCTCCTGTTGCTGCCCTGGATGGCGGCGTCCTGCACCTCGGATCCCGAGCCGGTGCTTGAGCCTCCCGTAACCGAACAGCCCGCCCAGCCGGAGGAAGAAGAATCGGAAAATGAAAATCAAGAGAATATGGAAACAAGTACAATCAGACTGAAAGTGGGCGGAAAGACATTTACCGCCACGCTGGTGGACAACTCTTCGACCCGTGCGCTGAAGGCGCTGCTGGCCGAGGGAGACCTCACCATCGAGATGGAAGACTATGCACGGATGGAGAAGGTAGGCCCGATAGGCACCACCCTGCCGCGCAACGATGAACAGATTTCAACCGTGCCGGGCGACCTGATTCTGTATCAGGGCCGCTATTTCGTCATCTACTACGGGCGCAACAGCTATTCGCTGACCCGCCTCGGCAGGATTGACAACGTGTCGGAAAGTGAACTGAAAGCCGCTTTGGGCGACGGAGACGTCACCGTGACCCTCGCTTTGAGTGGCGAATGATGTAGAATATAAAATAAGGTGTAAGACATGAACAGAAAGAAAACTCTCTCCTGCCTGCTGGCAGCTTTCCTGCTGACAGGCCTTACCGCCGCTGATGCGGCAAACGTTACGGACAAGTGTAACCCTTCAAAACAACATGATATGGAAAAATTGGAATTGACCAGCGAGTGGGACAAGGTGTTCCCACAGAGCGACAAAGTGAATCATAGTAAAGTGACCTTCCACAACCGTTACGGCATTACGCTTGTGGCCGACCTCTACGTGCCGAAGCAGGCGACGGGCAAGCTGGCAGCCATTGCCGTGAGCGGACCGTTCGGAGCTGTCAAGGAGCAGTCGTCCGGCCTCTATGCGCAGACTTTGGCCGAGCGTGGTTTTCTGACTATCGCTTTCGACCCCTCTTTTACAGGCGAGAGTGGCGGCCAACCTCGCTATGTGGCTTCGCCCGACATCAATACGGAAGACTTCTGTGCGGCCGTGGACTATCTGTCTACCCGCGACGACGTGGATCCTGAGCGTATCGGTATCCTCGGTATCTGCGGTTGGGGAGGCATGGCCTTGAATGCCGCCGCCATCGACACGCGCATCAAGGCGACGGTCACTTCGACCATGTACGACATGAGCCGCGTGAATGCCAACGGTTACTTCGACTCGATGGATGCCGACCAGCGTTACGAACTCCGCCGCCAACTCAACGCCCAGCGTACGGCCGACTACCGCAACGGCTCCTACGAACGTGCCGGTGGTGTGGTGGACCCGCTGCCTGCCGACGCACCTCAGTTCGTAAAGGATTACTATGCCTACTACAAGACACCGCGCGGCTACCACAAGCGTTCGCTCAACTCGAACGACGGATGGAACAAGACTTCTTCGCTGTCGTTCATCAACATGCCCATCCTGACTTATAGCAACGAGATACGCAGCGCTGTCCTGATGATTCACGGAGAGAAGGCCCATTCATGCTACTTCAGCAGGGATGCCTTCCAGAAGCTGACGGGCGACAACAAGGAACTGCTCATCATTCCCGGTGCCAACCACACCGACCTGTACGACAACCTGCAGGTAATACCTTTCGACAAGATTGAGAGTTTCTTCAGGGAGTATCTGAAGTAAGTTGGTAGAGCATAGCTTTTCGACGAAGAAAGGGTGTATCAAAATAAAGAGAGGCTGACTTCCTGTTATATTCAGGCACGGATTACGCGGAAAAACGCGGAATATATATAGATATTAATCCGTGAAATCCGTGTAATCCGTGCCTAAAGAAAGCGAACTCTTATTTTTGATACACCTTCGTTATGTAATGGAGCTTTTCGCCGAATCAAAGAATAGCCTTCAGCTGCTCAGCCATCTGTGCCTGCACTTCCTGTGCGGCCTTGCGGCTGGCGGCGGCGAAGTTTTCCGTCTTGTCCACGTAGATGATGCCACGGCTGGAGTTGACGATGAGGCCGCACTCCTTCGTCATGCCATACTTGCAGACTTCTTCCAGCGAACCGCCCTGAGCGCCTACGCCCGGAACGAGCAGGAAGTGATTGGGAACGACTTTGCGGATGTCCTCGAACATGCGGCCTTGTGTAGCACCTACCACATACATCATGTTCTCGTCGTTGGCCCACTCTTGGCTCTTGCGTAGCACTTTCTCGAACAGACGCTCGCCATCTTTATCTTCTGTCAGCTGGAAGTCGTGCGAGCCCTTGTTGCTGGTCAGTGCCAACAGGATGACCCACTTGCCTTCGTATGTCAGGAACGGTGTCACGCTGTCCTCGCCCATGTAGGGAGCTACGGTCACAGAGTCAATGTCCAGTTCTTCGAAGAAGGTGCGGGCATACATGGCCGACGTGTTGCCGATGTCGCCGCGCTTGGCGTCGGCGATGATGAACTGGTCGGGATAGTTCTGTTTGATGTAGTTCACCGTCTTTTCGAAGGCAATCCATCCCTTTACGCCCATACTCTCGTAGAAAGCCAGATTGGGTTTGTAAGCGATGCAGAGGTCCTGCGTTGCATCGATGATGGCCTTGTTGAAGGCAAAGATGGGATCTTCTTCCTTCAGCAGGTGTTCGGGAATCTTCTTGATGTCCGTGTCGAGCCCCACGCAGAGGAACGACTGTTTCTTCTTGATGTTTTCAAAGAGTTGTTGCTTGTTCATGTCTTTTATAGTTATGAGCTACAAGTTACGAACTACGGGTATGTAGCGTGCGGCTTTGCAGCTCTTGGTTATTGTTGGAGTTTTACATGTGGTAAGGAGGCACTCGTAGCTCGTCACTCGTAGCTTGTAGCTCATCACTCGTAGCTGCCTCACAGCTCGCTTTCCTTCAACCGTTCCGCATTCTCAGCCACGATGAGGTGGTCGATGCAGTCCTGGATGTCGCCGTCCATGAAGGCGGCCAGGTTATAGATGGTGTAGTTGATGCGGTGGTCGGTGATGCGTCCCTGCGGATAGTTGTAGGTACGTATCTTGGCCGAGCGGTCGCCTGTGCTGACCATTGTCTTGCGTTTGGAGGCGATGTCGTCGATGTACTTCTGATGCTCCTTGTCGTAGATGAAGGTGCGCAGACGCGAGAGGGCACGCTCCTTGTTCTTGGGCTGGTCGCGCGTCTCGGTACACTCGATGAGGATTTCCTCTACGACACCCGTCAGCGGGTTCTTCCAGTTGTAGCGCAGACGTACGCCCGATTCTACCTTGTTCACGTTCTGACCGCCTGCACCGCCGCTTCGGAAGGTGTCCCACTTGATTTCGCCTTCATTGATCACCACGTCGAACTCTTCGGCTTCGGGCAGTACGGCTACCGAGGCGGCCGAGGTATGCACGCGGCCCTGTGTCTCCGTGGCCGGTACGCGCTGTACGCGGTGTACGCCCGACTCATACTTCAGCGTGCCATACACGTTGTCACCCGTGACGGAACAGATGATTTCCTTGAAGCCACCGGCGGCTCCTTCGTTGGCGCTGGACACTTCGAGCTTCCAGCCCTTGATGTCGCAGTACTTGGAGTACATGCGGAAGAGGTCGCCTGCAAAGATGGCCGCTTCGTCGCCGCCCGTACCGCCACGTATCTCGAGGATGGCGTTGCGGCTGTCCTGCAGGTCGGCCGGAACGAGCAGCAGCTTGATGTGCTCTTCCAGTTCGGGCAGGCGCGTCTGGCAGGCATCAAGTTCCTCGCGTGCCATGTCGCGCATCTCGGCATCGGTTTCGTTGGCGATGATGCCCTTGGCCTCGTCGATGCCGTTCAATACCTGCATGTATTCCTTGCGGGCGTCCATCAGGTCGCCCAGTTCCTTGTATTCTTTCGTCAGCTTGACGTACCGCTTCTGGTCGGCAATGACTGCCGGGTCGGTAATCAGTGTCGATACTTCCTCGAAGCGGGCCACGAGGCCGTCGAGCTTTTCCAGTATGGTGTTGTTTTCTGCCATTTATTTCGTATTATTCTATTATTACCACAACCTCCCCTCAACCAGCCACGCCAGCACTGCCGCAAACACGACTACGCCTGCGATGCTCAGTATCCATTTCCTGGGAGTCATGCGATACTTCGCCTTATCGGCTTCGGGAGCAAGACGGGGACCGGAGTAAATTCCAGTGGCTGCACCGATGATGGTGTAGTTCAGGAATCGGAGAACAGGCGCATCCCACCGGTCGCTGAGGACGTAAAGGCCGAAGCAGAAGGCAAGGATGACAACGGCCACGAGAATGACTTTGAGTAAATGTTTCATATTTCTGTCTGTTTATTGTTTTACCACAATCTCCCTTCCAGTAGCCAGGCCAATAGAGCAGCTAATGCCAGGCATCCGATAATGAGTAATACCCACGTCCGGCGCGAGAAGCGGTTCTTTACCCGCTGCTCTTCGTTGCTGAAATACTGGCTACCTATGTAGGATCCGATGAGAGCCGGTAACAGGTAGCAGACGCACTTCAGGAATGGAATATCCCACTTGTAAGCCACAAAAAGGATAGCTCCACAGACGGCTACCATGCCAATACCTATCAGGCAACCTTGGTGTTCTCGTTCCATAATTCTTGCCTAAAACATTTATTCCGTTACACTAATTTCTCAAGCAGCCAAAACGCAGTGGTGAGTATGCCTGTCAGTAGCACCAATCGCTACTACCGCAACCGGCGGCCCTTCTCCTTTCCGTCTTCGAGACTGGACAGGTAACCTACCACCATGGGCGGACCTATGACAGCCAGGCTGTGCAGATAATCTGAACCGATGCGTGTGGCTACAACGCTCAATGCGGCACCTGCTACGATCCACAGTATGACATACAGAATGAGCTTTCCAAGAGTTGTCTTCATGACTTTGGAGTAATTATTTATCTCTTTTACCGTGCCTTTATTTCTTCTTGCGACGGGTATTGCTCCGGTAATATTGCCCCCAAGCCAATACACACGCCACAATCAGAATAATGACTACATAGTCCATAGCACGCAAGGCCGTTTTAATCAGTACTTGAACTCACCGAACTCCGAGCGGATGATCAGCTCCTTCTTGTCGCTTTCCTCGATGCGGCCGATGACCTGTGCGTCGATGTTGAACGACTTCGAGATGGCGATGACTTCCTCGGCATGCTCGGGCGAAAGGTAAACTTCCAGACGGTGTCCCATGTTGAATACCTTGTACATCTCCGCCCAGTCCGTGTCGCTCTGCTCCTTGATGGTGCGGAACAGGGGAGGTACGGGAAAGAGGTTGTCCTTGATGACGCGGCAGTTGTCGCCCACGAAGTGCAGCACCTTGGTCTGTGCGCCGCCCGAGCAGTGTACCATGCCATGGATCTGGGGGCGCAGGGCGTCGAGCAGCTTCTTGACAACCGGCGCATAGGTACGGGTGGGCGAGAGGACGAGCTTGCCTGCATCCAGCGGGCTGCCTTCTACCTTGTCGGTCAGCTTCAGCTGGCCGCTGTACACCAGTTCGTTGGGCACAGCCTTGTCGTAGCTCTCCGGATATTTCTCTGCCAGGTACTTGGCAAAGACATCGTGGCGGGCCGAGGTCAGGCCGTTGCTGCCCATGCCGCCGTTGTATTCCTTCTCGTAAGTAGCCTGTCCGTAGCTGGCGAGGCCCACGATGACGTCGCCCGGACGGATGTTGGCGTTGTTGATGACATCGCTACGCTTCATGCGGCAGGTTACGGTAGAGTCCACGATGATGGTGCGCACCAGGTCGCCCACGTCGGCCGTCTCGCCGCCCGTGGCATAGACGCCCACGCCCATTTCACGCAGCTCGGCCAGCAGCTCGTCCGTACCGTTGATGATGGCGGAGATGACTTCGCCCGGCACCAGCAGCTTGTTGCGTCCGATGGTGGAGGAAACGAGGATGTTGTCCACCGCGCCCACGCAGAGCAGGTCGTCGATGTTCATGATGAGTGCGTCCTGCGCGATGCCTTTCCACACCGAGAGGTCGCCCGTCTCCTTCCAGTACATGTAGGCCAGTGAGGACTTGGTGCCTGCTCCGTCGGCGTGCATGATGTTGCAATACTCCGGGTCGCCGCCCAGTATGTCGGGGATAATCTTGCAGAAGGCCTGCGGGAAAATGCCCTTGTCGATGTTCTTGATGGCGTTGTGAACATCCTCTTTCGATGCGCTTACGCCACGCATCATGTATCGTTGGTTACTCATGAGATAATGTGTTTTTGTTCAATTGAATATGCAAAAGTAACAATTATTCGGCAGATAGCCTACTCTATTGGCAGGCATTTTCTCGATATTCAGCCTTCCGCTCTCCGTAATATGGCAGATAATGCCGTTTCCTATATGAGGAAACACTCGTTCCTATTAGGTGGAAACGCTCGTTCCCATTGAAGGAAACAGGCGTTCCCCTTTAAAGGTAACGGTCGTTCCCTTTAAAGGAAACGACCGTTACTTGGTAGAGGACACCCAATGGTGTTAATAGGATATACTTAGAACTGCACCTGCGGCGCCTGTTCGGCACCCTCGGCAGCCTCAAAGTAAGCGCGCTTGTCGAAGCCGAACATGCCGGCAAGGATGTTCTTGGGGAAACGGCGGATGGCGGTGTTGTAAGTCTTGGCCGCGTCGTTGAAGTTCTTACGGGCTACGTTGATACGATTCTCTGTTCCTTCGAGCTGTGCCTGCAGTTCCAGGAAGTTCTGGTTGGCCTTCAGATCAGGGTAGTTCTCGGTGATGGCCAGCAGCTTGCCCAGGGCAGTGGCCAACTGGCCTTGTGCCTTCTGATACTCGGCGAGCTTCTCGGGCGTCAGATCCGTAGGATCTACTTTGATTTGGGTGGCCTGACTGCGGGCGGCGATGACGCCTTCCAGCGTTTCTTTCTCGTGGGCTGCATAACCCTTGACCGTGTTCACCAGGTTGGGGATGAGGTCGGCGCGGCGCTGATACTGCGTCTCTACGTTGGCCCACTGGTTGCTGACGTTCTCGTCCATGCCGACGAGGCTGTTGTAGCCGCTGATGGCCCAGATGGCAATGACGGCCACTACGGCCACGATAGCGATGATGGTTACTTTCTTCATATTGTTCAGTAATTTGATAGATTAATAAAATAATAACAATCTCTTGGGAAGGTCAGAACCGGGAACCGGCACCTCCGCCTCCTCCCGTTCCTCCGCCGAAGCTGCCTCCGCTGAATCCTCCGCCACCTCCGCTTCCGAAGATGAAAGGACCTCCGCCGCTTCCTCTCCGTCCGCGGTAGTTTTCATCGTAAGATTGCTGGCGGCGTACCACTTGGTGGCCGCAGTTGAGGCAGGTGTACGTTACATCTTCCGTTCTGACTCCATTGCGGCGTGATACAAGGCGGCTGGAACTGCGTTGCAATTTATATTGTTTGCAGTGAGGACATTGGGAAATAGCACGCACGGCAAGGAAAGTAATTAAAACCACGATGGCAAAAAGGCCTGTTAATATCAATATTATATAGCCCGTGCTATTGTCTTTTTCATCATTGTCCATCGAACCGTCCAAGCGGGCGCAAGTGGCACGGATACCTGCTATCATACCTTCGCTCCAATGTCCGTCCTTCAGATAGGGAATCATATCGCGGGTTTGGATGCGTTTGCAGATAGCGTCGGGCAGGGGGCCTTCAAGACCGTAGCCGGTGTAGAACTGGATACAGCGTTGGTCGGTGACGAGCAGGATGACGAGACCGTTGTCTTTTCCTTTTTGTCCGACTCCCCACGAGTTGAGCAGCTGATGGCAGAAATCGAAACAGTCTGCATCGCCGATACTGGGTACTACAGCTACTACAGTCTGGATACCCGTTTGCTGCTCCAAGGTGTAAAGCATGTGGTCAATACTGTCGCGGGCTGTTATATCGAGTATGTTTTCGGGGTCACAGACATAGCGGGTTTTATCTTGCAGGTGTACTTTCGGCAAATTTTCAGGAGTATAAACAATTTGTGCCCATGTCGTCAACCCCAGTAGGTGACAGAACAGGATAGAGAGTATAATTTGTTTCATGAAAATGTGTATTTGTTCTTTTAGTGAATATATGTTCCAACAAATTCGCTTACTTTGCGAGTATAGGCTTCTGTGTTTTCTTTGTAGGCTACGGCGTGTTCGGCATCAGGAACAATCCATAACTCTTTGGGTTGCGGCTTGGCTTCATACAGTGGATGGACCATCCAGGTGGGCACGAAAGTGTCGGCATCGCCGTGGATGAAGAGCATAGGTAAGGTGCATTTCTTGACTTGCTCCAGGGCAGAAGCTTCGTTGAAGGTCCAGCCGTACTCCAAACGGCAGAGAGCACTGGCTACGTGGAGCAGGGGGAAGGCGGGCAGGTGGAACTGGTTCTTCAGCTCGCCGCGGAATTCGTCCCAAGCACTGGTGTAACCGCAGTCCTCCACGAAGCACTTGACGAAGGGCTGCTGATGTAGTCCGTGCTCCACTTCGCCGGACACCATCATGGTGGTGGCGGCTCCCATCGAAATGCCGTGCACTACCATCTGCGTATTTCCGCCGAAAAGGTGGTTGGCTTCCTCCATCCAGCGCAGCACGTCGAGGCGGTCTTTCCAGCCCATTTGCACTTCAGTGCCCTCACTCATCCCATGTCCGTATAGGTCGGGCAGGAGGATGTTGTAGCCCAGCTGGCGGCTGTACAGGTAACCTATCATCATCATGCGGATGGAATTGTCGGTGTAGCCGTGGACGATTACTGCTGTGCGTCGGGTGGAGTCGGCGGCTGGGACGTAGAGGGCGTGAAGGCGGGTACCTTCCTCGTTCTCGATGTAAAGGTTGTGTAGGGCACCTGCGGTTTGCAGGCTGTCCATCCAGCGGCCTACGTCGGGATATGTCTCCGTTACATATCTCAGCGAGCCTTCGATGTCCCGACTACGGGTGACGAGTTCGTCGGGTTTCAATGCGTAGCCCAGCATGTAATAACCTGCGCACAGTAGTGTGGCGGCTAGTGCGATGACTGTGGTCAATCCGTATTTGATACTTCTTCTCATATTGTCATCAGTGTCATTTATGCCAGATTTCCCATGCGGCAAAGGCTTGGAGCAAGAGCATTTCCAGTCCGTTTTTTACGGTGGCTCCCCGTTCCATGCCCTTCTTCATGAAGAGGGTCTCACTTGGATTGTATAACAAATCATAAAGTAAGTGGTTTGTTGTCAGTTGGTCGTAGGGGATGTCGGGACAGAAGTCCACCTTGGGATACATGCCTAGCGGGGTGGTGTTGACGATGACGGTGTGTTCCTGCATAATCTCAGGCGTCAGCTCACTGTAGGTCAATATGTTGTCACTCTTTTTGGTGCGCGACACGAAGGTACTCCGAATGCCCAGGTTGGCCAAACCGTGATAGACGGCTTTCGATGCGCCACCGGTACCTAGGATGAGGGCCTTTGTGTGATGGGGTTGCAGCAGCGGTTCAATGGATTGGGTGAAGCCGATGATGTCCGAATTGTACCCCACCAGCTTTATTTTCCCCTTGCTCGGGCGGATGATTTTGATAACGTTTACGGCTCCTATCTTGGCTGTATCTTTGTCCAGTTCGTCCAAATAGGGGATGACTTGTTCCTTATAGGGAATGGTGACGTTCAGTCCGCACAAGTTAGGATTTTCTTCAATCACCTCCATGAAGTCCTCGATACGGGGAATTTCAAAGTTCACGTACTCGGCGTCTATGTTTTCCGCCTGAAATTTCTCATTGAAGTATCCGATGGAGAATGAGTGCTTCAGCGGATAACCGATTAAACCGTATTTGTCCATAATCGTCTGATAGATTTATTTGGTTGCAAAATATAGGGTGCAGATGCCGAATGTCAGCCGTCGGAAGCAGACTTGGCTAAAGCCGACATTACGGATAGCCTGCTGCATCACTTCGCCTTGCGGGAAGGCGCGGATGCTTTCGGGTAAGTAGGTGTAGGCGCTGTTGTCCTTGGATATCAGCTTGCCAATGAGCGGCATCACCATTTTAGTGTAGAGGGCGAACAGTTGCTTCATCGGAAAGTGGACGGGCGTGGACAACTCAAGGATGACCAGATGCCCTCCGGGACGGAGCACACGGCACATTTCGCCTAACGCTGTATCCAGATGTTCGAAATTGCGGACGCCGAAAGCGACGGTCACTGCATCGAACGTGGCATCGGCAAAAGAAAGTGCTGTACAGTCTTCGCGGGTGAAAGATATCTTGTCCGTGAGACCTGCCTGCCGTACTTTCTCACGGCCCACCTCCATCATCCCTTCCGAGATGTCGGCGCCGACGAGCGATTGCGGCTGTAGTTCGCGACAGGCCAGAATGGCAAAGTCACCGGTGCCGGTGGCTATATCCAACATCTGCTTGGGACTATAAGGTCGGAGCATCCGGATGGCCTTCTTACGCCAGCTTTGGTCAATGCCTATCGAGAGGGTATGGTTCAGTTGGTCGTACGTAGGAGCAATGTGGTTGAACATGCGTTCCACCTGTACAGCCTTCGTTCCTTCTTCACCATATGGCTTGATATGTTCTTGCGGATAATCCATGTTGTTGGCATATTTTTCGCAAAGTTAAAAAAATATGTAGTTCCGTGTGTCACTTGTGGTGTATTTTCCAACATATCCATTACTTTCTGTTCCCACAGGAACTGTAAATCGGCTCAGATTTATACTTTTGCTATACCCGTTTGGGTATAAATATGGATGGATATAGATAAATTATACCCATACAGGTATAATCAATGTCTGGGAGGTGGTGGTGTTCTGTTGGATAGCAGGCAAAGCCGACTGTTACAAGGCCATCACTGCTTTGGGCATGGACGAGAAGGTCATCGAAAACCTGGCACGCCACTTCAGTCGTGCGCTGCCCGAGTGGTTCGAACTGATAGATAATTCTTTTTTGCCTGGCGGCCAGAAGAGGCAGTACAAGAAATCATCCTGCGCCGCATGGTGATGTTGCGCTGACAGGCTTATATAAATAAAGCAGATGCGGATTACGTGGAATATGGATGATAAAATCCGTACTATTCCGCATAATCCGCATCAATAAATGTCAGAAACAGATATACTTCCAGTAATCTTGTATTACTTGCTCAGGTATTCTGTCACATTCTTTTCGATACGGGCAGCAATGTCTTCAGCGGCTTCGCGAACGAATTTTTCGCCGGTGATGTGCTCGTACAGTTCGATATAGCGTTCGCTGATAGAGGTCACGATTTCGTCAGTCATCTCGGGAACCTGCTGGCCTTCCTTGCCCTGGAAGCCGTTGTCCATCAGCCATTCGCGTACGAATTCCTTGGAGAGCTGCTTCTGGGGTTCGCCTTTCTCGAAACGCTCTTCGTAGCCTTCGCTGTAGAAGTAGCGGCTGGAGTCGGGTGTATGGATTTCGTCCATCAGATAGATCTGGCCGTTGTGCTTGCCGAATTCGTATTTCGTATCTACCAGGATGAGGCCACGCTCGGCTGCAATTTCTGTACCGCGCTTGAAGAGGGCCAGTGTATATTTCTCTAGCAGAGCATATTCTTCGGGAGTAGCCAGACCCTTGGCCAGGATTTCTTCCTTGGAGATGTCGGCGTCGTGTTCACCGATTTCGGCTTTGGTGGTCGGGGTGATGATGGGCTCGGGGAACTTCTGGTTTTCCTTCATGCCTTCGGGCAGACGTACGCCACAGATTTCGCGCACACCGCTCTTGTAGGCACGCCAGGCTGAACCGCAGAGGTAACCGCGTACAATCATTTCTACTGGGAAACCTTCACACATCACGCCGACGGTCACCATTGGGTCGGGTGTAGCCAGCTTCCAGTTGGGGCAGATGTCGGTTGTGGCATCGAGGAACTTGGCGGCAATCTGGTTCAGCATCTGGCCCTTGAAGGGGATACCTTTCGGCAGGATGACGTCGAAGGCTGAGATACGGTCGGTTGCTACCATGACGAGCTTCTCGCCGTTGATGTTGTACACGTCGCGTACTTTTCCGTGATAGACACTCTTCTGTCCGGGAAAGTTGTAATCAGTTTTAGTTAATGCTTTCATGTCTTTTAGTATTTAGTTGTTAGTTTATTCGTTTTTAGTCAGCTACGAGCTACAAGCTACAAGCTACGAGCTACGAGTGGAGTTTAGGGAGTTTATGAGTCCGCAAATCATTTTTATGATTTCGTTCAGGGCATTCATTATTTCATCGTATGAGTTAATTGAAAGGAATCCAAGCCTCTGTGAAATAATTAAATGAGTCTCAAGTTCGCTTGCCGAGCCGAGTGCAATGTGCAGAAATTGTATAAATTCAGCCTTATTCTTACGTCCGGATCCTTCTGCAATATTGGCAGGGATAGAAACTGCACAACGTCTCATCTGATTGGTGATGCCATAAAGCTCTTCTTTGGGAAATTGTTTGGTAAACTTATAAATTTGCTCTACCAAATCAATGCCTTTTTTCCAAACGAGCAAGTCTTTATGTGTCTTTATCTCTGCCATGTTTTTTATTTAGTTATGAGCAGGGGACGCTGTGGTCGCCTCACCACTTGTTCCTTCTTTTTCATTCACTATATCTTTCTTACTTGTAGCTCGTAGCTGCTTCAAACTTCTCGTATGCCTCCACAATCTGTGTCACCAGCTTGTGACGGACGATATCCTTCTTGTTCAGTTCGATGAAGCTGATGCCCTTCACACCCTTCAGTATCTTCAGGGCCTGTACGAGGCCGGAGGTTTGCGAGGAGGGGAGGTCAATCTGTGTCATGTCACCCGTCACAATCATCTTGGTGTTCATGCCCATGCGGGTGAGGAACATCTTGATTTGGGCGGTGGTGGTGTTCTGGGCTTCGTCGAGGATGACGACGGCATCGTTCAGTGTACGTCCGCGCATGAAGGCCAGCGGAGCTATTTGGATAATGTTCAGTTCCATGTATTCCTTTAGCTTGGCGGCGGGTATCATGTCCTGCAAGGCGTCGTAGAGCGGTTGCAGGTACGGGTCTATCTTGTCCTTCATGTCGCCGGGCAGGAAGCCGAGCTTCTCGCCTGCTTCCACGGCGGGGCGGCTGAGAATGATTTTTTTGATTTCCTTGTTCTTCAAGGCACGAACGGCCAGTGCGATGGCTGTGTAGGTTTTGCCCGATCCGGCCGGGCCGATGGCAAACACCATGTCGTTCTTGTGGAAGGCATCCACCAGCTTCTGTTGGTTTTCGCTTCGGGGGATGATGGGCTTGCCCGTCACGCTGAACACGATGACGTTACCACTCTTCTCTGCCTGTGGGGCATTGCCTTTGATGATGTCGATGATGGCTTCCTCTTTCAGCGAGTTGTATTCGGCACAATGCTTCTCCAGCTTGACGATGTTTTCTTCGAAGGCACACATTTCTTCTTCATCGCCCAGCACCTTGATGACGTTGCCGCGCGCCACAATGCGCAGTTTGGGATAGAGGGCTTTTATCAACTGCATGTTGGCGTTGTTCACGCCGTAAAAGATGACGGGGTCGATATCTTCGAGGACAATCAGTTTTTCTATCATTCTTTATATAGGTTATCAGCTTGTAACTCTTTTCACTGCAAAGATAGTGAAAGGTGAGCGCAGAGACAAACGAAAACGAAGTTTTCTGGTTTGGCTATGCCGAACCGCCTCCTGTCTTATTAAAAGTTAGTGAAAGCTTTGGACACTTCTTTGATTTTGCCGGACTTTTTGAATGGGAACTACTGTTATCCGAATAGCTGGACTGTTCCTCCGTCGGACGATGCATACTTCCGTAAGAGTTCCTGCGTCATCTCAGCAGCCTGTTGCAGGCGGTTCGTGTCGCCGTCGTAGCCGTTGATGATGGCCAGAATGTGGCGGGTACCGACGTCCATCTTGGTGCGTTCATTGTCGCTGGTGGGAGTACCGATGCCACCCACGGCGTCGCGGAAGACGGGCAGGCCTTCAATGTTGAGCACGCCGCGGCCGATGCCCTCGAACGGTTCTTCGGCCCGTCCGATGCCCAGGCAGAGGTTGGTGCCCTGTATCTTGTCGGCATCAAAGCCTCCGATGCTGTAGCCCGTGCGCAGGGAGACGAGGTTGATGAGGTCCACCAGCGTATCAATCTGATAGAGTTCCAACCCGCGGAGCAGACGCCGGCGTAGGGCCTCGGCAGAGGGACGGTAACGGCTGGGGTCCTTGCCGCAGCGTTTGTAGGCTTCGCGGGTGGCGGCAATGGCGGGTTGGTGCTTGATGCCTTCGGTCGTGTCGGCGGCACGCAGTTCTTCGGTAAAGGCGTTTATTTCCTGCCAAAGTCCATCGCTGTGGAGCGTATTGGTCACTTCGGCATAGACGGCTGCTCCGCGGTATTCGGGGCAGCGCGATTTCAGCTCTTCGGATACGGTGAGGTTGTACATAGTACTTAAGTTTTTAGTTTGTAATTAGCTACGAGCTACAAGCTACGAGTGACGAGTGGGTTGCGCAATTACTTGTCACTTGTAGCTTGTAGCTCGTCACTCATAGCTCTTCATCATGATTCCCGACAGCATCCTGCCCGATTTGATTCCCAGCCTGCGGGCGGAGAAGAAGTCTTCACGGCGGGTATAGGTACAGATGCCGGCGGTCTCTATCTGCGTGTCGGGCAGACCGAAGTCCAGCAGTTGCAGCTGGTTGGCGGCCCATAGGTCGATGTGATGCTTGTGGGTGTCGTTGTGCCATTCGGCGATGTAAGGCATGGGGAAGTCGGCGGCGCGGAAGGCCTCGTACACCTCTTCGCCCACCTCGAAGGCGGCAAGCGAGATACCGGGGCCGATGACGGCCTGCACGTCCCTGCCCTCTGTACCGTAGAGTTCCTGCATCCTTTCCAACGTGTGCAGGGCGATGCGGCTCACTGTTCCCCGCCAGCCGGCATGGACGGCGGCGACGGCGCGGTGCCTTTGGTCATACAATAGAATAGGAATGCAGTCGGCCGTCGAGATGCAGAGGCAGATACCCCGCTCGCGGGTGATGAGGGCGTCGATGCCTTGCAGGCGTTCATGGCGTGTCTGCGGGTCGGCCTGCAAATAGTCGGCATCAATGACGAGGAAGGCCGTGCCGTGCGTCTGCCAGGGGATGACGATCTTCTGGGGGCGTTGCGGCAGGGCTTGCAGGAGTAGTTCCTGGTTGCGGAGGACGTTCTCGGTCGAGTCGCCTGTGTAGGGTGTGCAGTTCAGCGAGGCGTAGGTGCCTGTGCTTACGCCGCCGTGGCGGGTGGTGCTGAAAGCAAAAATGTCGGAGCATGCATCGTTTAATGCATACTCCAACATTCGTTTGTCGGGGCTGAGGCGGCTCATTGCTTGTCGTCCTCCCAGTCCTCTTCTTCGTATTCGAAGTCTTCGAGGTCTTCGATGTCGTCCTCGTCTACATACTCGATGCTGAGGTCCTCGTCTTCGCCTTCGTCGGCCAGCTCCTCCTTCAGGTGGCTCATGTCCTTGGGGCGGTGGGCGATGCTTTCTATCTTGCCTTCAATCTTGTTGCTCTCCTTGTTCAGCTCTTCCCACAGGATATCCTTCAGTACGTTGATGCCGAGGCCCGAGATGGCGGAGATGAATACGTGGGGTACGTCCTGGGGCAGGGTCGGCTCTATCTCGTCCATCAGCTCCTGGTCCAGCATGTCGCACTTGGTGATGGCCAGTACGCGCTGCTTGTCCAGCATTTCGGGGTTGAAGTTCTTCAACTCGTTCAGCAGGATGTTGTATTCCTTGGTGATGTCGTCGCTGTCGGCGGGTACCATGAAGAGCAACAGCGAGTTGCGTTCGATGTGGCGCAGGAAGCGCAGACCCAGTCCGCGGCCTTCACTGGCTCCTTCGATGATGCCGGGGATGTCGGCCATGACGAACGACTTGCCTTCACGGTAGGACACGATGCCCAGGTTGGGCTCCATCGTGGTGAAGGGATAGTTGGCTATCTTTGGACGGGCCGACGATACGGCAGAGAGCAGAGTTGACTTGCCGGCGTTGGGGAAGCCCACCAGTCCGACGTCGGCCAGCAGCTTCAGCTCCATGATGACGGTCATCTCCTGCATCGGCTCGCCGGGCTGTGCGAAGCGCGGAGCCTGACGGGTAGCCGTCTTGAAGTGCCAGTTGCCCAGTCCGCCGCGTCCTCCTTTCAGCAGGATGACCTCCTGTCCGTGCTCGGTGACGTCGCAGATGTACTCGCCCGTCTCGGCGTTGTAAACCACCGTGCCGCAGGGAACTTCGATGACCTTGTCCTCGCCGTCTTTGCCGAAGCTGCGGTTCTTGGAGCCGCTTTCGCCGTGACCGGCCATGATGTGGCGGTCGTAGCGCAGGTGGAGCAGGGTCCAGTAGTTGCGGTTCCCGCGCAGGATGACGTGCCCGCCTCGTCCGCCGTCGCCACCGTCAGGCCCTCCGTTGGGCACGTACTTGGCGCGGCGCATGTGTGTGGAACCACGGCCGCCCTTGCCCGAGCGGCAGTATATCTTTACGTAATCAACAAAATTTGATTCTGCCATAATGCTATAATATTATAGATGCGTTGGCAAAGATACGAATAAATTTCCATAATGCAGTGATGTTGATAGATTGTGCTTGCGTGTATGCTCGGGGGGGATGCTTTTGTTCAATGAAATCGGTGCTTTCGTTCAATGAAACCAGTGGTTCCGTTCAATGAAATCGATGGTTTCAAGAAATGGAAGAAGTTTGAAACTAGTAGTTTCATTGTTATGACAATTTTTGAAACTTTTTCGGTTTGCTTATCCTTCTGGAAGATAAAACAAAAAATGCACCGCAGTGGGTGCATTTTTTGTTTCTTTGGAGCGAGAAGCGCTTACTTCACTGCATCAACCGCCTTACAGATGTCTGCTGTGATGGTCTCCAGCTCGCCCAGTCCGTTGATGTGGGCGTAGAGGCCTTCCTGCTTGTACCAGTCGATGAGCGGAGCGGTCTGGCTGTGATAAACGGTGAGGCGTTTCTTGATGGTTTCCTCGTTGTCGTCGGCACGGCCCGACTGCTGTCCGCGCAGGATGAGGCGCTTCATCAGTTCGTCTTCGGGCACGTCGAGGTCGAGCATCACGCTCACCTGCTGTCCGCGTTCGGCCAGCATCTTCTTCAGGGCTTCGGCCTGTGCGATGGTGCGGGGGAAGCCGTCGAAGATGACGCCTTTCGAATCCTTGAAGCTGTCCAGCGTGGAAGCCAGGATGTCGATAATCAGGTTGTCGGGGAGGAGCTGGCCCTGGTCGATGTAACCCTTGGCTGTCTTGCCCAGCTCGGTTCCGTTCTTTATTTCGGCACGCAGCACGTCACCCGTGGAGATGTGGTTGATGCCATACTTTGCTACAATTCTCTCGCTTTGTGTGCCCTTGCCAGAGCCGGGGGCACCGAAAATTACAATGTTCAGCATATTTTAATTAAGAATGAAGAATTAAGAATGAAGAATTGAGAATGGAGAATGAAGAACGGTTGTCATTCTTCATTCCTCATTCCTCATTCTTCATTCACAACTGTATAAATGTCCTTATAGTTCCGCCCGAAACCGTCGTAATCCAGTCCGTAACCCACGATGAAGTCGTTGGGAATGCGCATGGCGGCATACTCGATGTTGAGGTCCACCTTCAGCTTCTCGGGCTTGACGAGCAGGGTGGCGATGTGTATCTCCTTCGGTCCGCGGGTACCCAGCGTTTCGAGCAGGCGTTGCATGGTGAGGCCCGTATCCACGATGTCTTCCACGATGACTATGGTGCGTCCGCTCAGGTCTTCGTTGATGCCGATGACTTCCTTGACGGCCCCCGTTGACGACACGCCCTGGTAGGAGGCCAGTTTGACGAACGATATCTCGCAGGGGATGGTGATGCGTTTCATCAGGTCGGCGGTGAACATGAACGAACCGTTCAGCACGCTCAGGAAGAGCGGGTTCTTGCCTGCCAGGTCGCGGTTGATTTCGTCGGCCACGCGGCTCACTTCTTTCAGTATATCCTCCTCCTTGATGGAGACGGTGAATTTCTTGTCTTTGATCTGTATGCTATCCATGGGACTTGTGATTATTAAATTGGTGCAAAGGTAGCGAATTTATTCCACTCCGTGCATCATCTTCTGCAATTTCTTCGACAGCAGGAAGAGGATGAGCGACGCGGCGGCCGACATGACGACGAACACCAGAAAGAAGTCGAACATCGTCTCGATGCGGTAGCCCAACAGGGTCTTTACTTTTCCCGCTTCGGGATAGAGGCCCGAGAGCGTACCGGCAAACTTGTTGGCCGTGGCTGTGGATAGGTACCAGATGCCCATCATCAGCGAGGCGAAGCGGACGGGTGTCAGCTTGTTCACCATGGACAGGCCGATGGGCGAAAGGGCAATCTCGCCCATCGTGTGGATGAAGTACAGGCCGGTCAGCCAGATGAGGCTTACCTTGACGCCGGGCTGCACGTCCTTCACGCCGAAACAGATGACCAGATAGCCCAGCGACAGGAGCAGCAGACCGATGGCCTGCTTGGTGGGCGACGTGGGTTCCATGCCCCGACGTGCCAAGGCTCCCCATACGCCCGGCATGACGGCTGCCAGGATGACGACGAAGAAAGGATTGAACGACTGAATCCACGAGGCAGGCATTTCCCATCCGAAGATGACGTGGTCGGTCTGCTCCGAGGCAAACAGCGTGAGCGAAGCGCCTGCCTGCTCGTAGGCCGCCCAGAAGAAGATGACGAAGAAGGCGATGATGTAGATGACCAGGATGCGGTCGCGCTCAATCTTGGTGAGCGAGCCGTCCATCAGGATGCTGGCCGGGAAGACGATGCAGGCCGTAAAGATGCCGATGCTGATCCAGTCGTTGCCGAAGCATCCGTAGAAGAACAGGGCCAGCACGACGGCCATCGCACTGCATATCCACAGGTTGCGGCGTTTGCGCCTGGCCTCCTCGGGCGTCTGGGCTTTTACGGACGTGCTTTCTGTTTCTTTGCGTGCATCGGGCACGATGCCCAGCTGTTGGCCGTCGGGACCGATGAGGTAGCGGTTCTTCTGCGTCTCGAACAGCACGACGGTCAGCACCGTGACGATGGCGGCAATCAGGAAGCCCCATTTGAAATCCTGCGGATTGCCCGTCTCGCCAAAGTAGCCGCAGACAAGCGGAGCAAGGAACGAACCCACGTTGACACCCATATAGAAGATGGTATAGGCCGAGTCGAGCCGACGGTCGCCGGGTTCGTACAGCTGCCCGACGAGCGACGATACCGTGGGCTTGAAGAAGCCGTTGCCCAATATAAGGAAGGTCAGTCCGCCGTACATCAGTCCCCTCGACAATTCCTGTGCATCGAGCATGGAGGCACTGAAGAACATCAGAAACTGTCCGACGGCCATCAGCACGGCTCCCCAAAAGACGGAGCGGCGGATACCCCAGTACTTGTCGGCCACGTAGCCGCCGATAAGTGGAGTCAGATAGACGAGGCCCGTGTAGCTGCCGTAGATGGAGGCAGCCGTCTCGGTGTCGAGCAACAGGGCTTGGGTGAGAAACAGAATGAAGATGGCGCGCATACCGTAATAGCTGAAGCGCTCGGCCGTACTGGTGGCGAAAATCAGATAGAGGCCTTTGGGATGTTTGTTGGTCGTATTTATGAGTGGTCTTTGTTTTTGCGGCGCAAAGTTACGAATTATCGGGTGAATGCGTTCCTTTTTGCCTTTTGCATTTTTCAGAAAGGTGGCATGAAACGTGTTTTCATTTGCGAAATAGAATCGGAATGCCTACTTTTGTGGAAAACTGTAAGCAAGGCATTATGAAAATATTTCCGACTTCAGGCATCCGTCAGCTGGATGCCTATACCATCGAGCACGAGCCCATTGCCTCCATTGACCTGATGGAGCGGGCCGCACGGGCGTTGGCTGATGCCATCATGGAGCAGTGGCCCGATACCGACACTCCTTTCACTGTATTTGCAGGTCCCGGCAACAATGGGGGCGACGCTTTGGCCGTGGCACGACTGATGGCCGAACAGGGCTACCGGCTGGAAGTTTTCCTCTTCAACCCGCAGGGGAAACTTTCCGAAGACTGTGCCGTGAACCGTGAACGCCTTCTGCAGGTGGAAGGCATCACTTTCCATGAAATCTCCACCCAGTTTGCCCCTCCCACACTGACGGCAGACTACGTGGTGGTGGACGGCCTCTTCGGCAGCGGGCTGAACAAACCGTTGGGCGGAGGGTTTGCCGCTGTGGTGAAGTACATCAACGCCTCGCCTGCCCATGTGGTGGCCATCGACGTACCTTCGGGTCTGATGGGCGAGGACAATACCTATAATATAGCAGCCCATATTGTGCGGGCCGACCTGACCCTGAGCCTGCAACTGCCCAAGCTGGCTTTCCTTTTTGCCGAGAACGAAGCTTATGTCGGTGAATGGCGCCTGCTGGACATCGGCCTGAGCGAGGAAGCCATCGAAGAAGCAGAAACCGATTTCGAACTGGCCGATGACGACGAGGTACCTTCTTTGCTCCGTCCGCGCGGACGTTTCGCTCACAAAGGCAACTTCGGCCGCGCGCTGCTCATTGCCGGTTCGCAGGGCATGGCGGGGGCTTCCATCCTGTCGGCACGGGGCTGTCTGCGTTCGGGCGTGGGGTTGCTGACCGTGCATGTTCCCTTCTGCAACAACTTCATGGTACAGTCGTCCGTACCCGAAGCCATGACCGAGCTGGACTACAACGAGACTCGTTTCTCCGAGCCGACCGATACGGACGACTATCAGGCCATAGGCATCGGTCCCGGCCTGGGACGCGATCCGCAGACGGTGGACGCCGTGCTGGAGCAGATACGTATCTGCCAGACACCGATGGTCATTGATGCCGACGCGCTGAACGCTCTGGGCGAGCATCGTTCGGGCCTGAACGCATTGCCCGAGGGGAGTATCCTGACGCCCCATCCCAAAGAGTTGGAGCGGCTGGTGGGCAAATGCCAGAACTCATACGAACGACTGACAAAGGCGCGCGAGCTGGCGAAGAATGTCGGCGTGCACATTGTACTGAAGGGAGCCTATACGGCGGTGATATCTCCGTCGGGCCAGTGCTGGTTCAATACGACGGGTAATCCGGGCATGGCTACGGGCGGTAGCGGTGATGTGCTGACGGGAGTACTTGTGGCCTTGTTGGCACAAGGGTATGATACGTGGACGGCCGCCCGGCTGGGTGTTTATGTTCACGGTCTGGCCGGTGATATTGCTGCCCGCAAGCAAGGCCGTACGGGTATGACGGCCGGCGATATCGCTACCTGCCTGCCTCTGGCGTGGAAGCTGCTGGAGGAAAAGGACGAGTAAACTTCAGGCGTTGAAAAAAATGTCGGTGGATGTATCAAAAATGATTAGGCACGGATTACACGGAAAAACACGGAACTATGAATAGCTGTCAATCCGTGAAATCCGCGTAATCCGTGCCTAAAAATAATATTCAGTCAGGATTACATTATTGGAGAACCTGAAATGCACCCTTATATTGCATTAGGAAGTGTTACTTCCGTGAAGTGATGTGGAAACAAGCCTGCTTGATTTCGTACTTCACATAGCAGCGGTCGGCCTGTTTCAAGTCGCGCAATACTTCAGCCAAGACCAGCTTCAGAGTGTCGGCGCCCACGTCCTGCATGGGGCGTCCATCTTCATCTTCTACCTTTTGGAAACGTTTCCAGCTGACGTCGAATGTTGTGCCGTAGGCATGGGTGGAGTTACTGGAAGCGTTGATGTTGCGGCGGCGCAGGCGTTTCACGTCCTTCTCCGTGCGCAGTACCGAGGTGACGATGATGCGGTTGGGGTTGAGGCCTTTGGACGTAAGCGAGTCGAGGAAATTCTGTCCGATGGTATCCAGCAGGGCCGCGGCACCGGGTATCAGGTAGGGGATGGAGTGGGTGAGCGAGTCAACGGCGTAGCACTCGTTGGATTCGATATAGGTCAGACGGTCGGTCATTCCTTCTGCCTCTTCGCGCGAGGCGATGGGTTCGATGCCGATAGCTTGGGCCACGTTGAGCTGTTTCTGGTTCAGGTCGCCGAAAGTACGGCTGAAGTTGGCCACGCCGCGGATGTTACGCGGTTCGTTCATCTTCATCGACATGTCTTTCTTCTTGCATCCTGCAAAGGAGGAAACGAGTCCTGCCGTCAGCAGCAGGCAGGGGAGGAGGCGCAAGGCCCGTTGGAACAGTTTCATTTTCATTGCTTGTATTTTAGTCGTTTTACTTTGTGGTTTTCGGTAAACCGCGTGCAAAGATATAAAATTATCCGTACCTTTGCCTCCCAAAAGTCTATTGGATGCAACGATATTTCATTGATTTAGCTTACGATGGTACGGCCTATCATGGCTGGCAGGTACAGCCCAATGGGGTGAGTGTACAGGAGTGTCTCGAAAAGGCGCTGTCCACGTTGCTGCGCCGTGAGGTCGGCGTAGTGGGGGCCGGGCGTACGGATGCGGGGGTGCATGCCTCGCTCATGGTGGCCCATTTTGATGCCGACGGTCCGCTGGACGAAGCTTTCATGGCCGACAAGCTGAACCGCCTGCTGCCGCCGGATATCTCGGTGTACCGCCTGCGGGCAGTGAAGCCCGAAGCACATGCGCGCTTTGACGCCACTTCGCGCATGTACAAGTATTACGTTACGACGGCCAAGTATCCTTTTGACCGGCAATATCGTTGCCGACTTTTCCAGCGCCCCGACTTCGACCGGATGAACGAGGCGGCCCGGACGTTGTTCGACTATACCGACTTCACCAGCTTCAGCAAGCTGCATACGGACGTGAAGACCAACAACTGCCGCATCATGGAGGCCGCCTGGATGCAGGTGGACGACGTGACGTGGGTCTTTACCATCCGTGCCGACCGCTTCTTGCGCAACATGGTTCGGGCGGTGGTAGGAACCTTGCTCGAGGTGGGCCGCGGCAAGATGGACGTTGACGGTTTCCGTCGGGTCATCGAGCAGAAAGACCGTTGCCGGGCCGGTACGTCGGTGCCGGGCAATGCGCTTTTCCTGGTGGATGTCACCTATCCCGAAGAGTTGTTTAATATTTGATATTTCATATTTTATATTTTTTCCCCATGTGGTTAGTGCTTGCTTTTCTCTCGGCCGCGTTGCTGGGATTTTATGACGCTTTCAAGAAGGAGTCGTTGCGCGACAATGCCGTGCTGCCTGTCTTGTTTCTGAATACGGTTTTCTCCAGTCTGGTGTTTCTGCCCTTCATTCTGTTGTCCTTTGGGGCACCCGACGTGCTTGGCGGGACGATGTTCGACATGCCCGTGGCCGGGTGGGAAGAACACAAATACATCCTACTGAAGTCGTTCATCGTGCTTTCATCGTGGATATTCGGTTACTTTGGCATGAAACACTTGCCGCTTACCATCGTTGGTCCCATCAATGCCACGCGCCCCGTCATGGTACTGATTGGCGCCCTGCTGTTTTTTGGCGAGCGGCTGAATCTCTATCAGTGGATTGGTGTCTTGCTGGCTGTGCTTTCGTTCTTTATGTTGAGCCGTTCAGGCAAGAAGGAGGGAATTGACTTCAAGCACAACAAATGGATTCTGTTCATCGTGCTGGCAGCGGTAGCGGGTGCCGTCAGCGGCCTGTACGACAAATACCTGATGACGCGGCTTCATCCCATGCTGGTGCAGTCGTGGTACAATGTCTATCAGGTGTTCATCATGTGTCCCATTATCCTGCTCCTGTGGTATCCGCAGCGAAAGACAAGTACCCCTTTCCGGTGGAAGTGGACCATTGTTTTCATTTCCCTGTTTCTGTGTGCGGCCGATTTTGCCTATTTCTACGCCCTCAGTTACGAAGACTCCATGATTTCCATCGTTTCGATGGTGCGCCGCGGCAGTGTGGTGGTATCCTTCTTCTTCGGGGCGCTGTTCTTCCACGAGAAGAATTTGAAGAGCAAGGCAATCGACCTCATTCTGGTGCTCATCGGTATGTTCTTCCTCTATTTGGGCAGCCGGTAGGCGGCAAAGTGAACGTTTTTCTTTCTGTTTGGTTTGCTGAAATATTCTTACAGATGTCCGGGCGGACCAAATGGAACCGAAAAACGAGGTTTGAACCCCGGACGGCCTATGTTTAAAACATAAGGGGGGAATGTTTGAAACATAAGACCCCAATGTTTGAAACATTCGGGAAGAGCGCCGGAATATGTCTGTCGGCCGCTTGGCCGGATTTTGGCCTTTGCTATATATTTATTTTTACAATCGTGCGGTTGGATGTTTCATTCGGATTGTTTTTTCAGCCAGAAGCAGGCGGGACTTGAAAATGTAGGCCGGGAGGAATAAATTTAGAAACGATTTGTTTCTTTCCGCGTTAATTCTCATCTTTGCATCCGTGAAATCAGACAATAACATTTGGATACTATATGGCGGAAGATTTATATATCAGCAACGGAACGAAAGAAGAACGTTATGCCGCGTTGCTTCCCCAACTGAAGGGACTCCTGTCGGGCGAAACCGATGAAGTGGCCAATCTGGCCAATGTGGCGGCGGCGTTGAAGGAGACGTTTGGGTTCTTTTGGGTCGGTTTCTACCGGGTGGTGGGCGACGAGTTGGTGTTGGGTCCTTTCCAAGGCCCCGTAGCCTGTACGCGCATCCGTAAGGGACGCGGTGTCTGTGGCACGGCCTGGCAGGAAGCCCGCACGCTGGTGGTGCCCGACGTGGATGCTTTCCCCGGCCACATAGCCTGCAGCTCTCTTTCGCGCTCGGAAATCGTAGTGCCGCTGCTGGACGGTGCGGGCGAGGTGTGGGGCGTGCTCGATATTGACAGCAGCGAATTCAATACGTTCGACGACGTGGATGCCCGCTTCCTGGAGGAGGCTTGCCGCCTGCTCGCCCGTAATGTGTGACAATAAAGAATGAAAGAATGAAGAAACTATATACCTTTATATCTGTAGCCCTTTTGGGCACGGCTTCCTTGTTCGGGCAGACAGCCAAAGAGTGCTTCAAGGCGATGCCCGACAGCCTGACGCCTTTGCTGAGCGACGTCAACAAGGCAGACTTCATCGATTTTCTGGAAAGCAAGATGAAAGCAGAGGTGACCAATCGGTTGGGGCAGAAGTCCGAAATGACCGAACTGACCCCCGATTACATCCGTATGCAGATGACAAGCCGCAGCTTCTGGCAGATGAAGATGCTGGACGTGAACGATTCTACACGGGTAGTATGTACAGTCTCTACCGTCAACGGCCCCGTGCCCGACAGTGACGTCCGTTTCTATACACCCGACTGGAAGGAACTTCCTGTGGCTTCCTTCATCCAGCTGCCTGCGCAGAGCGACTTCCTTTCCGTCCCCGATTCCCTGGACGACAATGGCGTGCAGCAGGCCTTGAGCCAGGCTGACATGCCGTTGGTTATGGCCGACCTTTCTTCGAAGAGCGATACGCTGACCTTTACCTTCACTACGCCCCGCTACATGGACAAAGAGGCGAATGAAGTGTTGAAACCTTTCATTCGCCCCTTGCTGAAATATGTGTGGAGGGAAGGCCGTTTCGTGCCCGTCACTTCCCTTTGATGCGGTCGAAACCTTCGCCATATACGCCGATGACGGCGCTTTGAGATACGAATGCATTCGGGTCAATCTCCTTGATCAGATGGAAGATGATGCCCGATTCGCGTTTCTTGGCCAGGATAAACAACATCTTGATTTCCTTGCCTGTATAGAATCCCGATGCGTTGATGACCGTCACACCGCGGTGGGGATAGACGTTGATGCGTTTGCCTATCTCTTCGTATTTGTCGCTGATAATGAAGAACTGTACCGATTGACGGGCGCTGTTCACCACTTGGTCGAGCACGAAGCTGCAGATGTAGAGCGTTACGTATCCATATACTACCTTTTCCCAATCTTTTAATACGAAATAGCTGGACGAGATGATGATGAGGTCGCATATCAGCATAACCTTGCCCAAGGTGATATCTCTGTATTTATTGATGATGGCCGCGATGATATCCGTACCGCCCGTACTTCCGTTCGACGAAAAGGCGATGCCGATGCCGCTTCCGCAGAAAGAGGCACCGATGACACATGCCATGAAGGGCTGGTCGTGAAGCAGTGTAATGCCTTGTGTTACTTGCTGGATGGCTGACAAAAAGAAAGTTAGGGTGAATACCGCAAAGATAGTTTTGATGCTGAATTTCCATCCTAGGATGCGTATAGCCAATAATAATAGAATGAAATTGATGGCAAAATAAACATATTGCACAGGCAGTCCGATGGCAAAATAGACGATAGAGGCAATGCCTGGTACACCGCCAGTCGTAATGTCGTTGGGCAACAGAAACACGGTCCATCCGATGCCGTACAATATCATGCCTAGAGCTATCATAACGTAGTCTTTAGCTTCGTGGATAGCTGTCTGTTTGGATGGGAATTTAAGTTTTACGTTCATTTTCTTCTCTGAATTTAGTATTAAGGTTTTAGAAAACGAGCGCAAAATTAATTCTTCTTTTGTTCAGAAACAAGAGAAGCCGACTTTTTCATTCAATAGTAATTTGCAACTATGTCAATTCTTCATTTCTTTTTTCAGTTATAGGAAAAACTTTCTAGGGTTCAGAAAAGAATAAATATTCTTCGATAGGAGATACTTTCTTCCTCTCTAAACCATTGCTTTCTCTTCCGTAAACCACCGTTTTTTCCTCTTTGAAGCACTGTTTTTCCTTTGTCCGCATCCAGTTCCCCTTTCTTTTGCTCCCTGTTCTCAGGTTCCGCACGTTCTTTTCCAACCCTATAGGTAAGTAATACGCGCGCGCAGTGCGCGCCCGCCCGAAATATTATAATGTGTCCCTTTCCCTTTCCTTCTTTCCCGCTCGTAAAAATCCTGCTTTATAACATACTTGTAAATCAGTCTTTTGCATAAAATCTTTGC
>DXAV01000007.1 GCA_019116805.1 Candidatus Bacteroides merdavium | reverse complement strand
GTAATAATTATATTTTTGGTTTTGTAAATCCCAGGTGGCGGTATTCCAAATATTTTTTGTAATTTAGGCCGCTGAAGAATAGGGAAACCATATTTAATCTATAGACCATGAAAAAAAATCATTTGACTTTATTCCTGTCGTGTCTTTTGGCGATGGGATGTGCCCCGTCCGGGCAAAAGGAAGTTGTGCTGATCCCTCAACCACAAGTTTGTGAGCTCCATTCGGGTGTTTATTCTTTCTCGGCGGGGGAGGCATTCTACACCAATCTTTCGGGAGATGAACGGGATGATCTGGCTGCTGTACTTGCATCTTCGCCTTTTCGTTTGGTTGCGTCCGATGATGCTGGGGCCGCTTTCCATTTTGAGGTGGTAGCGTCTCTGCCGGGCATTTCGTCTGACGAGGGTTATACGTTGGCGGTTGGAGCCGATGGTGTACGGGCCGAAGCTACTACGCCGGCAGGTTTGTTCTATGCCTTCCAGTCGTTGCTTCAGATGGCCGAAGCTGATGGTGCGGATGAAGCTTTTGTTCTGCCTCGTGTCAATGTGAACGATTATCCGCGTTTCAGCTACCGCGGTCTGCATCTGGATGTGTCGCGCCACTTCCGCTCGAAGGAGTTCGTGATGAAGCAGCTCGACGCCATGGCCCGCTACAAGCTGAACCGTTTCCACTGGCACCTGACCGACGGAGCCGGCTGGCGTCTGGAAATCAAACGCTATCCCCAATTGACCGAGCAGACGGCCTATCGTCCTTATCCCAACTGGAAAGCCTGGTGGAAGGGAGACCGTAGATATTGCCTTAAAGACGATGCCGGTGCCGAAGGCGGATATTATACTCAGGAGGATGTGCGTGAAATATTGGAACATGCCCGCAAGCTGCATATCACTGTCATCCCTGAAATCGAGATGCCCGGTCATTCGGAGGAAGTGCTGGCCGTATTCCCGCAATTGTCTTGTTCGGGGAAACCTTATCAGAACGGTGAACTTTGCATTGGCAATGATGAAACGTTCACTTTCCTGGAGAATGTGTTGCTGGAAGTGATGGATCTTTTCCCTTCGGAATATATTCACATTGGCGGCGACGAAGCGGCGAAGAGAAGTTGGGAGAAGTGTCCAAAGTGTCAGGCCCGTATCCGGAAGGAAGGTCTGAAGGATGAGAAAGAGTTGCAGAGTTACCTGATTCATCGTATCGAGAAATTCTTGAATGACCACGGCCGGAAACTGATAGGCTGGGACGAAATACTGGAAGGTGGATTGGCACCCAGTGCCACGGTCATGTCGTGGCGGGGTGAGCAGGGTGGTATTACAGCTGCCAAGGCAGAACACGACGTTATCATGACGCCGGGCGAATTCTGCTATCTGGACGCTTATCAGGATGCTCCCGTTTCGCAACCCGAGGCTATTGGCGGTTATCTGACATTGGAGAAAGTCTATTCGTATGATCCGGTTCCAGCCGAGCTGACCGATGCACAGAAACCGTTTATCAAAGGCGTGCAGGCCAATGTATGGACAGAATATATTCCCACCGAAGAACATGCCGAGTATATGATTTATCCGCGTCTGCTGGCATTGTCCGAAGTTGCATGGACCCAGCCGGACCGCAAGGATTGGCCCCGTTTCCGCGAAGCAGCCTTGAAGGAAGTGAAGTGGTTGCAGTCGCAGGGGTATCATCCGTTCGACTTGAGCAAGGAGGTGGGCGAGCGTCCGGAGTCTCTCCAGCCGGTGGATCACCTCGGACTGCATTGTCCGGTGAAGTATGCACAGCCTTGGTCGTCGGCCTATCCGGCCTCGGGCGACTCTACGCTGACCGACGGCGTGCGTGGCGGTTGGACGTATGGCGACCGTCGCTGGCAGGGCTTCCTGTGCAAGGATGTGGATGTGACTATCGACTTGGGTAAAGTTACTGATGTCAAGCTGGTGGAAGCAGACTTCCTGCAGCTGCGTGGTCCCGAAGTGTGGCTTCCGAAAGAGGTTGTCATTTCTTTCTCCGAAGATGGTCAACACTTTACTGAGATGAAACGTATCGCAACCGATGTTCCCGTAACTGAGGAACGGCTAACCTTCCGTAACTATCGTTGGGAAGGTCAGGCAAAAGCCCGTTATGTTCACTTCCAGGGACTGCTGAACCGTGAAGTGATGGGTTGGATGTTTACCGATGAAATTGTAATCAAATAATATAATAAATTATGACAAACAAAAAACTATGGGTAGCTGCCCTGCTCCTGTCGGGAGTGGCATCGGGCACGATTGCTGCCGAGACAATACCTCATGCTTTTGCACCACTCTCGGAGGTGCCATTTACGACACCTCGCGACAACGTTGGACGCTACATCAGCCAGCGTCCCAAGATGGAAGACCGTCTGTTCCAGTCGGATATTATCGAGAAGAAGATTGCCGAAATAAAGGCTATGCTGAAGAACCCTTATCTGGCCTGGATGTTCGAGAATTGTTTCCCTAACACGCTTGATACGACGGTACACTTTCGTATGCTGGACGGCAAGCCCGACACTTTTGTCTATACGGGTGACATCCATGCCATGTGGCTGCGCGACTCAGGTGCGCAGGTATGGCCCTATGTGCAGTTTGCCAACGAAGATCCCAAGCTGAAGGAAATGCTTGAGGGAGTAATCCGCCGTCAGCTTCTGTGCATCATCCTCGATCCGTATGCCAATGCTTTCAACGACGGGCCGAAAGGCAGTGAGTGGGAAACCGACTATACAGCCATGAAGCCCGAACTGCATGAACGCAAATGGGAGATTGACTCTTTGTGCTATCCGCTGCGTTTGGCTTACCACTATTGGAAGGTGACGGGCGATGCCAGTATTTTCGATGACAACTGGCTGAAGGCGATTGAGAACGTGTTGCGTACCTTCAAGGAACAGCAGCGCAAGGAGGACAAAGGCCCATACCGCTTCCAGCGCAAGACCGAACGCGCTACCGATACTACCATCAACGACGGCTGGGGAGCACCTGCCAATCCGGTGGGGCTGATTGTTTCCATCTTCCGTCCGTCGGACGACGCCACGACGTTGCCTTTCCTTATCCCGTCCAACTTCTTTGCCGTCACTTCCCTGCGGAAAGCAGCTGAGATTCTGACGGAGGTAAATAAAAAACAGGACTTGGCTCGCCAGTGTACTGACTTGGCCGACGAAGTGGAGCAGGCATTGAAGAAATATGCTACGTGCGAACATCCGAAATACGGCACTGTCTATGCTTTCGAGGTGGACGGCTATGGCAGCCACATGCTGATGGACGATGCCAATGTACCCAGCCTGCTGGCCCTGCCTTATCTGGGTGATGTTGACATCGACGATCCTGTCTATCAGAACACACGTCGCTTTGTGTGGAGTGAAGACAATCCTTATTTCTTCAAAGGCAAAGCTGGCGAAGGTATTGGAGGTCCTCATATAGGATATGATATGGTGTGGCCTATGAGCATTATGATGAAGGCCTTCACCAGTCAGAATGATGAAGAGATCAAGGAATGCATCCGTATGTTGATGGCAACTGATGCTGGTACTGGCTTTATGCACGAATCTTTCCATAAGGATAATCCTGAGAAGTTCACCCGCAAATGGTTTGCCTGGCAGAATACGCTATTCGGCGAACTTATCATCAAGCTGATTGATGACGGCAAGCTGGATCTGTTGAACAGTCTCTAATGAATATAATCACCAAACAATCGTAACGATATGAAAATCCTTTCATTTACTACAGGTGTGGTGTTATGCGGATTGCTCGTTGTAATGCCGTCTGCATGCGTTTCACAGAAAGAAAACAGTGCTGCCGGTCAGGATTACCTCAGCTACGTCGATCCTTACATCGGTTCGGGTGAGCATGGGCATGTCTTTGTAGGGGCCAGTGTTCCCCTGGGCATGGTGCAGATCGGGCCGCAGAACATTCATAAAGGCTGGGACTGGTGTTCGGGCTACCATTATTCGGACAGCGTACTGATAGGCTTCAGCCATACGCACCTCAGCGGAACGGGTTGTGCCGATCTGGGCGATGTGCTGCTGATGCCCTATGTAGGAGAGGTCCGTACGGCGCGCGGCGAACAGGACAATATTGAAGGTTCCTGTTCGACTTACTATTCACACAAGAACGAGGAAGTGGCTCCCGGCTACTATTCGCTGCTGATGGACAACGGTGTGCGTGCCGAACTTTCGGCTACCGACCGTGTGGCCATTCATCGTTATACCTATCCTGAAGGAACGCCGCGCTTGCTGGTGAATTTGAAGGAAGGCAACGGCGACCGTGCTTTCGAGACCGGACTGAAGCGTGTGGACGAATATACTGTAGAGGGGTATCGTTTCTCCAGGGGATGGAGCCCGCAGCACAAAGTGTTCTTCGTGTTGAAGTCCGAACAGCCTATTGAGAGTGTCGCTGTATTCGACGACGACACACCCGTCGGACAGGATACGCTGACAGGCAAGGCCGTGAAGGGTGTGCTCACTTTCAAGGGCAATCCGAAGAACGTGCAGCTCAAGGTGGCCTTGTCGTCCGTGAGCTGTGCCAATGCGCTGGCCAATATGGAAGCCGAGCAGCCCGGATGGGATTTCGAAAAGGTGCGTACGGATGCCGAAAAGCGTTGGAACGAGATGTTGTCGTGCATCGACGTGGAGAGTGCCGATGAACGTGGCAAGAAGATATTCTACACTAGCCTGTATCACATGTTCATTGCTCCGACACTCTATGCCGACGTGAACGGAGAGTTCCGCGGTCACGACGATAAGATTTATAAGGCAGACGGTTGGACCAACTATTCCACTTTCTCGTTGTGGGATACGTACCGCACTCTTCATCCGTTGCTCACCATCATCCAGCCGCAGCTGGTGCCCGACATGGTGAACTCCATGCTGAGTATTTATGACCAGCAGGGCAAGCTGCCCATTTGGCCGCTGGTGGGTGGTGAAACCAATCAGATGCCGGGTTACAGTGCTATCCCCGTCATTGCCGACGCTTACCTGAAAGGCTTTCAGGGCTTCGACCCCGAACGTGCTTTGAACACGATGGTCGCTTCGGCTACGTACGAGAAGCAGCGCGGCGTGCCCTACGTGCTGGAAAAAGGTTGGATCCCTTGCGACAAGATGCCCGAAGCCACTTCCATCGCCATGGAGTATGCCGTAGGCGACTGGGGACTGGCCATGATGGCGAAGAAGATGGGTAAGCAGGACATCTACGAGACCTTTCTGAAGCGTGGACATTACTATGAGGAGTATTTCGACAAGAGCATTAACTTCATCCGTCCGAAGATGAACGACGGCAGTTGGCGTACGCCCTACGATCCCTTCCAGTCTATCCACGGTTGGGGTGACTTCTGCGAGGGCAACGGCTGGCACTATACCTTCTTCGTGCCCCAGCATCCCGAAGGCCTGATTGAACTGATGGGTGGCGACGAACGCTTTGTGGGCAAACTGGATTCGCTCTTTGTGGCAGAAGGCGACATGGGCGAACACGCTTCGGCCGATATCAGCGGCCTGATCGGTATGTATGCCCACGGCAATGAACCCAGCCATCACGTGGCCTATCTCTATGCCTATGCCGGACAGCAGTGGAAGACGGCGGAGAAGATCAGCTACATCCAGCACAATTTCTATACCGACCAGCCCGAAGGTATCATCGGAAACGAGGACTGTGGCCAGATGTCGGCTTGGCATGTACTCTCTGCACTGGGCTTCTATCAGGTGAACCCGTCCAACGGAATCTTTGTCTTCGGAAGCCCGCTCTTCGAGAAGGTGACGGTCAACCTGCCGCAGGGCAAGACTTTTACCGTTGAGGCCCCGACGGTGAGCAAGGACAACAAGTACATCCAGTCCGTCCGCTTGAACGGCAAACCCTACACGAAGAGCTACATCAGCTACGAGGACATTATGAAGGGAGGTACGCTGACCTTCGAGATGGGCAGCGAACCGAACAAGGCTTTCGGCGCTGATGTGGCAGACCGTCCATGCTCCTTGGAAAAATAGAAATTTTATCTGACAGTAGAAAGCCGTCCTGTCCGGGATCGATAGCCTTTTCGTCCGGAAAGGACGGCTTTGTTTCTTTTATAATGCAATTATCTATCA
>DXAV01000085.1 GCA_019116805.1 Candidatus Bacteroides merdavium | reverse complement strand
GCTTGAAGCTGTTGAAGAGCGCCACCAGTTCGTCCACATTGTCCGCATCCACTTGCGCGGTCTTGATATTGGGGTTGCCGATAGCTTTTACGACGGCGTCACATTTTGACTTCGTGCGGCTCGCAATCATGATTTCGGTGAACACGTCCGGATTTTGAGCGACTTTGTGTGCAACGACGGTTCCTACACCGCCTGCACCGATAATTAGAACTTTACCCATTTTGTTTTCTGTTAAATTGGTCAATGTAATCAGGTTCTGTTTTTTGTTTTTCTGAGGCAAATATACTGTTTAATTCTTAGATAAACATTAAAATACTGCTAAATACTTTCGGCTTTTGGTGCCAACGAGGGAACAAAATGTTTGTCTTCTTGTTATTTTGTCTATATTTGCCATTGAAAATTTAACTTAAACAGATAGAACGATGAAGAAAATTTATGTTACTTTAGGTATGGCAATGGCCGTAGTGGCCTTGTCATCGTGTGCCTCGACAAAGAATGCGGCTTCCACTTCGGCTTTGAACGGCGAATGGGATATTATAGAAATCAATGGGACTTCGGTGGTCCCTGCCCCTGGTCAGACTTTCCCTTATATAGGCTTTGACGCGACCAGCGGCAAGGTTTATGGCAATAGCGGGTGCAATCGGCTGATGGGTACGTTTGACACTTCGTCTAAGCCAGGCAAATTGGAATTGGGGCAGGTGGGAAGTACCCGCATGATGTGCCCCGATATGGTGAACGAGAAGAACGTGCTGGCCGCCCTGGCTCAGGTGCGTAAGTTCAAGGTGCTGGACGACAGGCAGGTGGCCCTTTGTGGAAAGTCGGTGAAGCGTCCTGTCCTCGTGTTGCAACAACGTGCGCCCGAAGTGACTGTAGCCGACTTGGGAGGTCGCTGGAAGATAGAGCAGGCGGGCGGCGAGGCTATACCTGACGGCATGGAGAAGCAACCCTTTCTAGAGATTAATGTGGCCGAGAAGAAGGTGCATGGCAATGCTGGGTGCAACATCATTAACGGCGCTTTTGTGACCGATGAGGCCAACGCGACGGCTATTTCTTTCCCCAACCTCATCAGCACGATGATGGCATGTCCCGACATGGAGGTGGAAGGACGCATTACCAAAGCTTTGGGCGAGGTGAAGTCTTTCGGACGTCTGTCTGGAGGCGGTATTGGTTTCTATAACGCGGATGGCGAACTGGTGCTGGTCTTGGTGAAGGGATAACAGAGTCTTATTTTATTATATAAAGGTATAGAAGCCGTCTTCGGAGGAAAGGAAATTTTCCTCTGGAGGCGGCTTCCTGCTTCTTTTGGGAAAAGCATTGCTTTCTTTGGCAGAAAAGGCCGCTTTCCCTCGACGAAAGCGATGTTTTCCTTGGAGGAACCGAAGGGGAGATATTAGGGTGATTTGTCAGAGTAGGAGGGAAGTTGACCGTCCGTTTCGTCAGATTAAGGGGAAGATTTCTGCCAAACTGGCAGGATTTGTCAGATTTCTGACCTTCGGATAAGGCTGTTTGGCCTTTGGCACGGCGTTTGTCCTTTCAGAAACGTCTGCCGACGAGGCGGACGGAAATAAACTGAATAATAACAAATAAAAATAATAACGATCATGGGAAAAATTATTGGTATTGACTTAGGAACTACAAACTCTTGTGTTGCCGTATTCGAAGGTAACGAACCTGTAGTAATTGCCAACAGCGAAGGCAAGCGTACAACTCCTTCTGTAGTGGCATTTGTAGATGGTGGCGAGCGTAAGGTTGGTGACCCTGCCAAGCGTCAGGCCATCACGAACCCGAAACGTACGGTATATTCTATCAAGCGTTTCATGGGTGAAAACTGGTCGCAGGTGCAGAAAGAAATCTCTCGTGTACCCTATCCGGTAGTGAACGACAACAACATGCCGCGTGTTGACATCGACGGACGTCACTATACTCCGCAGGAAATCTCAGCCATGATTCTTCAGAAAATGAAGAAGACGGCCGAAGACTATCTGGGACAAGAAGTTACGGAAGCTGTCATCACTGTTCCGGCCTACTTCTCCGACTCTCAGCGTCAGGCTACGAAAGAAGCTGGTCAGATTGCCGGCTTGGACGTAAAACGTATCGTGAACGAGCCGACAGCCGCCGCATTGGCTTATGGTGTGGACAAGGCTAACAAGGATATGAAGATTGCCGTATTCGACCTTGGTGGTGGTACGTTCGATATCTCCATCCTTGAGTTCGGTGGCGGTGTGTTCGAAGTATTGTCAACCAACGGTGATACCCACCTGGGTGGTGATGACTTCGACCAGGTAATCATCGACTGGCTGGTACAGGAGTTCAAGAACGACGAAGGTGCCGACCTGACTCAAGATCCGATGGCTATGCAACGTCTGAAGGAAGCAGCCGAGAAGGCCAAGATCGAGTTGTCTTCTTCTACTTCTACTGAAATCAACCTGCCGTACATCATGCCGGTAGGTGGTGTGCCTAAGCACTTGGTTAAGACATTGACCCGTGCTAAGTTCGAAGCTTTGGCACATGGCTTGATTCAGGCTTGCTTGGAGCCTTGTAAGAAGGCTATGAGCGACGCAGGCTTGAGCAACTCAGATATCGATGAAGTCATCCTCGTAGGTGGTTCTTCACGTATTCCGGCCGTTCAGAAGCTGGTAGAAGACTTCTTCGGCAAAGTTCCTTCCAAGGGTGTGAACCCCGATGAGGTTGTAGCCGTAGGTGCTGCCGTACAAGGTGCCGTATTGAACAAAGAGGCTGGTGTGGGCGACATCGTATTGCTCGACGTTACTCCGTTGACCTTGGGTATCGAAACCTTGGGTGGCGTAATGACGAAGCTGATCGAAGCCAACACGACTATCCCTTGCAAGAAGAGCGAAACCTTCTCTACAGCCGCCGACAACCAGACGGAAGTGACCATCCACGTATTGCAAGGCGAGCGTCCGATGGCTGCTCAGAACAAGTCCATCGGTCAGTTCAACCTGACTGGTATCGCTCCTGCCCGTCGTGGTGTTCCTCAGATCGAGGTAACCTTCGATATCGATGCCAACGGTATCTTGAAGGTATCTGCCAAGGATAAGGCTACAGGCAAGGAACAGGCCATCCGTATCGAAGCTTCCAGCGGCTTGAGCAAGGAAGAAATCGAACGCATGAAAGCTGAAGCAGAAGCCAATGCCGAAGCCGACAAGAAGGAAAAGGAACGCATCGACAAGCTGAACCAGGCCGACTCCATGATTTTCACGACTGAAAATCAGTTGAAGGAATTGGGCGACAAGCTCCCCGCCGACAAGAAGGCTCCTATTGAGGCTGCCCTCCAGAAGCTGAAAGATGCCCACAAGGCGCAAGACCTGGCTGCTATCGATAGTGCCATGGCTGAACTGAACACTGCCTTCCAGGCTGCCAGCGCTGAAATGTATGCGCAGACGGGTGCTCAAGGTGGTGCACAAGCCGGACCTGACATGAACGCTGGACAGGCAGGTGGCCAGAACAGCAGCAAGCAGGGAGATAATGTGCAGGATGCTGACTTTGAGGAAGTCAAATAAGTCTAAGTAGAAACCCTGATAAATAGAAAAGCGTGCCATTCGTTGAGTGGTGCGCTTTTTTTATGTCTTGACGTAACTTTTGAGAGATAATGTGTATCTTTGTTTTCATTAATCCAAAAGACTTGTATGCCTGTCATTGAAATAACCTCTCTTGAACATCCGGGCGTGGACGTGTTTGGCGCCCTCACAGAAGCCCAGCTGCGCAATCGGCTGGAGCCAGACAAGGGTATCTTTATCGTCGAGAGCCCAAAGGTGATTCGTGTAGCTTTGGAAGCGGGTTATGAACCGTTGGCGCTCTTGTGCGAGCGAAAGCATATAACGGGGGATGCGGCTGATATCGTTGCCCGTTGTTCAGATATCCCTATTTATACAGGCGAACGTAATCTGCTGGCCGAATTGACGGGCTATACCTTGACGCGTGGCGTGCTTTGTGCCATGCGGCGTCCTGTTCCGCAGAGTGTGGAAGAGGTGTGCAGGCACGCACATCGTGTTGTTGTCATAGATGGTGTGGTGGACACGACCAACATCGGAGCCATCTTCCGTTCGGCGGCGGCCTTAGGCATCGACGGGGTATTGCTCACGCGTAATTCGTGCGACCCTCTGAATCGTCGGGCTGTGCGTGTGTCGATGGGCTCAGTGTTTCTCGTACCTTGGGCATGGATGGACGGTTCGCTCGAGGAGTTGGGGCGTATGGGCTTTCGTACGGCGGCCATGGCTCTGACAGACCAGTCGGTACCGTTGGATTATCCTGACCTGAAGACTGAGCCGCGGCTGGCTATCGTGATGGGTACTGAGGGCGACGGATTGCCTTCGGAAACCATTGCCAAGGCCGACTATGTGGTGCGTATCCCCATGGCGCATGGAGTGGATTCACTCAATGTGGCGGCTGCTTCGGCGGTAGCTTTTTGGGAATTGAGGAGCAGGGATTTGCCCTGATGGAAGTCATGGAAGAAGACGGAAAGAATGAAAAGAACCTTAAAATAGAACAAATGTTAGCCTATACGTACGTGGAGAGTGGACGGTTTACTTTATTGGAGAAACCAGTTCCGACTTTGAAAGATCCGCATGACGCCTTGGTACGCGTCACGCTCGGAAGCATCTGTACCAGCGACCTGCACATCAAGCATGGAAGCGTGCCTCGTGCCGTGTCTGGCATCACCGTGGGGCATGAAATGGTGGGCGTTGTTGAACAGGTGGGAGCGGAGGTGCACAGCGTCAAGCCTGGCGATCGTGTGACGGTCAATGTGGAGACCTTTTGCGGAGAATGTTTCTTTTGCCGGCACGGCTATGTGAACAATTGCGAAGACCCTGACGGAGGGTGGGCATTGGGATGTCGCATCGACGGAGGGCAGGCGGAGTATGTCCGTGTGCCCCATGCCGACCAGGGATTAAACCACATCCCCGATGGAGTGACCGACGAGCAGGCTTTGTTCGTGGGCGACATCTTGGCCACTGGCTTTTGGGCCACCCGCATCTCGGAAATCAAGTCAGATGACACGGTACTTATTATCGGTGCTGGTCCGACGGGCATCTGCACCTTGCTTTGCGTCCGCCTGAAGCGTCCCCGCCGCATCATCGTGTGCGAAAAGTCTGAAGAACGGGCCCGCTTCGTGCGCACCCATTACCCCGACGTGCAGGTTGTTTCGCCTGAGCAGTGCAAGGATTTTGTCCGTCAGGAGAGTGCGCATGGCGGAGCGGATGTAGTCATCGAAGTGGCTGGTGCCGATGACACTTTCCGCCTGGCTTGGGAGTGTGCCCGTCCGAATGCGATTGTTACCGTGGTGGCCCTTTACGACCGTCCGCAAGTGCTCCCTTTGCCTGACATGTATGGTAAGAACTTCACGTTCAAGACTGGAGGCGTGGACGGCTGCGATTGTGCCGAAATTCTTCGCCTGATAGCCGACGGACAGATTGACACTACGCCCCTTATCACACATCGCTTCCTGCTTCGTGACATTGAGGAGGCCTATCGCGTCTTTGAGAACCGCCTGGATGGAGTTGTCAAGGTGGCCGTCGATTGCAGCGCAGGCAGATAGGGCCCGCCCCCAAAAAGAGGGGGGGAGAAGACCTTATTTGAGTAGGGCATCGAGGACCTTTGTCGAGACCTCTGGCAAAATCTTCTGGAAATGGCCGAGCATCCTCTCGTGCGACTCCTGCGGCGTGCGGTCGGGGTGGCAAGCCTCGCGTCCGAAGAGCGCTTCGGGCGTGGTGAGCAGGGACCATCCCCAGCCATATTCCCGTCCGTGACGGTCGTGGGGATAGACGAAATCTTCCGTCACGATATATCCGCCCATCTCCAAGCGGGTGAGGTAGGCGTCGAAGCGGCTCCGCATCTTCGGCCCTGTGAAGCCACATGCCGCCCGCAGCTCGCGGGTGATGAGGCTTCCTTCGGTCCGCAGGATGTCGAGGATGCTTTCTTCGATGCTTCCTTCCTCGGGTCGGGGGCAGACGCTTCGGCGGTAGTTGCAGAAGTCGGGCCACCACTCGCGGCTGATGAAGGCCGCCTTGTTTTGGAAGAACTTGCCGTAGGCGCATCCGCTCTCCTGAAGGATGGCGCCCTTCCACGTCCAGAGGGGCCATTCCCATCCGCCGTCGGGCAGGCGGGTGTATTGGCAGTCTTCATCCGTCACTTCTTCGGCCGACCAGCCTTCGACGCCCATGCTGAGCAGGGGCAGGAAGCCTACCTCGTTGATGTAGTCTGTCAGCTCGGGGCAGGAATGCAGGAGTTCTGTTTTCATTTTTCTGTGTCTATGAAATTATGGGTTCGAAAATCCCTGCAAGATAACTCTTTTGGGGGACATTCTTCTTCTTCCGGCCTTATAATTTATTGGCGATTTCGTGTATCCTATGTTTTCCCATTTTCATTATCTTTGCATTGCAACAAAAAACAAGAAAGAGATGAAAGTTTTGCTGATTAACGGAAGTCCTCACAAGGAGGGAAATACATTCATCGCTTTGTCGGAAGTGGCCAAAGCGTTGGAGGCAAATGGGGTAGAGACCGAGATTGTGTCCATCGGCGCCAAAGCGGTGCAGGGGTGCATTGCCTGCGGCCGTTGTGCGCAGCTGGGGCGGTGTGTGTTCAATGATGAACTCTATGGAAAGATCAGGGAAAAGCTGGAGACGGCAGATGGGATTGTGGTAGGGTCGCCTGTATATTATGCCGGTCCCAACGGCTCGCTCTGCGCCTTGCTCGACCGTCTGTTCTATTCAGCCGGCCGTCTGCTTGCCTACAAGCCTGCGGCTTCTGTAGCCGTATGCCGCCGCGGGGGAGCCAGTGCGACGTTCGACCGTCTGAACAAGTATTTCACCATCAACAACATGCCGGTGGTGTCGTCGCAATACTGGAACAGCGTGCACGGAAGGTTGCCTGGCGAAGCGACTCAGGATATAGAGGGGTTGCAGATTATGCGTACGCTGGGTCGGAACATGGCCTGGCTGTTGAAGAACTTGAAGCAGGGCGGCGAACCTATACCGCCCAGCGAGCCTTGGACGCCTACCCATTTCATTCGGTAGCATCAAGGAGATGGTACAGGCAAAAGCATCGTTTGAAATCCAGACGGTGCTTTTGTTTTTGATTGCGGGTGTCTTATGGTGTGGATACAAAATTTTACTTGCCGATGCAGTATGTGTACATCGTTGATTATCAATAGTATAGCGCTCTAAAAGGTACAACCGGTAGGTTGGCAAGTATCTGAGAATGTGTAAGTTAGTGATTTTTAGCACCATTCTCGGCTTGTACCTCCATTTTGGAAAGTAAAAGTAAGTGTAATTTCTTGAATATCAAAA
>DXAV01000084.1 GCA_019116805.1 Candidatus Bacteroides merdavium | reverse complement strand
GCCGTTACAACTTGAACGTTCTTCATAAGCCACAGTTTCTAAGCGTGCTTATCCAAAGGAACCTTCGTTGCCTTCTTCATCCTCATTTCCGGTGCCTGTACCGGTGCCGCCTGTCTGTTCGTCATTCTCTTCCCCGCTTTCGCCCGGCACCACCGTCACCACAGTCAGGTCAATGTTGGTTTCTAGCAACGTACGTATCCGCTTGCTTTGTCGGAATCTCAGGTAGAGCCCCTCAACAGCTTCCGCCCCGGCCGCTTCCTTCGTATCCACAGCCTTGCATCGGGTAGACAGGTAGAACGTACCCAGGTTGCCCAACTCCAGCGAGTGACCGTTCAGCACAAACTGTTCAATCTGCTGCTGGATGGCATAAAAGGATGACGCCATCTGTGCCTTCGGGATACCCGAATTTTCGCAGGCATACTCTATCAACTGTTCTGCCGATATCGTCGAATAACGCATAGCAGAGGTGATGTACTTGTTCTCATCAGCGAATGCAATCCGCTGTAAATTGGTTTTCAGTTTAATTTTTCCCATAATCGTCGTTTTTTTTAGAAAAATGGTTTATCGGTTGGTTTCTCTCTTTCCCAGTAGCCGGATGATGAACCGAATCAGTTTCATCAACACGGCGAGCCACTTGCCCGGGCCATGGCTCTTTGTTTGCTTACGGTTCGTTTCCATCATAATAAACTTGTTTTCAATTCATTGCACAATCAGCCGAACAGAATCCTCAGCCTCTTCAGCCTGGCGCAGTCGCTGATAAAGTTTCTCAAACGTCCGGCGCGAGTCTCTTAAGGTCCCGTTCTTATCCCGCCGCCCCACCAGGATGCACCCCTGGGTGTCGGCTACGGTATTTCCCCAATGTATCAGAATGGCCTTGAAGCCCGGCACATCCAACAGACGGGGCATCTTACGCCCGAAGCGCGTCGAGGGTGCCAATACCACCCGGTAGATGCCTTCCGGAATGGCCGTCTGTCCTTTCACTTTGCGCTCCATCCGCAGGTTCCGCCATGGCGGCTCCAGCGTGTGCGCCATCATTTCTTCGCCTGCAAAAAGGACACCCGATGTGTACCCTCCTTGCCTGTAAGTACGAACTAATGTCAATCTCATCGCTTTGCATTTTTTTGAATGAATAATAAAGATAGATTCTCTCGCGTCAACCCCGGTTCCTTCTGGCTGACGATGCAAAGTTAAGGCATGGAAAAGCCGTTTTCGCTTCCATGGAAATTCCATCAGGCTTTGGAAAGCAGGTGGAAACATAAGGACGCAAAAAAACGGGAACCTACACCGCCATGTAAGTCCCCGCACAAAGATATCCCCCCTTTATTTATTGAAAATCAGTTTGTCTTATAGCTTTTGAAAGCTTCTCTTAAAACCTCTCCATAATCCGTTCCATGGAAAAGATTCTGCATCGTATGGAAATTCCGGACGTGCACATTCGCCTCCAACGCTGCATTCTCCTCCTGTCTGCCGGCTTTGTCTAGGAAATAATCCCGATATCGTTTCAGTTTTTTCTCCAGCCGGTTATAGAAAGTCCGCTGGTCCATGCGCAAGCCCACAATCACTCTCTCCTGTACGAACCTGTAGAAAGGCGCCTTCGAATTGTCCCCGAAACCCTCTCTGCCCAGCCGCTCCTTTTCTACCAATACAAACAGATAAGCCGCAAAATCCATGTCGCTCCACTTGCCCTGCAACACATCTTCTTCACTCTCCCTACAGTGGGTATACACGGAACGGAAACTCTCCGCCAGCCGCCGTTCGTCCACCAACGGATGGAATATCACCGTATCATCCGCCGGACGCCCGGTTTCTGCCTCTACCCGATGGGACTGCGATCGCTGCCGCCCGACCTCCTCTTGCAAGACCCGGAGTTGCATCTCGCCCAAAAAGTACCGGAAGAGATCCTTGTCAGTCATTCGGGGCAAAGCTGCCGATTCAGCTGCGAATGTCCTGACAGTCGGATTCAAGCGGGCATAAAGTTTCCGGCAGAAGTGAGCCATCTCTTTTTCATCCAGCCCCCTATAAGAAATCCGGAATCCGCACAGAAAAGTCGCAATCCGCTCCTGCAACTCTATTTTCTTCTCTTCCAACCACTGCAGGCGGGCAGGCACATCCCGATGTTCCAGTGCCTTCTTCACCCGCAACGCATACGCCTCCTGAAAAGCTACCCCGTAACTGCTCTGCCGGAACGTATTAAAACCATTCCGAAACAAAGCCCCCATATCTTTCGGAACCACCCGACTGGAAGGAATAGCCAGCAACATCAGACACTTGAATACAGAACGGAAATATCCACCGACCGGAGTAACCCTGTCATCAGGCACCAAGACATTATAGTGCAACCTCCACTCCATGCATTTCTCCGAAAGCAACTTCTGCACCTCCCCATTCCGAAGCACGGCATTCATCCAAGGCTTCATCTCCTGCAAAACCCGGATCAGTTCCGCCTTGGCACCATCCATGGCCAAACATTGCCCGCCCGCTGCCTTCCAAACTTCCTCGGCATCCCAAATCAATCTGGAGATCAGCACCAGGCACCGGTTGTCCACCAACTCCACCAACGCCTGAAAATCCGCGCAATGCTCATCGCATAAAAGGCGTTGCCGCAAGTCGAACAATTCACGGGCCCCAACCAACAAATGCCACAACCGGTAACCCAAATACTGCAACACACAACCGCGCAGGCTCCATTCCTCCTTCCCCATCCAGTCACATCGGCTATAACCGTCCGAGATAAAAGCCAGCATACTTCTGCATTCCTGTACAAATTCTTTCGCTTTCGAGGCATACTCAGACTCAGGCAAGGGCTGGTCCACTTCCTCCTCCCATAAATTCATGATTGCTTCCATAAGACATCCTCCTTATTATATTATCACGTATTACAGACAGCCCTCCATACCCGATGCACTCCTGTCATTAAGTTTTTCTACAAAAGAAGCAAAAAATATGCATATTTCAAAATTTTTGGGGCTTATTTTCCCAAAATTCCATCCTTTGCCCACACTCCATCCTTCCCTCCCATACAAACCGTATCCGGCGTTTTTCAACACAGAAAAATGTTGAATATGCAAAAGACTCCATCAATATGGAAAATTCGTTACAAATTTTATTTTTGTAAAAACATTTCTTAATCTATCTAATTAATAACCAGATGATTACAAAATTCGAGACCTCTTCAAAAAAACACTGAACAATTACTCTCGTAACACTACAGTATTTCCGGAGAAACTGTGAAGTGTTATGAGAGTAATTGTTCAGTGTTTTTGCAAGAGTAGTAAACAGCAGGATTTGGCAACGCTCAAAAGGCCATAATTCATGTAAAAATCCACACAAATAAGAGTAAACGGCCTTATCCATGAATACCTGCCCCCCTCATGCTATGCCGGCTTACGAATGGACAAGGAGATGACGTATCCTTGCGACACCGCACTTTGCAAACTTGGCAGCCTAATCAAAATCGCCTTTTCATTATCCGGCCGGATACGTGCATTCTTCAGAGAGAGTAGCCTTGGAGGCACTCAATGGATTAAATGGGCGGGATGGAGGACTATGCGGTAATGAAGGTGGATTAAAATGAAAATTACACTTATGACCAAAACGAAACAACATTAGCCCGACTCTATTGCACGCAAATAACCTTACAAAAAAAATCACCCATGCCCTCAAATTTTCTTTCATTATTAACACTGATTTAAATAAATTCTCCTAACTTTGCAACTGTCCTCTCAGTGAAATGAGAAGCCAGACATAATTAATGAAGGCGTTTTTGCGCCGGTATCCGAAAAGGATACCCCCAACCACTATGAACACATTGCCTAATGTGGACACCCGACGAGGCGGGATCTCTCCTCCACACGCCGGATTTGCCTCCGACGTTTCCCCCGAAGCCCAAGGCTTATCAACAGGGGTGTCGGTGAGATACGCGCCGGACCCTACGAAACAATGGTTTGTCCTGCGCGTCTCCTATGCCCGGGTAAACAAAGCCCACGAATACCTGGCTCAAGAGGGTACGGAAACCTACTTTCCCCAGCATCACGTGCATAAGAATATCAACGGCAAAAAGACGAGAATGCTCGAACCACTCATTCCCAACATCCTATTTGCCTATGCCACTCCCGAAAAAATCGAAACCTACGTCAAACATACACCCGCCCTCTCCTACCTTTCATATTATTACAACCACTTCCAGACCGATGCTCAAGGCAAAAATCCTCCTCTCACCATTCCCTACGAGGAGATGATGAACTTCATCTGTGCTACCAGCGTGGACAACGAACATATCCAACTAGTCAGTCCGGAACAATGCAGATATAAGAGCGGTGACCTGGTACGTGTGGTGGAAGGAGACTTCCGAGGGATTGTAGGAAAAGTAGCACGGGTACGGGGACAACAATGCGTAGTGATAGAGATTGAGGGGCTTTGTATGGTGGCAACGGCATATGTGCCGACGGCATTCATCCAGAAAATATAAGAATCATGAAAAGATATGCATCCATGCTGGCCATGTTTACTTTTGCCTTTGCTGAAACAGACGATAATAACAGCGAATTGTTCAGCAAGCTATATTCATGGATAAACGACAGCTCAATCTTGGCCAGTCTGCAAAAAATTACAGACCGACTGCTCAACGTTCTGTCCGATATCAATTGGATATACACCTTCTTCGGAATTGTCTGTCTTTTCTGCACAATCTGCCTATTCTTTTTTCTGAAAGAACTGGCAAGGAAGGAGAAAAGAAGTCTAGCTACCTTTCTCAACGACATTCTGCCGGAAACAGCTTTCTTGGTATTCTCATCCGGTATGGCCCTCTATTATTTGGGATATGCCTATAGCGGAACAGGTGAAAATGTTTTGACGCTCCTGTTACGCTCCATGCTTTCTTCGTTCGAAATGTTTCTGTCAAAATCGAATCTGATAGGCATTGCCAACAATTGTAGGGAAAGCCAGGCATATATGTTCCTATTTGCCTTTTTACACGCCTTTGCGGTCATCGTCAGCATGATATTTGCCGTCACCTGTTTTGGCAAACGGGTCAAGGATCTGCTCAGAGGATTTGCCTGGCAATACAAATCCCAAACCAACCTGCATGTCTTTTGGGGATTGAACGAGAAAAGCATCCTGTTGGCCAAGGACATCTATCAACAGACCCGGGAAAGAATCGTATTTGTGGACTTCCCGCAAAAAGAAGAAGAATTCCAGAACGGCCAAGGGTTCAGTGGAATATTGGGTTTGTTGTCCTATAAAATAAACATTACCAAACAGATTGCCGGTGCCCACTATCTGTTGCTGAGAAGTCCTATTCCACCATCTGCCCCGGAAACAAAAGGTGAAGGCTTCTTGTGTGTCATGAATATCCGAAGATTGGGCAAAATCATCCAAAAAGCAGAGCATGTCAATTTCTACATCCTCACGGAAGATGAGTCGTTCAATTTGCAGGCCGCGCTGAACATGCTGGGCAGCAAAGCCTGCGCCCCGGTCAACAAGTTGTTCTGCCTGGTTAAAGAGGACAAGGTAACCGCGCTTTTAACTGCAAGCACTCAAAACAAGTTGCGCATCATTGACGATTCCAAAGATGCCATCGTGGAATTTGCCCGGCGGAAAAGCAACGTGGCCTATCCCATTAATTATGTGGACATAGACACCCGACGAGGATACGTGAAGCCGGACAAACCGTTCACGGCACTGCTCATCGGTTTCGGCAAGACTGGACAGGAAGTCTTGCGATTCCTTTACGAGTTTTCCGCCTTTGTAGACAATCGGGGGAAAAAGACACCGGTACGGTTTCATATCTTTGACAGCAAACTGGAAACAATAAAAGGCGACTTGTATCAGGACATACCTGCCCTGCCGGACCTGGAAGATGCAGAGGACATCACCTTCTACCCATGTGACACAGGAACGGTTCTGTTCAATGATACACTGCGCGACCTCATCAATTCCCTGAACTATGTAGTTATAGCCACCGGTAATGATTCACGAGACTTGTGCATTGCCGCCATGATTTATGAATACACCTTGCAACATCGGGCAGACGGCTTTGAGAAATTTAAAATATTGGTGCGCCTTTACGATACGGAAAACGAAAATAAATTCCAAAAGGTCATAGAAACTTATGCTGAAAACCATTATCCGGCCATCGAATACTTCGGAAGCCCCCAACACATCTATACCAAAGCATGGATATTGGATGAAGAGGAAGAGAAAAAGGCTCAACAATTCAGCATGGCTTATGAACAGGCATCTCAAAGACAACTGTCCGCAGAGCAGAAAGAAAACAAAAACGGTAATGAAGAGAAACTCACCTTCATCGAAGAAACAAAATTGCTGAAAATGAGAAAAGCATACAGGAAAGACAAACAAAACCGGGCGAACGACCAACATCGCTACACCAAAGCAATCCTGCTAGGGCTGCACGACATTGCCGACAAGCCCTCCATTCCGACATGGCCTTTCAAGATTAACAAACAGGACCCGCCCGAGGAGTATGAATGGAAGACACGGCTGATGAATGTCTCGATAGGCGAACACCTCCGTTGGAACGCCTCACACCTGATGATGGGTTATCTCCCCATGTCTGCGGAAGAAGCGAAGGATGCCCCCAAATCCTGCAATGAAAGAACCAAGCATCATCTATGCCTGGTAGATTGGGACAAATTACCCAAAGGGAATACGGATTATCAAAAATACGACTATATCGTTGTAGCCACAAGCATTGATTTGCATTATGAACCTAAAGACTAAATTTGTAGAATCAGCTTTCGCCAAATGGGTGAAAGATATATGGTATTATGTGGAAAAGCACTTTGACAGGGCTTTATACAAAGGCGGAGCCAAACAATTCTGTTGGCTGTTTGGAATACTGGCCATTGCAACCGGCATCGGACTGGCATTCTCTCCGCTCTTCCATGTGGAGCGTTGGAGGGTTATCGAATTATTGCTGGACCCCGGTTCGTTTTCCGGTTCCACGGAGAATAGCGGAAACGTATGGTTCCAATTTATAGTGACACTGGCCGGAGCCGTTACCTTCACCTGCCTGCTTATCAATGCAATAGGCAACTTCATGGAGAGACGCATTGACCGCATACGCAACGGAAACATAGCCTATGAAGTAGATGATCATATCTTGATTCTCGGCTCCGGAGGCTGGTTGGTCAATCTCATCAAAGCACTACTGGAAAAGGAAGAGAATGGTAAACGAGATATCGTTATACTCACTTCCCAAGATGCAGAGGAGGTACGTGCCCATGTCTTTGCGGAAATTCCCAAAGAAAAGGCCCGCAACATCTATGTCTATTACGGAAGCCGCGTGCAGAAAGAGACACTAAACAAGCTGGATGCCTATCAGACCACGGCCATTTATATCTTGGGAGAGGATGATGAACCGGCTCATGACTCCATCAATATGAAATGTTACGAGGTACTGAAAGAAGTATGCAACCGCTCTCGCCGCACCATCAACTGCTACATGGTACTGGACCGCCTGACATCCATACAGTTCTTCTACTACAAACAAGATAACCCGTCTACCGACAAGCTTCGGCTTACCGTGGTCAATTCTTGGGAAAATGCCGCCCAGCGTGTACTTGTCAGCAGAGATTATCGGGATGGAGAGTTCTATCCTGCCTTGGATAGGAACGGCATCCATGAAGATGACAATAAGTTCGTGCACTTTGTCATCGTCGGAATGTCTCAAATGGGCTATGCCATGGCCACAACTGCCGCCCATGTATGCCATTTCCCCAACTTTCCAAGCAAAGGACTCCGAACCAAGATTACTTTTATTCAAAACGATATCCGGCAGGAAATGAATTTCTTCCTAGGACGCTTCAGCGAACTGATGAAACTCTCCTACTGGCAATACATCAATCCGGAGAATCCCACGCTGGACACAGAAACTTTTCCCGATGCACAATATACCGACTTGGCAAGGGATCCTAAAGGCTTCCTAGACATCGAATGGGAATTTATAGACAGCGGAATAGAAACGCCACAAGTACGGAACTATCTTGAACAATGTGCGGAACGTAACGAAGAAACCGAAGTACTGACCATCGCCCTCTGTGGTAACGAACCCGAAACGAACGCATCGGCTGCTTTGTTCCTGCCGGCCATCATCAGTGAAAAACAAATCCCGGTTTTCGTGTACCAACCGGGAGGCAATCAAATGATGCGGATGGTCAAAGACACAGCCCTCTATGCCCATCTTTATCCTTTTGGCATGAAAACAGATGCTTTCGATAAACAATATCACGAACGGCTGAGACGTGCCAGAAGAATCAGCCAACTCTATAAGCTACAAAACAAAGGTAAGCCTTTCACAAAAATGCCCGAAGACGGCGAATTGGTTGCACCTTGGTTTGCCAACCAATATGCTTTCCAACAATCCAATATGTACGCAGCCAATTCCATTCCGTTTAAGTTAAGGGGAGTGGCCATAGGTATAGAAGAAAAGCTAACGGATAAAGACATTGACCTTCTAGCAAAAATAGAACATAACCGGTGGAATGTAGAACGCCTTCTGAATGGCTTCAGATCTTACAAGCTGACAGAACGTCTAACATTTAAAGCTATTTTGGAGGAAGGCGATGCAAAAACGAAAAAGCCACTGGAGGCTACCTTGAAAAAAAATAAAAATACGCTGTTCATACACAAAGACATTGCTCCGTATGAGGAATTGCTACCAAGCTCTCAGAACTACGATAAAGCGATTGTGAGAAACATACAAAGTGTGCTCAAAGATAATTCGTATACTAACTAGAAAAACATCTACCATGATCAGACCTGCCGAATTTATTCATCCCGAAGACGCAGCAGCCCTGCGCCAGTTAGAAAGCATACCCGGTTTTCCGACATTGGTAAGAAAAGTAATGTCATTAGGTTTGGAGCCATTGAGATATGGTATGAATATGGCCACAAACATCCGACTCTCCCCCACCCAATTGCCGGAACTTTACCACCACCTGCCACCTATCTGTGAGAAGTTGGGTATAGATGAGCCGGAATTCTATTTACAAATGGATCCGATGCCTAACGCTTGGACTTTCGGCGACACCCGAATCTTCATCACCATCACATCCGGACTGGTGGAAATGATGGACAATGAAGAACTGGATGCCGTCATTGCCCACGAATGCGGACACATCCTATGCCGCCACGTCCTATATCACAATATGGCTCAATATCTCCTTGATGGAATGGATTCATTAGGACTGTTGGGTGCCTTGACAACTCCATTGAAACTGGCCATCTTGTATTGGTACCGGAAAAGCGAGCTTTCCTGTGACCGATGTGCCAGTATTGTCACCTCTCCCGAAGTCGTAAGCCGCATCATGGCCCGCTTTGCCGGAGGTCCCAAAGGCATCACCCAAAATGTCAACATGGAGGAATGGGCCAATCAAGCAGACAAGTATGACGAAATACGCACGGACGGTGTTTGGAACAAGGCTCTTCAGCTTTATGTCATCATGGGATTGGATCATCCCTTCAATGCAGTACGGGTACGGGAAATTCTGACCTGGGGAAAATCTGAGCAATATCACAACCTAATGACGAACTTGAAGGCTCAAGCATCCAAACCCAAATGCCCGCAATGCGGGAAATCTGTTGAAAAGGAATGGATGTTCTGCCGCCATTGCGGATATAAACTCAAGTAAATGCAAAAGAATATATACTTACATTGCCAACGCAGTATATCTTCTCTGAAGAGTTCAGTATATCTGAAACAAGCGAGGCAGTATAACTTCTTAAGGAACAGAAAGGAACAGACATGGATATTTAAACTAAAAACTTATTCATATGACTAAAAGAAGAATCTTCATCAGCCACCGCCGTATAGACCAAAAGGTTTCTCCCACGGCACGTATGATTGCCAATTTGCTGAAAAAGAAAATTGTAAATCAAGTTTTTTTAGATGTTGACAGCAACTATGTGCGTCAATTCCCAGATCGATTAAAAGAAGAAATCGAGAAATGCCACATATTTGTATTAGTGCTGCCGGATGATGGTGACTTGAACTTCCTGCAAGAAGAAGGAAATTGGGTCCGGCGTGAGATAGAATATGCTCTTAAGTGTAATAAACCCATCTTACCCATTATAACCAAACAGGATTTCCAATGGCCACAGAATCTGCCAGAATCCATAAAAGCACTTTCACATAACAAGGAAGGCATTTATGGAGGATTGAACATCACATATTATGACACCAATGAAGAAAAATCCTCCATCAGAAGATTACATAAAACCATTAACGAGATTATGCCTCTCTCACTACTTCAATACATATTCTCTTTGAAATGCACAAAACTTGGATCAGCAACTATCGTGATTCTGTTTTTAGCCATCAGTGTGCACAAGGCCTGCTATCCATACACGGACAATCAAGCACAGATGCTCTTTCAAACTGCAAACTTACAAAGCGAGAAAGACCCTTTATCTGCCATGAAAAATTATCAAAAAGTCATGGAATATTATGAAGACAAAAATCATGACACGAAATATTTTCTCAGCAAATTCATGTATGGAGTCTTCTGCAAAGATTTTGAGAAATTGCCTTCCTCTGAATTAATCTCCATATTCAAAAGTCTGGAAGAAGAAACAAAGCAAATTCAGAGCGCCGGACACATCCTTGACATAAATAAAAAATCCGCCTATTGGGTTGGTCATCTTTATGACCTGCAAGGAAATGCAGACAGCTGCATACACTATTACAATGAGGTGAAAGACTATTTCCATACGCACAAAGAAGATCCTTTAAAAAGATATGAACATATTCAAGCTACTATAGAGAAATATTCTCAAGATTCATTTGAAAAAGCAATGACATCCCTCCTAAAAAAGGATTATAAGCAAGCCATATCTCAATTCACCCAAATGGCTGAATGGGGATATGCGCCGGCGCAATATCAACTGGCACTTTGTTTCATCAACGGAACTGGAACAACGCAAGACTATGAAAAGGCTGCTTATTGGAATGAAAAAGCCGCCAAGCAAGGATATTCCTTGGCTCAATACAACTTAGGGGTTCACTATTTCAACAATAAAAAATACGAACAAGCTGTTTATTGGTACAAGAAAGCTGCCTCTGATAAAAACGCCCCTTCACGCGCAGCCATGAAACAACTATCTATTTGTTACCGCAACGGATGGGGCGTGACAAAAGATGCCAAACAAGCTGACGAGTGGCTTCAAAAAGCTCATGAATAAATCCATTTTTTCCATCATATTAACAACTTATGTTTCATTTTAATTTTTAAAGCGCTATGTTTTTCAATGAAAAAGGAATCCTAAACATTGATGAAATCGTTACCAACAACGATTCATTCCAGAAAATCATGGAAGACGGCATGGTCACCGATGAAGAAGTGAAAGCCCAGTCTGACAAGATTGTATCCATGCTCAAAGACATGGAAGCCCGATACACGGAGCCGCAACTGTTTGAAATCAAGCGACTGCTGGCAGAAACCAGTGTCCTCTATGCAGTATACCAACTGAACGCATTACAAACCATTAACAAATAGAATCACTATGGGAACTTTCAATACTAAAAAGACTTTATACGGGGCAGCCACCCTCATCCCCGTCATGGCTTCACGCATTCAAGGTGAATTTCAAGACGATGGCTATGAAGTGAAATCCGACAGCCTGAACAGTGGTGCCTACGACATTTCCATCACCAAGGGCGGAGCGTTCAAAGCCGTTCTCGGCATGCGTACTGCCCTCCACATCACCCTTGTCCCCAGAGGAAACGACGTGGCTTTCGAAGCCAGCGTGGGTATCTTCGGCCAGCAGGCCATCCCTACCGTCATATCCATGTTCTTCTTCTGGCCGGTCCTGATTACCCAAATCTGGGGTCTTGTCACGCAGGCAAAGCTGGATGACAAGGCATTGGAGATTGCCACCCAAGTGACGTATGCCAATGGAATGAGAGGACAGCAAGCAGAAACGGAGAATGGACAAGACAGGTTCTGCACAAACTGTGGGGCAAAGGCGAGTGAGGGGGCGAGGTTTTGTGCGAGCTGTGGAAGACTAATGGATTAGAATAAATTAAGAGAATATATAGAATAATATTAACAAATTAATGATAACGAAATAAAGGTTGCACCCGACACAAACCAGGGGAATTATTATGAATCTAAATCCTTTTGTTTATTCATACAAACATTATCCCAACAGTAAGCTAGCAACAAATGTCAATAACTTTTGTAGTGCAATACAAAGACTTTTCATTGTTTTTGCTACAATAATCATTCTTGTTGTCATTTTTGACGATGTAAGTAATTGGGGAGAAGCTCTTTGTGGTGCTGGAGTCATGTTACTCTTGTGGATAATTATAAGGTACAATAAAAACAAATGGAGCGACAAAATCGCTACCAAACAAGATGCAATTGATAACCCCAATAATACTGAAGAGAAATGATGATAGCAAGCTTTATTTTTCTGTTTGCCCCTGCAATGTTATTGTTCGGGTACCAATCCATCTTGGAAGCCAAAGGAATAAATGATCCAACACTTGCAATATCATTGTACAAAACAAGTATTATCTTAGATATTGCAATCAAACTCTTACTTTATTACATAGTTGATGACTTAGATACTTTTGTTATCATAAGCATCTTTGCCACACTTGTCTTTTTCTTTTGGTTTTACGTGCGCCTATCTTTAAACATACCCAAGAAATCTTTGAGGAAGTTTAGAAAGTTCCCACAAGACACGAACTATACATTGTGTGCATTTCAAGTTATTGGATGGTGCGCTCTTTCAACGCTTTTCAACCTGTTCCTACTATTGTTTGGATGGATATTCGAAGAACCAGCAATTATATATACGCTATGTTTTCTCATAGTAATCATGATGATATTTTATATGAGCTTTGCAGCCAAGTCACTGATACGTTTAGACAGACTAAAATATCCATCAACGAGATCCCTAAATGCTTTATCTCACAATAATTCCCCAATAGTACTGCTTCGATCTTTTAAAATCGATAGCTATCCGGCTACAAATGGCAAAGTGTTTGACGAGACAATCTGTGAGAATTTAGATTTGGATAGTAACCCTATTATTTCACTAGCAAATCCAGATGAAATCCTGCCTTCAGGTGGTAGTCTCAAAATTCAAGCAAAAGATGCTGAATGGAAAGAAGTAGTGAGAGAAGTTCTCAAAAACTGTAGAGCTGTTATTCTTGTAGAAGGCTTGTCTGATGGACTTCATTGGGAGATAAGCAAACTCAAAGAATACTTAAATTACAAACAACTGTTTGTTTTAATTCCATCAAATACATACAGAGAATTGGCTTGGTGTTACAATGATGAAGCTGGAACTGGATTGTACTCAATTATGCGAAACGCCCATAAATTCATGGCCAGAATAACTTTATCGGGGAAAAAGGATAGGAAGCAAATACTCAATTCAATTTGGATAGATTTCTCTTCAAAATTACAACAATTCGAAATTCACTTGCCAAAAGTATTCCCTGGAGACGACTGCCTTCTGAGCTTTGATCAGCAATGGAATAGTATAAAACAAGCAAACTTGCATAAAACAAATGAGAAGCTAAAGTTTATTGTATCACAAACAAGTACATTTAACAACCCTAATTTTGATTATCCTAAGTTGGGAGAAAAGATTGCCTCTTTCGAAGTAAATGGCTTTTTAAACAAAGAAGAAATTGCTCCTTTCAAACAACTTGTTGACAAATGTAACCGTTTAGGTAGAATCGTAGCATTATCCTGTATGATACTATTCATTACCGTATTAATCTTTTCCTAGTAGACTGACAATCAAACAATTTCAAAAGGGATGTTTCTTACATCCCTTTAATCATAAAACCAACATTGAACAAATATATATGGATAAAAAAGCATTCACCACCATCATTTCCACAGTAATCACCCTTCCCTGTTCCCCTTATCAACGCATGATGAGCAAAGTCAACTCCATTGACACCGATTACTTCGAACCCATCACCCGCGATGAGAACATCCTGTCTCCGGAACTCAACCTTGAACTGAAAGATAAAGTTCTCAACGACATCAATGAACAAGCTAACCGTTTGTTCTTCGATTCGGACTTGATGGAACAGATTCTTGCAGACGTTCAAAGCAGGCTGGAAGAAGAAGGAAATTTAGAAACGTCCCAACAGACGCTGACAAATACAGCACAAGAATTACGGAAATACGCCCAAGACCGTTTACTGTTCATTCCTACCCCAAAATATGAGGATGAAGAATTGAACAGGCTGTATGAGCAAGCAAAGAAAGTAACGTTACTGGAGCACATCATGCAGAACAACCGAAAGGACATCATAGACTTCTACCACGCCTTGATGGACAGAACCGAATGGGAATGCAAGGCACTGGTGGAGAGGAAGACCTCGCAGTTCCTAACTCAATTGGCAGAAAGATTGGCGGAAACGGTCGATACAACCATTCCTGCAAATGCTACAACCAACGGATATGCCCCTCAGCCTATGGACACCAGCGACATCCAACTGCCGGAAGAATTAGAAGCGTTGGTAGAAGAAATGGCAAAGAATGTACACGAAGTATGGGCCGAGACTCGCATCAAACAAGGTTGGACGTATGGTCCGGAGCGGAATGATAAACAGAAAAAACATCCTTGCCTCATTCCTTACGAAGAATTACCAGAAGAGGAGAAAGAGTATGACCGTGGAACCAGTGTGGGTACACTGAAACTGATTCTGAAATTGGGATTTCGGATTACCAAAGAGTAAATATGATTCGCCCAACAAACTATTGAAGGCTACTCCAATGATCAACTGACGGCTCTCCCAGCGTTCAGTTGAAAGCTCAGGAAGTGTTCAATAGATCACTTCCATACCCCACTGGAGAAGAAATCAACTTCAATGCTCCTGGCATAAAAAGACGATTCCTTGCTGGGAAGGATTTGAAAATACAAATGAGGCTATAAATGAGGCTATAAATAAAAACGCTTTGACTGTCTTATTGGAAATCTCCAAGTTTCCGTATATAAAAAGAAAAGCATTATTGGAACTAATAGACATTTCAAAAGCAACATTAGAGCGTATCATAAAACAACTGTCTTCTGAACCTTTGAGCTTGATAGAGTACCAAGGCTCGCTAAAGACTGGTGGGTATGTATTGACCGAAAAAGGTCAATCATATTTGGATGCGTTGAAATAAGGTCGTGCAGAAAATCGGGGTGCCACAAGTGCACCATACCTTCAATCCATTTCCGAAAACCTCTTTTTCCCCCGCCCGTAAAACGCCCAGAGCAGGCTGAAAGACATCCGTTCGGGAATGTCATCCGTCACGGCACAACGTCTGTTTTCAGCACGGACTGCGGCATACGAAGCTTTCAGCGCGCGATAAGCCCGGCGGGCACGCAGCACTGCCCGGGCATTGGCCCATTGAAAATGGAGCAGGAAATTCAAGGCAGCCACATAATCCAGCAAGGTACGCATACGCATCACGGGAACAAGTTCCGCTTCCGGCAGGTTCTTGTAGAGCATCAGCAGATTGTTGCGGAAATTCAGAAAAGTCTTGCGGGAATCCTCCCGCTTCAACGTGGCTGCCCCCACATGATAGACCACACTCCGGGGAATGCAGACCAAGCCCCGTCCACGAGCCCGAAGACGCCAGCAAAGGTCAATCTCCTCCATGTGGGCGAAGAACCGTCCGTCCAGACCTCCGGCTTCCAGATAGTCTTTCCGGCGGATGAACAGCGCAGCACCCGATGCCCAAAAGACAGGAGACACCGTATCGTACTGGCCCCGGTCCTCCTCCACCTCACTCATCACGCGCCCTCGGCAAAATGGATATCCATAACGGTCGATGAATCCGCCGGAAGCGCCGGCATACTCAAACTGTCCGCGGCTATGATAGCTGAGAATCTTGGGCTGGCAGGCGGCCACCTCGGGATGCGCCTCCATATAGGCCAGCAAGGGGTGAAGCCAATGTTCCGTCACCTCTACGTCCGAATTGAGCAACACAACGTATTCGGCCGCGACCTGCGCCAAAGCCCGGTTGTATCCTTCTGCAAAACCATAGTTCTTTTCCAGCCGGATCAATCGGACTGATGGAAACTCACGGGACACGACCGAGACCGAATCATCCGTAGAGCCATTGTCGGCCAACCATACCACGCCCCCATCGGCTTCAGTGCAACGCAGCACACCGGGCAAAAAGCGCCGGAGCATCCCGCTGCCATTCCAATTCAATATGACGACAGCTACCTTATCCATGATGCACGATATCCTTTCGTTTCAATTTCCAACGCTTGTGCGACCAAAACCAATAAGCCGGTTCCCGGTGGATAGTTGCCTCCAACCGACGGGCAAAACTGGCTGAGATTTCTCCGTCTGCCGTCTCTTTGGGAGTTTCGGTGATCAGGTCAAAGTGTACGGCACAATATCCGCGCCGCAACCGGTAAAGTTCACAATAGAACACCGGGAACCCCATCAGTTTGGCTATGCGCTCGCCTCCATCCATAAAGGCGGTTTCCTGGTGCAGGAAGGTCGTCCAATAGTGTGCCTCGTTGGGATTGGGCGACTGGTCGGTGATGAGTCCCACGGCTATGCGTTTGCCCTCGCGGCGGAGCTTGATCAGTTCGCGCGCCGTCTGATGTTTGGGCACATTATATCCTCCGAAGCGTGAACGGATACGGATAAACAGACGGTCCATATATCGGTTCCGCAGCGGCTTGTACACTTGCACCGGCACATCACCCTCGTGCATGATGGAACTCATGCCCGTAATCCACTCGAAATTGGCATAATGAGGTATGAGCAACACGATGCCGCCATGCTTCTCGATCATGGCCAGATATTTTTCCTTGTTGACATATTCCATACGGCGGCACAAGTCGGCAAACGACATACGCAGCATCTTGATATCCTCCAGCATATAATCGCAGAGATAATGATAGAACTCGCGCTCGATTTTTCGCAGTTCGGCCTTGTCTTTCTCGGGAAAGGAGTTGCTAAGATTCATACGCACCACCCTCCGGCGATACCCTACCACCCTATGCATCAGAAAGCATAGCCCGTCCGAAAGCACATAGATAACAGGGAAAGGCAGGGAAGCCAAAAGCCACATCCCCGCATAGGTCAGCCAATAAATCAGTTTCGATTTCATATTCTTTCTCAATCTGTCAATATCTCTCCTTGCAAAGCCGTGGCATCGGCATTCCATTCTCCCAACCGGACATTTACCACCCGGTTGTCCAGCGCATCGTCGTGCGGCACTTCCACCCGGATATAATTAGGCGTAAAGCCATGCATCGGCATCCCGGGCTTGGGGCGCTCCAACAGTACAGGCATTGTCAGTCCCACGTGACGGTCATAAAACGCATGAAGCTTCCGGTCTGACAAATCCAGCAAGCGCTGGCTTCGACGATGTTTCTCCTGAGGAGCCACCGCATGGTCTATCTTCAGAGCCTGTGTGCCGGGGCGTTCGGAATAACTGAACACGTGCAGCTGGGTCACATCCAATCCTTGCAGGAAATCATAGGAACGGTCAAAATACTCCTCCGTTTCCCCCCGTGTGCCCACAATCACATCCACCCCGATGAAGGCATCCGGCATCTCAGACTTGATGCGGGCCACCTTGACGGCAAACAAATCCGTGTCATAACGACGACGCATCAACTTCAGCACCTCGTCACAGCCCGACTGCAGGGGAATATGGAAATGAGGCATGAAACGACGGGAACGAGAAACAAAGTCTATGATTTCATCCGTCAACAGATTGGGCTCTATGGAGGAAATGCGGTAACGCTCCACTCCCTCCACCTCGTCCAAGGCTTTCACCAAATCGAAAAAGGTTTCACCTGTAGAACGGCCGAAGTCTCCGATGTTCACTCCGGTCAGTACGATTTCCTTGCCCCCCTCGGCCACGGCGCGACGTACCTGCTCCACCAGAGAAGCAATGCTGCCGTTACGGCTCCGCCCGCGTGCAAAAGGAATGGTACAATAGGAACAGAAGTAATCACATCCATCCTGCACCTTCAGGAAAAAACGGGTACGGTCCCCGCGCGAGCATGAAGGCACAAAGCTGCGGATGTCTTTCAACGCAGAGGTATGAACCTCTCCCCGCTCCTTTTTCTGCAAATCGCCCAAATATTGCAGAAGATCTTTCTTCTGCTCAGCACCCAGCACGACATCCACCCCCTCTATTCCGGCCACGACCTCCGGTTTAAGCTGGGCATAACAGCCCGTCACCACCACAAAGGCACCCGGATGTTGCTTCACCAACTTATGTATGGCCTGACGGCACTTCTTGTCAGCCACCTCGGTCACCGAACACGTGTTCACCACACAAATATCAGCCTTCTCCCCCCTCCGGGCTGTCCGTATGCCGGCTTCCTGCAACAGACACCCGATGGTGGAGGTTTCCGAAAAGTTCAATTTGCAGCCCAGCGTATAATATACCGCCGTCTTATCCTGAAATATGTTTGTATCTATCATATAATATCCGTGCAACTATGGCGCAAAGGTACACATTATTATTACAATGCCATGACGAAATGGCAGGGAAAAGGGGACATCAACAAAAAAACATAAAAAAAATTGCAGGTTGTAGTACAACATATCCAAAAAGTCCCTACCTTTGCAACGTTTTAATAAAGCAATTGATTGTATTACGTTTTAAAAAAGCAAAGAAAATGAAAAAGTTAGTTTTGATGGCCGTAGCCATTGTAGCCGTATCTTTCGCATCTTGTGGTGGTAACAAAGCCGCTAATACTGAAGCAACTGAAACTGCAGCTCCCGCTACTGAAGAAGTAGCAACTGCTACTGACAGTGCTGCTGTTGCCAACGATTCCGTTGCCGCTGACACTACGGTAGCTGCCGAATAATACGGACGGCTAATAGGCTTAAGAGAGAATTGAAAGTCTGACGTGCGCAAGCACCCAGACTTTTTTTATGTCCTTACGCGAGGAATCCCGGAAGGGACTTGAGCACGCTAAACAGGGATTTGACGGCCTTAAAGAGGCACTTTGGATGACCCAAAGAGGCACATTAAGAAACACCAGGCTACCCAACCCTCAAAAAAAGAGAGCACACCCCCGAAAGGATATGCTCTTTCTTGCACCATTAACAAACAAATAAGTTAGTTAGCTTCTTCCTCGGCCACAACTTCGAAAGGAATCTCTACAGATACTTCCTTGTGCAACTTGACAACAGCCTTGTAGTTGCCCACTTCCTTCACGGTGTCTTTCACCACAATGAGCTTACGATCGATGTTGTGTCCCAACTTGGCCAACTCGTCAGCAATCTGGATGTTGCCGACAGAGCCGAAGATGGTACCGGTAGAGCTGACTTTCGTTGCGATCTTCAGCGATACGCCCTCCAGTTTGGCTGCCAATTCCTCGGCATCCTTCTTGATCTTCTCCAACTTGTGAGCACGTTGCTTCAACTCCTCGGCCAGCATCTTCTTGGCAGCCGGAGAAGCAATGACAGCCTTACCCGTAGGAATGAGGTAGTTACGGCCATAACCGGACTTAACGTTTACAACGTCATTCTTATAACCCAGGTTTATTACGTCTTCTTTCAAAATGATTTCCATACTTTCCTCCTCCTAATTATTTCATCAAATCAGTTACATAAGGCAGCAAAGCCAAGTGACGAGCTCTCTTCACAGCCTGAGCCACACGACGCTGATACTTCAGTGAAGTACCCGTAATGCGACGCGGAAGAATCTTGCCCTGCTCGTTCAAGAACTTTTTCAGGAATTCAGGATCCTTATAGTCAATGTACTTGATACCGCTCTTCTTGAAACGGCAATATTTTTTCTTCTTAACGTCTACTGAGGGCGGAGTTAAATATCTGATTTCCGATTGAACTTGTTGTGCCATGATTAATCCTCCTTTTTAGTTGATTTCATACTTCTTCTCTTTGCAGCATACTCGGCAGCGTACTTGTCCTGCTTGAAAGTCAGGAAACGGATGACGCGCTCATCACGACGGAAGTTCACTTCCAACTTCTCAATGACAGCAGGTTCTGCCTTGAACTCAATCAGCTGATAGAAACCCGTGGACTTCTTCTGAATAGGATAAGCCAGTTTCTTCAGTCCCCAGTTCTCTTCATTAATAATCTCAGCACCTTCAGCAGTAAGGATGCCTTTGAATTTCTCTACCGCTTCCTTCATCTGTGCATCAGACAAAACGGGAGTTAAAATGAAAACGGTTTCGTATTGATTCATACTTGTTTAAATAAATAATAATGTGTTATTTGTTAAAAAAGCGGTGCAAAGGTAGGCATTTTATTTTGAATGACAAACTTTTATGGAGATTTATTTTTCCAATGCGTCATCTTTTAAAGGCTTTGAGGCTAATAAAATCGGCACATACCGACTGTCCGATTAGAGAAAAGTCCTCTCAGCGCCCTCCCGTGATGACAGCAGTAAAACGCGGGACATACCTCTTTAATATATAATAAATACCCAATCCTATGAGAATAGTGATTGCTGGACAAAGTACATACAACAACCATAAGGTTATGCCCGAGTGAGGTTGTATCATCCTAAATGCCAACTTGATAATGAATGCCAATGGCATGGCATGGTAAGCATAGACAAAGAAGCTGCTTTCCGACAGAAAAGAATTGACGTCACAACATTCTTTCCCAAGAAAGTAAGCTGTCATACCAATGGCCAAAGCCATGCCGAACAGGATGCCCACTTCATGTACATATTCTATCCAAATTGCCCCCCTGAAACAAAGTTCCACCACAATGAAAGCAACATAGACCAAGGTAAGACTCATAAGTTTAGACTTCAACAGATTCACAAAATTCTTCTGATGAATACTGAAATAAGCACCTGTCGCAAAAAAGAAAAAGGCAGTAATACTGAATCCCACCCAATCAATCCAAAATCCTGACAACCAACATATTCCTAATATCAAAACAGCATAGGTTTTGAGTTTTTTCACGAAGAGATAGATCATGGGAGAAAACAACATGACTATCATCAGATCACGAATGAACCAAAAAGGATAATTAATAGGATATGTACCTGCTGTATCTGGATTAATCATTTGTGTATTCCAAAAAGTCCACAGCCAATCCGACCAAATATAGTCACTCGTCAATTTATTCCGTCCTGAAAGCAGTCCGGGAAAGAAATTATCCGCAAATAAGCGGAGAAATATAATCAGCAGATTCCAACAAAGATAAGGAACCAGAATCGTACGAGTACGCTTCTTCAGTTTCTGAATATAAGTTTGTTTGCCAAAAGTTTCTACTTTATAAAAAAATAGAAAGCCGGAAATGAAAAAGAAAAGAGGCACGGCTATTGCCGGAAAAATCTCGGAAAACAAATGCATGAATTTTTCAAAAACAGGATAATCAGTCACATTCGCCATCTTGACTCCCCCAATGACCACATCGGACATTTTGGAATGAATCAACACCACTCCCACAATCAGGGGAAAACGAAGAAAAGCAATCGTTCTCGATTGCAGCATTTCATTGTTCATCATAAAAGTTTTAATTTGTAGTGAATAAAAAAGTGCGCCTCGCTTTGCATTCCTTTCATCAGGAAAAATGGCAAAGCAAGAGCGCACCCATCACGACAAATCAAAACGGGGAACGTTCACCTGCTACTTTTCTCTGGGCTTAGAATAAATTGGTCGTTTTTCTATAAGAGAAATGCGGCGAAGCACGAATATCAAAAAAATCTCAAGTTGTCAGTTCATAAGCATCGTTTCTCACCATTAATATTCATACCACTGGAGACATATAGAGATAAAAAAGGTGTGAACCCGTACTTATTCAGTCCACAGAAGGTACGACCAAGCACCCAAGCCCAAACCAAATAAGCCGTTAGAACACACCCCGTTAAGGTGTACTCGCACGTCTTTATTTCTTCTGAGCTAAATTTTGGTCGTTTTACTGTGGAAGAAATAAATAGCAAATACTCTATGTCCAAGAACTTACGTTCTTTATTTCATCTTTATTAATCTCTATAATATATCTCCTATTTTAAATTCGGCGCAAAAGTAAGTTTTTTCCTACACTTTTGCGACAAAATCTGCGTAATATTTTTTGTTCAACCAATATTTCGCGTAATAACTATTTGCTAACGAAGAAAACCGCTGAACAAGTCCGTAGGTACTACAGCCTTGCCCCCCAAACCATCTTCTCCACATCCTCCAGCGTGGCGTTGAAGAAACGCTTCTCCTTGTTGAGCGAGCGCATCTGCTGCATCTCGTCGTCGGTCAACTGGAAGTCGAAGATTTGGATGTTCTCCTTGATGTAGTCGGGATTCGATGCACCGGGGATGACGGAGAAACCTTCCTGGATGTGCCAGCGCAGGATGACCTGTGCCGGAGTCTTGCCGTGGGCTTCGGCAATCTTCTTTATCACAGGGTCTTTGAACAAGGCACCATTGCTCATGGCACCGCCCAACGGGAACCAACATTCCACCTGGATGCCTTCCGCAGCGGCTTTCTTGCGCATCTCCAAGCGTTGGGCATAGGGGTGGCACTCCATCTGGAGCACTTGGGGCTTGATGGTCGCTGCCTGCATAATCGTGTTCCATACTTCGTCGTTGGCATCGAAGTTGCTGATGCCGAGGGCGCGCACCTTGCCCATCTTCACTGCCTTTTCCATGTCTTTCCACGCTCCAACGAAGTCGCCTACGGGCTGGTGGACGTAGAGCAGGTCGATGTAGTCCAGTTGCATCCGGTCGAGCATCTCGTCGATGGCTTTCAATGTCTTGCCCTCACCGTATTCCGTGGGCCAGAGCTTGCTGGTAATCCAGATTTCCTCGCGGGGGATGCCGCTTTCCTTGACGGCACGGCCTACACCTGCCTCGTCCTGATAGGCATGGGCGGTGTCGATGTGGCGGTAGCCGGCTTTCAATGCCGTGAGGCACGACTGTTCGCACACTTCGTCGCTGGGCTGGAGGAACGTGCCGATGCCGAACCGGGGCATCTCCACGCCGTTGTTCAACTTGACCACGGGCACGCCTGCCGTCGTCGTTTTCTCTTGCGCATAGGTAGCGCATACGCCGCCCCATAGCATCAGGGCGGACAACAGAAGATTCTTCAGTAATTTCATACGTTCATTCTTTATGATTCGGATGTAAAGGTAGGGAATATGCCTCTGAACAGGCTTATAGAAAATTCGGGAGGATATGCCGGTTTTACGGATAATTGCCATACCCCTGTCAACGAAAAGCCCCTGCAAACTCCTTGTGGCTTGCAGAGGCTCTTCTTTAAAGAGGATACGAAAATTTTACGTTGAAAATATAGTCTTTTTCTTTCGTCTTGGCAAATTATATCCGGAAAACCTGTCGGCAATGCCAATCCTGACGGATGAATGCCTATAATGCGTATTCTTTCAACAACTCGAAACAATGGCAATCCAGGAACTGTCCATTTTTGAAGCAAGCTTTATGCTGAATACCTGTTTTTCGGAAACCAGCCTTTTCCAATGCCCGCATGGAGGCAAAATTGCCGGCATAGACCTTAGCAAAAATCCGCACGACATCGGTTTGGCTGAAATAATCGCTGACAGCTTGACGCAAAGCCTGCGTCATAATCCCTTTATTCCAATAGGGTTCGGCAATCCAATAACCTATTTCCGCATTAAAGCGTTCCACGTCTGTGCCTCTGTCGAAACTGATGTTTCCGGCAGCTTCCGCATTTATTTCAATGCAATAATTATTTTGCACCTCTTGGACCTTGATGTATCGTATGAATGCGGCTGCATCTTGGGAGGTATAAGGATAAGGCAAACTGTCCCGGCAGTTGTCCCAAATCTTTTTGTTGTTGAGGAATTTTGCCAAAGCGGGAGCATCTGATTCCTGCCATTGGCGAAGGATAAACGGAATCATATTCTTATGTTTTTTGCGAAGATAGGGAAAATCGGGGAACGGGGCAAGGGTACGGAGCATAAAAAGAGAGTGTATCAAAATATAAAATGGCACGCAGATGCGACAGATGACCACAGATTTATTTAATTATAAATCAATAAAAAAGAATCTGCGATCATCTGTTAGATCTGCGTTATCTGTGTGCCATTTTCTATTTTGACACAGCTCCTTAAAATTCTCAAGAAGCGTTATCAGAGGCTCGAACGGTACTAATTCTGTAGGATTGGCGTTGTCGGAGATAATGAGGGCAAATGTTAACAAAGATGAGTCCGGAACTGATGTAGCCTCAAGTCCGACCTCATCTTTCATCGGTTTTCTTCAATTTCCGATGGGGAATAGCAGCCTTTCGCTTTTTCCAGTGCCTGCTCCAGGTCGGCAAGCAAATCCTCGATATGCTCCGTACCGATAGAAAGCCGGACGGTGGAAGGGGTAATGTGCTGGGCTGCCAATTCTTCGGATGAGAGTTGTGAGTGTGTGGTGGTGGCAGGATGGATGACGAGGCTTTTCACGTCCGCCACATTCGCCAGTAAAGAGAAAATCTGCAACGAGTCGATAAACCGCCAGGCGGCGTCCTGCCCGCCTTTTATCTCGAAAGTAAAGATGCTTCCTCCTCCGTTCGGGAAATAGTGTTGATAGAGCGCATGGCAAGGATGCTCCGGCAGAGAGGGATGATTCACACGCTCCACTGCGGGATGACGGTGCAGGAATTCCACCACCTTGAGCGCATTGGCCACATGCCGTTCCACACGGAGCGAAAGGGTTTCCAGACCTTGCAAGAGCAGAAAGGCATTGAGGGGAGCCAATGCCGCCCCGGTATCCCGCAGCAGCACGGCACGAATGCGGGTGACGAACGCAGCCCGCCCTGCCACATGGGTGAAAACCGCCCCGTGATAGCAAGGTTCGGGATGTGCCAGCGTGGGGAACTTGTCCGGATATTCCGCCCAGGGAAACCTGCCTCCGTCTACAATCACACCGCCAAGCGTCGTGCCATGACCGCCGATAAATTTAGTGGCGGAATGCACCACAATGTCTGCCCCATGCTCGATGGGACGGATAAGGAAAGGTGTGCCGAACGTATTGTCAATGAGGAGCGGTACATGATGGCGGTGAGCCACTTCTGCCACGCCGCGGATATCCGTCACCTCCGAGTTGGGATTACCGAAAGTCTCGGCAAACACCACTTTCGTTTCCGGACGGATGGCGGCATCAAGCGAATCAAGGTCGTTTACGGAGATAATGGTGTGGGTGATTCCCATTGCAGCCAGCGTATGTACAATCAGGTTATAAGACCCTCCATACAGGTTGTCAGCCGCCACGATATGGTCGCCGGGACGGAGGATGTTCTGCAAGGCATAGGTTATCGCCGCAGCACCGGATGCCACGGCCAACGCAGCTACGCCGCCTTCCAAGGCAGCCATACGGGTTTCGAGCACAGCCTGTGTGTCATTGGTAAGACGAGCGTAGATATTTCCTGCATCGCGCAAGGCAAAACGGTCGGCCGCATGCTGTGCATCACGGAAGACATACGAAGCGGTCTGGTAAATGGGCACGGCACGTGCACCGGTTGCCGGGTCAGGTTGCTCCTGACCTGCGTGCAGTTGCAATGTTTCAAAGTGAAGTCTTTTTTTATCCATATACTTTTGTCATTTGTTCCATGCAAAGGAATAAAATACAGATAAATCACACAAGACATATCGAAAATTTAGATAATATGCCTAAATTTGCCACCTATTTTAGATGAAACCTATAGTAAAGCCACTCGTTTTATACCCGTGGCAGAATAATATTCTTCGGCAATGGATACATTAGACAAAACCGATTTGCAGATTCTCCGTACTTTGCAGGAGAATGCCCGACTGACCATGAAGGAGCTTGCAGCCCGTGTCAGCTTGTCTTCCACACCCGTATTCGAACGTCTCAAACGGCTGGAGGCCAACGGATACATCAAGAGATATATCGCCGTGCTCGATGCGGAGAAACTGGGCAAGGGATTCGTTATCTTCTGTCACGTCAAGATGGCACGGCTCAACCGGGAAATAGCGCAGGAGTTCGCACAAATCATCCGTGGAATCCCGGAAGTGACCGAATGCTATAACATCTCCGGCAGCTTTGACTATCTGCTCAAGATTCATGCACCGGACATGAAATATTACCAGCAGTTCGTGCTGAACGTACTGGGAACCATTGAGCACCTGGGTTCGTTGGAAAGCGTCTTTGTGATGGACGAGGTTAAGCACGAATATGGGGTAAGCCTGTAAGAAAAGGGTATTAGTAAGTAAGTCGCAGGAATTAAATGATATTATTTTTAGGGAGTTAAGGAGTTAAGAAGTTAAGGAGTTAAGCCAATACCTCTGTGTATACGGTTCTCATTGACTTACTATCGGCTTAACTCCTAA
>DXAV01000083.1 GCA_019116805.1 Candidatus Bacteroides merdavium | reverse complement strand
ATACAAAGTGATGGGCTATGAAATCTCCCTGCGCCGCCAGGAGGCCGACATGATTGAGGTCATCAGTGAACAGGAGGCGAGGGAGCACAACGTGCAGCCCGGCTATCACAAGGGGCTGGAGGAAGACATCCACCTGACCGAGGACGAGATGAGAACGCTGGCGCGCGATAAGCGCCGCACCATCAACGTGGCGCTGGTGGGCAATCCGAACTGCGGCAAGACGTCGCTCTTCAACATCGCTTCGGGGGCACACGAGCATGTGGGCAACTACAGCGGCGTGACGGTCGATGCCAAGGAAGGCTTCTTCGACTTCCAGGGCTACCGCTTCCGCATCGTCGACCTGCCGGGCACGTATTCGCTTTCGGCCTATTCGCCCGAGGAAATCTACGTCCGTCGCCACATTATCGATGAGACGCCGGACATCATCATCAACGTGGTCGATGCCTCCAACCTGGAGCGCAACCTCTACCTGACTACCCAGCTGATAGACATGAACGTCCGCATGGTGGTGGCGCTGAACATGTACGACGAGCTCGAGGCCAGCGGCAATACGCTGGATTACGTGAAGCTGGGCGAACTCTTCGGCGTGCCGATGCTGCCCACCGTGAGCCGTACGGGCCGCGGCGTGGAAAACCTTTTCCACGTCATCATCACCCTTTACGAAGGAGGCGACTTCCTCGACAAGAAGGGAAAGGTACGCGCCGAAATCCTCGAAGACTTCCGCCAGTGGCACAAGGAATATGTGCCCGACCACGCTTTCGGTACCCATCAGGAAGAGGAAGAGCATCCACGCGGCTTCTTCCGCCACATCCACATCAACCACGGCCCCGAACTGGAGCGCAGCATCGATGCGGTGAAGCTGGTCATCAGCGAAAACGAAAACATCCGTCACAAATACTCCACCCGTTTCCTTTCCATCAAGTTGCTGGAGAACGACAAGGACTTGGAGGGCATGGTGAAGACCCTGCCCAACGGCGACAAGATATTGAAGGTGCGCGACCGCGAGAAGCAGCGCATCCGCGAGGTGATGAACGAGGACAGCGAGCAGGCCATCACCGATGCCAAGTATGGCTTCATCTCGGGTGCCTTGCGCGAGACGTTCGTGGACAACCATCAGGACAAGGAGCGCATGACGCGCGTGATAGACGCCATCGTGACCCACCGCATCTGGGGATTTCCCATCTTCTTCCTCTTCATGTTTTTGATGTTCGAAGTGACTTTCGTGTTGGGAGCCTATCCGCAGGATTGGATTGAGAGCCTGGTGAACGTCATCGGAACCTTCATCAGCAACAACATGGCCGAAGGGCCGTTGAAGGATTTGCTCATCGACGGCATCATCGGTGGTGTGGGAGGCGTCATTGTTTTCCTGCCCAACATCCTGATACTCTATCTGTTTATTTCGCTGATGGAGGATTCGGGCTACATGGCTCGTGCAGCCTTCATCATGGACAAAATAATGCACAAGATGGGCTTGCACGGCAAGTCGTTCATTCCCCTGATTATGGGTTTCGGATGCAATGTGCCTGCCGTATTGGCTTCGCGCACCATCGAGAACCGCAAGAGCCGGCTGGTGACCATCCTCATCAATCCCTTGATGTCGTGCAGTGCGCGCCTGCCCATCTACCTGTTGCTGGTAGGCGTCTTTTTCCCCCATCATGCCAGCCTGGTGTTGTTGAGTATTTATAGCTTGGGTATTATACTGGCCGTGGTCATGGCGCGTCTCTTCAGCCGCTTCCTTGTGAAGGGCGACGACACGCCGTTTGTCATGGAGCTGCCTCCCTACCGCATGCCTACTTCGAAAGCCATCTTCCGCCACACGTGGGAGAAGGGTGCACAATACCTGCGCAAGATGGGTGGTGTCATCATGGTAGCCTCCATCATCATTTGGGTGCTGGGCTATTATCCACGTCCTTCCGAGTCGATGGACTTGGCGCAGCAACAGGAGAATTCCTATATCGGCCGCATCGGCAAGGCTATCGAACCTGCTATCGAGCCATTGGGCTTCGACTGGAAGCTGGGTATCGGTATCCTTTCGGGAGTGGGAGCCAAGGAATTGGTAGTCAGTTCGCTGGGCGTGCTCTATGCCGATGATGCCGAAGCCGACCAGACGACCTTGGCCCAACGGCTGCCCATCACGCCGCTGGTAGCTTATGGCTATATGGTTTTTATCCTGCTTTATTTTCCGTGTGTGGCTACGCTGGCTGCCATCAGGCAGGAGGCGGGCGGCTGGAAGTGGGCGGCGTTTGCGGCTGCCTATACAACTGTATTGGCATGGATTATGTCCTTTGCCGTTTATCAGATAGGAGGATTGTTTGTATGACCGACTGGCAACATTGGGCGGTAGCCCTGATCGTACTGCTGTGTGTGTGGAGCATCGTAAAGAGCATCCGTTCCTTTTTCCGCCGATCGCGGAAAGGGGAAAATCCTTGTAGCGGATGCTCTTGCGGGTGTTCGGGCGGTTGTTCTTCGGCGGCCGTGAAAAAAGAAATGAAGAAAAAATGCTGCGGATAGTTGGTAGTTAGAAAAATTGTACTACCTTTGCATCCGCAATCGGGAAGTAACCCCTTGCAAATCGATCTTGGTACCTTGGATGAGTGGCTTAGTCAGCGGTCTGCAAAACCGTGTACGGCGGTTCGAATCCGCCAGGTACCTCGAAATCCAATAGAAGCCCTGCCTTTAGAAAGGCGGGGCTTTTTTGTTTTTCTTGGTCCTATGATATAAGTTTTTGCATTGAATGTATGTTGGGTTCATTTCATATTGATTATATTTGTGTTTTAATAAAATTAGAATGAATATGAATACCCGGCCACACTTGGACCTGAACCCTTTGCATGGGAGGATTCCTCGACTGATTCGTCATGAAAAAGTCTATAGGGCCATTCATCGTCAGTTGATGAAGAAATGGTTCCAGTACTTTGTGTTGTTCTTTATTATCGGTTCAATCATTTCCATCGTATATGGTTCGTTTGCAGAGTCGGCTCCCTATCGTAGCTGGCTGTATTCATTCAACTACTTGGCTTCGTTTGTTTTTACGATCGAATATGTCTTGAGAATCATAGCAGCTCCTGTTCAGTATGTCGATTGCGAGCATGCTTGGAAATCCCGTTTGCGTTATCTGTTCTCCTTCTATGGCATCATTGACTTTGTGGCGGTCTTTCCGTTTGTGGTTATTTATCTGTATCAGGAGAGTCCGCACGTACATCTGGTGGTGTTGGCCTATATCCTGATTATATTCAAACTGATCCGTTATTCGCGTTCTTTCCAGTTGATAGGTACGGTGCTCAAGACGGTAAAGGATGAACTTATCACTGCCTATACGGCCTGTGGCATTATGTTGGGCTTTTCGGGGATATTGATGTATTACATTGAGCGGAGAGCCCAGCCGGAAGCCTTTGCCAATATAGGTGACGGATTCTGGTGGGCCATCGTGGCTTTTACGACGGTGGGCTATGGAGATATCTATCCCATCACGGCATTGGGCAGGCTTTTGAGCAGCATTATCAGCTTGATAGGCATAGCGATGATTGCCATTCCTACGGGTATTATCAGTTCGGCTTTCATGAGCATGCTTTTGGAAAAGAAGAACAAGGAAGAGAAGAGATCTTCGTCGGAGTCGGAATGACGACTCTTTTTTGCCCGAATCAGATTAAAGTGTATCTTTGCGAATGTGACAAATTTATAAACTCGAAACAATATGAAACGACTGAATCTATTCTTTTTCTGTCTGTTGGCGATGATTGCTCTGTCAGGCAATGCTCAGGAGAAACAGGCTGACGCCAACGGTTATATTGTCAAGGTGGGCGAACAGGCTCCCGATTTTACAGTAAAGCTCACGGACGGGCAGAGCGTGAAGCTGTCCGGTCTGCGTGGCAAGGTGGTGATGCTCCAGTTTACGGCCAGCTGGTGTGGCGTGTGTCGCAAGGAGATGCCGTTTATCGAGAAGGATATCTGGCAGAAGCACAAGGATAACAAAGATTTTTATCTGATGGGCATCGACCGCGACGAACCTTTGGAGAAAGTCATAGCTTTCGGCAAGGCTACCAAAGTGACCTATCCGCTGGCTTTGGATCCCGGGGCTGATGTCTTTGCCCTCTATGCGCAACGACAGGCAGGTATTACCCGCAATGTACTGATAGATCGTGACGGGAAAATCGTTATGCTGACTCGTCTGTACAATCCGGAAGAATTCCAGCGTTTGGTCGAAAAGATAGACGCGATGCTGGCCGAGAACTGATTCAAGCTTTCGGGCGAAGCCGGGCCAGGTAGTCGTAATGTTTTCCTTCCTTTACCAGTTCGGCTTCGAAGCCGTTTTGTGTGGCGTAGAGGGAAAGAGTCTGGAAGTCGATATAGAGCCAGTCGAACGGATCGCCTATGATGTCCTTGTACTGCATCCTGAAATCCACTTCGCCGTAATAGTCGCCTGCGATGTCGATGACGAAACTTCCGTCTTCGTCTTCATACAGGTATCGCAGGTCGCTGGAGTCCATCAGAATGTTGCCGTCGGGGCGTAAAAGTTGTTTGGCCTTCCGGAAGAAGGTGGGCAGGTTCTCCAGTCGTCCGATGATGCCGGATCCGTTCATCAGCATAAGGAGGGTGTCGTAGGAACCGCAAAAACTTTCATTGAAGAGATTGGCCTGTGTAGCTTGCCTTACACCGCGTTTGCGCATGGCTTCTACCGATATCGGAGAGATGTCGATGGCTTCCACTTCCTTGCCGGCCGCTTGCAGGGCCAGGCTGTGGCAACCACTTCCGGCACCTATATCGAGGATGCGGCCGGTAGCGAGTTGCAGGGCTGTCCGCTCTAGCGGGGCCATCTGCTTTTCGGTGCGGAACAGGGTACGGACCGGTATCTCGTCTTCATCGAACTGGGAAGAGAATACGCGCAGCTTGTCGGCTCGTCCATGTTCCAAATAGTCGAGGATGGCTGCTCCCATCGGGTCTTTGTCGGTTGTCAGCAGGTCGGTATATATCATTTCTTATGTCTGTTGGCGCGCTTGCGGCGGATTTCGGCTTTCATTTTGGCGGCTCCCGAATTGTGGAGGCCGGTAATATAGGTCTTCTTTTTGGCTTTGGTTTTTACTTTGGCTTCGCCTTTGGGTTTTTCCTTTTTCCCTTTGAAGACGATGCCGCCCATCATGGCTTCTTCTATACTCATAGGTTTTACAGTTTACAGGTGAGGAATGCGGATTATTGGGCAGGCAGAATTTCGATCCAGTAATCGTCGGGGTCGTTGATGAAGTACAAACCCATGGCTTCGTTCTCGAAGCATACCCAGCCATTCTCTTTGTGATACTGGCGGACAGCATCGTAATCACCGCTGACACGGAAGCACAAGTGGCTTTCGTTTTCACCTAGTTCGTAGGGTTGGGTATGATCTTTCAGGCAGGTGAGTTCCAGCAGGAAGGGACTGCATCCATCGGTCAGATAGACCAGGGTGAACGAGCCGTCGGCTGATTCCTTGCGATGGTCCTCTTTCAGTCCCAAGGCTTTCTCGTAGAACGCGATGCTGCGTTCGAGGTTGGTTACGTTGATATTGAAGTGGTCGAATTTGCTTTTGATTTCCATAATTGGTTCTGAATAAGGGTTTATCGGATATGTATAACCACAGATTACCCGGATTGTCACAGATTGTTTTTATTATTCATCATTTATCATCTGTGGAAATCTGTGTAATCTGTGGTGCTTTGTTATATACTCTCTTAATTTTATTTTATCTGTGCCTTCACAATTTCACCGATGTACATGCGTGGCTGGCCTTCGAGAGGTTCCTGTGAGGGTAACTTCTTGCATTCCAGTACGACGCTGGGTTCTTGCTGGCCGTTGGGGTAGAAACGGACGGTGTAGGTGTCGGTTTTGTCAAGCTGTTCGTGTGGTTGGTCGGGCGAGAGGAAGGTATAGATTACCGACTTCCCGGACATCTTGCCCAACGAACCTCCGGCATTGGCTGTCATCATGGTCATGTTGAAAGCATCTGTACCGATGACGATGACCAGCTTTCCGGCACCAATCTGGATGGCACTGGATGGCAGTTGGTCGGGAGCTACCTCCTTGTACTGACCTTGTTGCGGGGTGGGGGCTGGTGTTTGCACGGTTTCCGGTTGTACGGCAGGTGCTACAACGGGAACTACTGCAGGCTGCTGTTTGGTCGTAATGACTGTAGGCCCTGAGTTTGTACCAGTCTTGCTCCTTTCTTCTTTTTCTGCCAGTTCCTTTTCCTCTTCATCGGTCAGGACAACAATCTGGTCGATGTTTGCTACGCTTAGGGCTTGGGTTACTTCCTTGAAAAGCTCATCTGCAAAATCTACCGTTTTTCTGCGCCATTTGGCCAATCCTAATACCAATTTGGTTTGGCTTTTGTTCAAGGCATATTTGTCAGTAATCCATTCTTCGGCAGTGTATTTCTCCTGGTCGCGACCTTCACGATAAGTGTAACGGATCTTCTCGATGCGGAACTCGCACTTTTCCGGTTGGCAATAGGTGGTCAGTTGATAGTCTATAATTGTACGATCTAGGGATAAGGCAGTGGAGGTGAACACAATCCATTCCTCGCCCATGCCGACTATCTGGCCTTTTTCTTTGTTGGTATAGACCACACGGCTGGTTTCGTTTTGGTTTTTTTTCAGACGGAGTTCCATCCATTTTTGCATCCGCTCAAAGATTTCGTCCTGAGACATGCCGGGGATACTGAAATCTTTACTGAATACCACTTTGCCGTCTTCTTCGGGAACAGCACCGGCCAGGTACTTGCTGTCGTCCCGCTTTTGAGCCTGTAGGACAATGGGCAGGCAGAGGAAGAACAGCATGAATAAAAGTTGTGTCAATCTTTTCATTGCGTTTTATTTTTATAGTTGAATATCAAAACTTTGGCCTCGTCGGCTGATGGTGAGGAAATGACAGCCGTGTGTTTCGGCTTGCGGGCGAAAGGCGTTACCGCCTTCGTAGTCGTCGCCGAAATGCATGGGTACAAAGATACGGGTTTTTATCCGTTCTACGAATTGTTGGGCACCGCGCATGTAATCCTTTCCCATTCGTCGATCTACGGGAAATAGGGCAACATCCACCGAGGGAGCTACCTGTTGCAGGTCACGGATCTCGGCCAGGTAATCGCCTTCGGCTTTGCGGATTTCCTGTGGGGTGGATTCTTCGCTCCAATGCCAGTTGTTCAGATCGCCGGCATGGAAAAGGCGGATATTTTGCAGGTCGAGAAGGAAGGAAACACCCACATCTGTTGAACCAAAGGCTTGGATACGCAGATGGTCGTCTTCGTAAACGCCACCTTTATTTATATAGATGGCATCGTCTGTCGAGGCACGGCGATGCCTCAGGATGTCTTTCGAGAATATATAACGGATGTCGGGACGGACATTGCGCCAGCTAAGCACCTCGGGGTTGAAATGGTCGGGGTGAAAGTGGGTGGCAAGGACGTATAAAGGGCAGGGGCTGTGGAGCAGGCGGTCGCATACCAAGTGTTGTCCGGATTCGTCAGGTGAATCTTTCCAATAATCGATGAGAACAGTCACATCGTTTGTTTCGATGGCAAAGCCGCTGTGATATATATAGTCCAGTTTCATGCTCGTCTTCTTCGTACACCCTGCAATATTACGAAAAAATGGCTGAAACTCTGCTTGTAGGTAGTTATTTTATTGATTTTTTTGAAAGGAAGGGAGACACAAACAAATGGCACAGATAGGATAAGTCTTCATTCTTTCTTCTGGAAATTATCAAATTGCATTCATTGGGCCTATCTGTGTCATCTGTTTGTTATCGTCCGTCTCAGAGTTTTACCTCGTTCTCCAGCGCTTTACCGTGTGTGAAGTCCTTGACGTTCTGCAGGGTGGTGGTGGCGATATTGCTCAGGGCCTCCTGCGTGAAGTAAGCCTGGTGGGAAGTGACGATGACATTGTTGAACGACAGCAGGCGGGCCAGCGTGTCGTCGTCGATGATCTTGTCCGAGCGGTCTTCGTAGAAGTACTGGCTCTCCTCCTCATAGACGTCCAGTCCGGCCGAACCTATCTTTTTGTTTTTCAATCCTTCGATGAGGGCGTTGGTGTGGATCAGCTGTCCGCGACCGGTATTGATGATCATCACGCCGTCCTTCATCTTGCTGATGGAGTAGTCGTTGATGAGGTACTTCGTCTGCTCCGTCAGGGGGCAATGCAGGGAGATGATGTCCGAGCTGTGGTAGAGCTCGTCGAGTGTGGTATAGACCACCTGGTTCTCACGGGCGAAGTTGTAGTCGGGATAGAGGTCGTAGGCCAGGATGTTCATGCCGAAGCCGCGTAGGATGCTGATGAGCTTCTTGGCAATCTTGCCCGTGCCGATGATGCCGGCCGTCTTGCCATGCATGTCGAAACCCAGCAGGCCGTGCAGGGAGAAGTTGCCCTCGCGCGTACGCCATGCGGCACGATGTATCTTGCGGTTGAGCGAGAGCATCAGGGCTACGGTATATTCGGCCACGGCGTAGGGCGAGTAGGCGGGTACGCGCACCACGGTGATACCACACTCGGCGGCGGCCTTGAGGTCAACGTTATTGTAGCCCGCGCAGCGCAGGGCCAGCAGCTTGACGCCATTTTGAGCCATCAGGCGGATGACTTCGGCATTGGCTGTATCGTTTACGAAGATGCACACTACGTCCACACCCTGCGTCAAGATAACGTTGTTCTTGTTCAGGTGTCCCTTGTAGAAGCGGAGTTCGAAGCCGAAGTCCTTGTTCTTTTCGTTGAAGGATGCCTCGTCATAGGGCTTCGAGCCGAAGAATGCGATTGTTGTTGCCATGATTTACGGATTTTTATGAGAATCGATTTATGTTCGTTTTCTATCAATAACAAACGTTGTGCCGAAAAAGTTTGTCGGTTAGCAAATGGATGGTTTGACTTGACAAAAAGATAGCATCCAGTCCTTTTTGCTAACAACGGATTTTGTCGGAAACAGGCAAATAGCGCGGAAAATGAGGGAAATGGTCGCTCGAAAGCCGTCTGGAAGCTGCTTTAAGCGGGGAAAAACGTTGCTTTTCCCTCGTCAAGTCGTCTGTTTTCTGTGGGAAAAAGCATTGTTTTCTCTCGTCAAATGGTATGTTTCGTGTGGGGAAACGGTTCGTTTAGGCTTGGGAAGTTGCATCTGTCATCCCCAAACGTTGTTTTTTCATCCTTTTTTCTGCTGGTTGAAATGTAAATATTTCGCTATTTGTTTGTCCGTCAGTTTGTAAGGTGCTTAATGCTTCGTTCTTTCGGCCCGATTCGTCCTTTGCTCCGAAAGAAGCGATTTTCAGGCGGTTTGAAAATCAAAGTGTCACTTTCTGACAGAATGTCAAGCGGTAATAAATGTACTTATTGGCAGGGATACGAAAGCTTGGATTGGATGGTTCGTTTCATTGGAAACAGTTTTATTTTTCAATTATCGGTTCCGTTTTGAATTGATTATTTGCACAAAGCCATTGTCGGTGTGCAATTTTGTTGTACCTTTGCGCCCGCAAATCAATAAAAGAACGAACGAATGAGAAAAAACTTGTTAATCGGCACAGCGCTGCTGATGGTTTCAATTCCAACCTTTGCGGGAGGATTTCTGACAAATACCAATCAAAACATTTTGTTTCTGCGCATGCTGGCGCGTGATGCTTCGACCCGCATCGATGCTGTTTACTCCAATCCTGCCGGTCTGGCCTTCATCGAGGGCGGTGATGGCTTGCATCTGTCGTTGAACATTCAGAGTGCCTATCAGACGCGTCAGATAACTTCTACCTTCGCTCCCTTTGCTTATGGCGTGCAGAATGAAGGTAATGCTACCAAGCTGTTCAAAGGCGAGGCTTCGGCTCCCGTCATTCCCAGCTTCCAGGTGGCCTACAAGAACGGCGATTGGGTATTCTCGGGCAGTTTTGCCGTGACGGGCGGTGGCGGTAAGGCTACGTTCAACCAGGGCTTGGCCTCGTTCGAGTCCATCATCTCCATGCTGCCTGTTTTCGGACAGAGTATGGGTATCAACCGCTACAATGTGGACAGCTATATGGAGGGCAGCCAGTTCTTCTACGGGCTTCAGTTGGGCGTCACATATAAGATCAACGAACATTTTTCTGCTTTCGTCGGTGGTCGCATGAACTACGTAAACAATAATTATACGGGCTACCTGCGTGATATCCAAATTAATATGCCGGGTACGGAGACAATGGTACCTGCATCTGCTACTTTCGAGTCCATGGCGGCACAATTGCCTGACGGGCAGCAGAAAGTTCTGTTGGGTATGCTGGCAAAAGCTACTGAGGATAAGGAATTGGATTGTGATCAGAAGGGGTGGGGGCTTACACCGATTATCGGCCTCGATTTCAACTGGAACAAACTGAATGTCGGTGTGAAATATGAGTTCAATACCAATTTGAATGTGGAGAATGACACACGCATCAATACGACTGGTTTCCCCGCCTACGACCACGGCATCAATACCCCCAGCGACATCCCCGGCCTGCTCACCGTCGGTGTGTCCTACGACCTGTTGCCAACGCTCCGTGCTTCTGTGGGCTATCACCACTTCTTCGACAAGCAGGCCGATATGGCCAACGGCAAGCAGAAGTTGCTTTCGGCCGGTACGAACGAATACCTGGCCGGCATCGAGTGGGATGTGCACAAGCGCATACAGATCAGCGGTGGTATGCAGCGCACGAAGTACGGCCTGACGGACGACTACATGGAAGACATCAGTTTCGTTACCAGCTCCTGGTCGTTTGGTTTCGGTGCGGGCATCAAGCTGGCGAAGAATCTCAACCTCAACATTGCCTACTTCTGGACGAACTACGACGACTATACCCGCAACAGTAGCGACTACAACAACATGGCGCAGAAACTTCAGAACATCGGTCTGCCTGAGTCGGTGGCTTCCCAGCTTCCCAAATTGCCAGGTACCGATGTCTTCACTCGCACGAACAAGGTGTTTGGTGTAGGTATCGACTATAAGTTCTGATACTCGTTTTTCCCTTTGAAGCATTTACTTGAGAGGTTGTCGGCAGTATTTCGGCAACCTCTTTTTGTTTTCTCCTGTTGGCCATTTACGCAGAAAAGTTTATCTTTGCAGCCGATTTTTGAAATGAGATGCCGTGAATAGCGGCCGTGTATTCTAGGACAACCACGTAAAAAACAGGAGTATGAAGCAAAAAGTATCCGTATCTTTTATGCTGATGGGCATTGTGTTCAATGTATGCCTCATCGCAGCCAATCTTCTTGAGACCAAGGTCATCCAGCTGGGCAGCCTTACCGTTACGGCCGGATTGCTGGTTTTTCCTATTTCTTACATCATCAATGACTGTATTGCCGAAGTCTGGGGGTTTCGCAAGGCTCGTCTCATCATCTGGAGTGGCTTTGTGATGAATTTCTTCGTTGTTACGCTGGGGCTGATAGCCGTGTCTCTGCCTGCTGCTCCGTTTTGGGAGGGCGAGGAACACTTTAACTTTGTTTTCGGCATGGCGCCGCGTATCGTAGCGGCCAGTCTGATGGCTTTTTTGGTAGGCTCTTTTCTCAACGCCTACGTCATGAGCCGCATGAAGATAGCCAGCCGCGGGCGCAACTTCTCGGCGCGTGCCATCTGGTCCACCGTGGTGGGCGAGACAGCCGACTCGCTCATCTTCTTCCCTGTTGCCTTCGGCGGTGTCATCGCCTGGCGCGAACTGGTAGTAATGATGGGCTTGCAGATTTTGTTGAAGTCGGCCTACGAGGTGGTTATCCTGCCCGTTACCATTCGTGTGGTGAAGGCTGTGAAGCGCATTGACGGTAGTGATGTTTACGACGAAGGCATCTCTTACAAGGTGTGGAAGGTGAAGGAAATCTGAGTGTCCTTATCTGTGTAAGTCTTCGTAATCTGTGGTCGTTTTTCTTGATAATATATCTAAATAATTATTGTATATGAACCGTGATACTGCTTTGGTTGTGTTCAGCGGAGGGCAGGACTCAACCACTTGCCTTTTCTGGGCCAAACGTGAATTCAAGAAAGTAGTAGCCCTGAGTTTCCTCTACGGGCAGAAACATCAGAAAGAAGTGGAACTAGCACGGCAGATTGCCGCAAAGGCCGGGGTCGATTTTGATGTTATGGATGTGTCGTTCATCGGTCGGCTGGGGCATAATTCACTGACCGATACTTCGATGGTGATGGATCAGGAGAAGCCGGTCGATTCTTTCCCGAACACTTTTGTGCCGGGCCGCAACCTGTTCTTCCTGAGCATTGCCGCCGTCTATGCCCGTGAGCGAGGCATCAACCATCTGGTGACGGGTGTGTCGCAGACCGACTTCAGCGGTTATCCCGACTGCCGTGACGCTTTTATCAAGTCGCTCAACGTGACTATCAACCTGGCTATGGACGAGCAGTTCGTCATCCATACCCCATTGATGTGGATTGACAAGGCCGAGACCTGGGCGCTGGCCGATGAACTGGGTGTGCTCGATCTGGTTCGCCACGAGACGCTGACCTGCTACAACGGTATCCCCGGTGACGGGTGCGGACATTGTCCTGCCTGCAAGCTGCGCCGCGAAGGGCTGGAAAAATACCTGGCGAACAAAAACATGTACCTCAAAAAGAAACCTATTTAAACCATCCGAACAATGACAGAACTGAAAGACCAACTGACCCTGTTGGGCCGCAAGACCGAGTATAAGCAGGACTATGCTCCCGAAGTACTTGAAGCTTTCGACAACAAACATCCCGAGAACGATTACTGGGTGCGTTTCAACTGCCCCGAGTTCACCAGTCTGTGCCCCATCACCGGCCAGCCCGATTTTGCCGAGATACGCATCTCCTACATTCCCGATGTGAAGATGGTAGAGAGCAAGAGTCTCAAGCTTTACCTCTTCAGCTTCCGTAACCATGGCGCTTTCCACGAAGACTGTGTGAACATCATCATGAAGGATCTCATCCGCCTGATGAATCCCAAGTACATCGAAGTGACAGGCCTGTTCACTCCTCGTGGCGGTATCTCCATTTATCCGTATGCCAACTACGGCCGTCCCGATACCAAATACGAGCGCATGGCCGAGCAGCGGTTGATGAGCCGGGAATAATATAAAAATGCCCTCCGTCAGCGGAGGGCATTTCCAAGTAAAATCTATGGTCGTTGCAGGTTACTTGATGCGTTGGTAACCATATACGGCCAGGTCGCCACCGAGTTCCTCCTCGATGCGGAGCAGTTGGTTGTACTTGGCCATGCGGTCAGAACGGCTCAGGGAACCGGTTTTTATCTGCCCGCTGTTTGTGGCTACGGCAATGTCGGCAATGGTGGCATCCTCCGTCTCGCCCGAACGGTGGGAGGTGACGGTGGTATAACCATGGCGATGGGCCATCTCGATGGCGTCCAGCGTCTCGCTCAGCGAGCCGATTTGATTCACCTTGATGAGGATGGAGTTGGCGCAGCCCATCTCGATGCCTTTGCGCAGGAATTGGACGTTGGTCACGAACAGGTCGTCGCCCACCAGTTGGCAGCGGTCTCCGATGCGGTCGGTCAGTTTCTTCCAGCCTTCCCAATCCTCTTCGCTCATGCCGTCCTCGATGGAGTCAATGGGATATTTCGTGATGAGCTCTTCCAGGTAGGCTATCTGCTCGTCCACGCTCAGCTTCTTGCCGTCCGGGTCTTTGGGCATGCCGTTCTTCAGGTGCGTGTAGTCGTAGTAGAATTGGCCGTCCTCCTTCACGCAGAACTCGGATGCGGCACAGTCCATCGCAATGCGGACGTCTTCTCCCGGCCGATAGCCTGCTTGCCTGATGGCCTCGATGATGCAGTCCAAAGCGTCCTCCACACCGTTCAGTTTCGGGGCGAAACCGCCTTCATCGCCAACGGCCGTACTCAGTCCGCGCCCTTTCAGCACTTTCTGCAGGGCATGGAATACTTCAGCGCCCATGCGCAAGCCTTCACGGTAAGTGGGGGCACCGACGGGACGAATCATGAATTCCTGGAAAGCAATAGGGGCATCGCTGTGGGCGCCTCCGTTGATGATGTTCATCATAGGCACAGGCATCACGTAGGTGTTGGCTCCGCCGATGTAGCGATACAGAGGGATGTCCAGATAAGCGGCGGCGGCCTTGGCTACGGCCAGCGACACGCCGAGGATGGCATTGGCTCCCAGGCGGGACTTGGTGGGAGTGCCGTCCAGTTCGAGCATCTTGTGGTCGATGGCACGTTGTTGCAAGGCCGACATGCCGATGAGGGCGGGGGCAATGACCTTGTTTACGTTCTCTACGGCTTTCAGTGTGCCTTTGCCCAGATAGCGGCTCTTGTCGCCATCGCGCAGTTCGAGGGCTTCATTCTCTCCGGTAGAAGCACCGGAAGGCACGGCGGCTCGTCCCATGACACCACATTCTAACATGACGTCCACTTCTACAGTGGGATTGCCGCGCGAGTCGAGTATCTCGCGGGCTACAATCTTTTCAATCTTCATACTTTTCCTTTTTTTGAATATCATAATTGTATAGGAGGAATGTCCCCCATGAATCCTTGCAAAGTTCGATAAAAATCCGTTCCCTTACAATACCTACTAATAGGGAATTTGAGGGCGTTTTGTTGCCGGATAATTCCCATGTCGGGCAGTCGGGTGAAAATCCCTAAAAATAGGTATTGCCGGACAAATTCAAGCCCTGTACCTTTGTGATGTTAAAAAACATGATTGCGCATCTTTCTCACAATCGGCAAAGCAAATATGAAATTGCCTTGCTCTCACTCAATCGAAACATTCACTATTAAATTGCGATATACAATGAAACAGAAACACGAATTTAAGAGCATTGTGGCGGAAACACTGCTCATTCCGCTATACATGCAGGCGAAAGAGAGCCGTCGTGCCCATCCCATTCTGAATGATAAGGCTGCGGAACGGTTGGCAGACAGTCTGGAATATGATTATTCCCAATTCGACGGGGCCAGGCTGAGCGAAGTGGGCTGCGTGGTGCGCGGCTGGTATTTCGACCGTGCCGTGCGGCGGTTCATCGACACGCATCCTCGGCCGGTAGTCGTAAACGTAGGCTGCGGACTGGACACCCGCTACCAGCGCATCGGAAACGGGAAAGCGGTCTTCTATGACATGGACCTTCCGGAAGTCATCGCGCTGCGCCGCGAACTGATACCCGAACAGCCGGGCAACCCTTATATCGCGGCTTCCTTGCTGGAGACCGAATGGATGGACGGCCTGCGCTGCAAGCATCCCGACGGGGCGTTTATCTTCATTGTGGAAGGCGTGCTGATGTATTTCTACGAGAAGCAGGTGAGGAGCTTCCTGCACCACGTGGCAAGCCGCTTCGGCGGAGGAGAAATCTGGTTCGATGTCTGCGGGACCATGATGAGCCGGCACGGCGTCAAACCGGATTCGCTGCGTAAGCACGAGGCACAAATCCGCTCCGGGCTGAGCAACGGGCACTTGGTGGAGCAATGGGAACCCGCCCTGCACCTGCTGGACCAAGCCAACTACATGAAGTTCTTCCGTCCGCGCTGGGGATTTTTCTTCGGACAGATATTGGGGCGTATCCCTTGGCTGTGCTACAAATTCAGCTCGCTGCTCGGATATAAAATCCTATCTAAATAACCTTTATATGGAACATCCGTCAGATGCCGATGCCTTGTCTCGGACTGAACCGTATCGAAGTACGGACTTGGCAAGGAATCATGTAGGATGATTGTAGGAATCATGTATGATGATTGTAGGAATCATGTAACATGATTGTAGGAATCATCCTACATGATTCCCTATCGGCTTACTACATGGATGCTGCCATGATACGGAGGAAACGGTGTCATGTGCCAGGCTTGGGGGTGAGTTGTCTTGTAGAGTTTTACCTAAATATAGGGATTGACGGGCATGTTTTCTCAGGAAGAGTGGCGGGAGGGGCTTCTAAAATACCCATAACAGGCGATTGTGGGGGCGTGCTTTTATCCCGACCTTTGCGGCGGAATAAATAAGCACATAGAGGATGAAAACAATCGCATTTATATTATCGCTCGTGACGGGCATCGGAAGCCTGTATGCCCAAGGGCATCGTGGTGCCCATCATCACCACCACCGGGGCGACCGCGCCGTTGTGACGGGAAGGGTGACATCGACGGAGAAGGAGACGGTGGACTTCGCCACAGTATATCTGAAGGGGACTTCTTTCGGTGGTGCCACCGATGAGAAAGGACAATATCGCATCAAGGCTCCGGCAGGCGAATACACCCTGGTCGTGTCGGCCGTCGGCTATCAGACCCTGGAGAAGCCGGTCACCTTGGGAGACGAGGAGCGGCTGGTGCTGAACCTGACCATCCGGCCGGACATTCAGCAGCTGGAGGAAGTCGTGGTCGTGTCCAGCGGAGTGAGCCGCGTGAAGCGCAGCGCGTTCAACGCCGTGGCCGTAGATGCCACCGAGATGCAGAACACGGCCAAGAGCTTGAGCGATGTGCTGGCCAAGGCGCCGGGCATGAAGCTGCGTGAGAGTGGGGGAGTAGGTTCGGACATGCAGCTGATGCTGGACGGATTCAGCGGCAAGCACGTGAAGGTGTTCATCGACGGTGTGCCGCAGGAAGGCGCGGGCAAGGCGCTCGACCTCAACAACCTGCCCGTGAACTTTGCCGAACGTATCGAGGTGTATAAGGGCGTGGTGCCCGTTGGCTTCGGCACGGACGCGCTGGGCGGTGTGGTGAACATCGTCACCAACAAACAACGCCGCCGCTGGCACGTGGACGCGTCCTACAGCTACGGCTCGTTCAACACGCACAAGTCGTACGTCAACTTCGGGCAGACGCTGAAGAACGGCTTCATGTACGAGGTGAACGCCTTTCAGAATTATTCGGACAACGATTATTACATTGACAACTATATCACCGAGTTCGGCGAGGACGGGAGCGAAAGCACTGACACCAAGAAAATCTATCACGTTAAGCGATTCAACGACACCTTCCACAACGAGGCTGTCATCGGCAAGATAGGTGTGGTGGACAAGTCGTGGGCCGACCGCCTGGCCTTGGGCTTCAATTACTCCAATTATTACAAGGAGATACAGACGGGCGTGTACCAGTATATCGTCTTCGGGCAGAAGCACCGCAAAGGGCATTCCTTCACGCCTTCGTTGGAGTACACCAAGCGTAACCTCTTCACCCGCGGGTTGGACGTGGTGGCCACCGCCAACTACAACCACAATATCACTCAGAACATCGACACCGCTACCTACAAATACAACTGGCTGGGCGATCGCAAATACACCGGTACGCCCGGCGAGCAGTCGTATCAGAACAGCGAGTCGAAGAATCTGAACTGGAACGCTACCTTCACCGCCAATTACCGCATCAGCCGGGCGCATACGCTGACGCTGAATCACGTGCTGAGCACCTTCAAGCGCACCAGCCGCAGTTACGTGGAAGGCAGCAACAAACTGTCGGACTTCAGCATCCCCAAGGTGACCCGTAAGAATATCACCGGCCTGTCCTACCGCCTGATGCCTACCGAGAAGTGGAACCTCTCCGCCTTCGGCAAATATTATAATCAGTATAACCGGGGTCCCGTGTCGCAAAGCTCGGACGGCATTGGTGACTACGTCAGCATGACTCAGCGGGTCAGCTCTTTGGGCTATGGTGCGGCGGGCACGTACTTCATCCTCGACGGACTGCAAGCCAAGGTCTCCTACGAGAAGGCCTACCGCCTGCCCACGACCGACGAGCTTTTCGGCGACGAGGACCTCGAAGCGGGTAAAGCCGACCTCCGTCCGGAGAAGAGTGATAACATCAACGTCAACCTCAGCTACAACCGCCAGTTTGGTAAGCACGGCCTCTACCTGGAAGGCAGCTTCATCTACCGTGACACGCGCGATTACATCCAGCGCGGACTGGACCGTGTGGGTGGCATGAGTTTCGGTTACTACGAGAATCACGGCCGCGTCAAGACCAAGGGCTTCAACGTCTCCGCCCGCTATAGCTACGGCAGATGGTTTAACGTAGGAGGTACATTCAACAATACTAACATACGTGACAACGAACGCTACGTGGCGGGAGGCACTCAGCAGGAAAGCCTCACCTACGGACAGCGTATGCCCAATCAGCCGTATATGTATGCCAACTTCGATGCCACCCTCACGTGGCACGGCCTGTGGGGCAAGGGCAACGTATTGACGCTGACGTATGATGGCTTCTACCAACACGACTTCCCCCTCTACTGGGAAGCCTTCGGCGATGCGTCGACCAAGAGCCGCGTGCCCGAACAGTTGTCGCACAACCTCACGTTGGGATACTCGCTGAAGAACGGACGCTACAACCTGTCCTTGGAGTGCCGTAACCTGACCGATGCCAAGCTCTACGACAATTTCAGCCTACAGAAGGCGGGGCGGGCGTTCTATGGCAAGGTGCGTGTGTATTTCGGCGGATGATGAAGTATCAGATGAGTGAATAATTATAATCTATAATATAATGAGTTTATGAAGACTAATCAAATGACCTGGGCATTGGCTGCAGCCCTCACCACAAGCAGCCTGTTCATCGCATGTGATGAAAGCAGCGAACTCCTCCCGGACAATCCGGACACGCCACAGCAGGGCGAGACTATCAGCCGTTACGTAGTGGCCGCCCAGTCGGGTGGGAGCAGCAGTACGGCCATGTATCTGGCTACCAGTGAGACTCTGGACGAAGGCACCCTCACCACCGTAGGCAACGGGTTGGAGACGGAGAGCGGCTCGAACCTCATCTTCTATCGCGATGCTTATTTGTTCAACTTCCAATATAACGACGGCGGGCAGGGAACGGCTTTCGCTTATGCGCTCAACGCGCAGACGGGTAAGGTCGAGGAAGTGCGCCGATACACTTTCAACCGCACGACTACTTACGGCACGTGGGGCGACAATGTCATCACAGCTTCTACCAACACGGGGAGCGAAGAGCACGTGACGAACGAGGCGGGCGAAGCGCTCTATGCCAAATATCTGCAATTCAACTACCTCAGTGTGATCGATGCTTCCACCCGCACGGGAAGCCGCCTGGCGGAGAACTTCCTTGGCAACGGTGAAAGCGTGTCCTTTGCGGGCTTCGTGGAAGCGAATGACAAACTCTATACCTCCGTGGTGCCCATGGGCATGAGCCACTACGGTGTGGTGAAGTACGCCGAAATGGTGAGCGACCCCAAGCTGGTGACCGACCACACGGGCGGCAGCGGCAGTGGCAGCTATACACCGGGGCAAATACCCGCTACCCAATACCCCGACAGCGCTTACGTAGCCATCTATAGCGGTGACTCGTTCGACGAGACTCCCGTCATTGCCCGCACGGGTAAGATTGGATTTGCCAGTGGACGTATGCGCTCGCAATACTACCAGACTATTTGGGCGGCCGACAATGGCGACCTGTACGTATTCTCTCCCGGTTTTGGCCGCACTGCCAAGGCAGAGTCGACCGTAGAGGCTGAGGACGGTACGCATACATTATATAAGGTGGAAGGCAAGCTGCCTTCCGGTGTGGTGCGCATCAAGGCGGGTGAAACGGAGTTTGATGACTCTTACTATGTCAACCTGGAGGAGCAAGGCAACGGCAATCCCATGTTCCGCTGCTGGCACATCACCGAAGATTACTTCCTCTTGCAGATGTACAGTAAGGGCGTAGAGGACATGATAGCCAGTTCCACCAAAGCCGAGCGTAGCGAGCTGGCCATCTTTCAGGGCAGTACGCAGGAGCTTACGGTGCTGACAACAGGTATGCCCGATAAGAGCCTTATCTCCAGCTTCGGCACTCCGTATAGCGACGGCGGTTACGCTTATATTCCTGTCGTGACGACAGACGGTGCCCAGCCTGCCATCTATAAGATCGACCCCAAGGCGGCAACAGCTACGAAAGGCATCACTATCGAAGCAAACAGCGTGACTGCATTGGGTAAACTGAGCGCATTTTAATGAAGAATGAAGAATTAAGAATGAAGAATTAGGCTGCGCTGTCTGTATACGCTATATGCCGCATGGTAAATTCTTCATTCTTCATTTAATTATCTTTGTCATTATGAAAAGTATTTTCCGTAAACTGCACCTTTGGCTGTCACTGCCTTTCGGCGTCCTCATCGCGCTGATATGCTTTTCGGGAGCCATGCTGGTGTTCGAACAGGAGATTACGATGTGGGCTCGTCCCGACCTTTATCGGGTGGAGCGGCTTTCGGGCCCCATGCTTACACAGGAAGAAGCTGCGGCCAAGGTCGCAGCCACGCTTCCCGATGGAGTAAAAGTGAAAGGCGTGACTGCATATCCCGACCCGGAACGTTCTTATCAGGTAAATCTTTCCAAGCCCAAGCGTGCGGCTGTGTTTGTCAATCCCTATACGGGCGAGGTGCTGGGCAAGTATGAGCGCTTGCCGTTCTTCCGCACCATGTTCGGTCTGCACCGCTGGCTGTTGGGTAGCAGGCCGGATGGCGGCGGTATATTTTTGGGAAAGATGATTGTGGGTGTCAGTACGTTGTTGTTTGTCATCGTGTTGCTGTCAGGAATCATCATTTGGTGGCCCCGGACGAAGAAGGCGTTGACCGGCAGCCTGAAGATTACGGTGCGCAAAGGATGGCGGCGTTTCTGGTACAGCCTGCATGTGGCGGGCGGCATGTATGCCTTGCTATTGCTGTTGATTATGGCCTTGACCGGGCTTACGTGGTCTTTCGGCTGGTATCGCGAATGGTTTTATGAATTCTTCGGGGTAGACAAGCGTTGGGTGTATGGCGTGCATGTAGGCAGTTTCGGCGGGATGATTACACGCATACTCTGGTTCCTGGCCGCTCTGTTGGGTGCCGCGCTTCCGCTGACCGGATATTATTTGTGGTGGAAACGCATTCGGCGAAGACGATGAGGATGTGCATATAGTAAGAAGGCGTGGAAATTTCCACGCCTTTTTTATTATATAGCGCGTGCAATCATTTTCCGATGATGCTGTTCACCATGGCTTCCGTCCCGTTGAACGGGCCGTGTGCTTGTAGCTTGAGGGTGCACATGGCGGCGGCGAAGCATCCGGCTTCCTGGTGGGAGGCTCCCTGGCTTCGTTTGTAGAGGTATCCGGCCATGTAGGTGTCGCCACATCCGGTGGCGTCCACCACCTTCATGGTGGGATAAGCAGGAATGTCGTAGAATTGGCCTCCGCTGTAGATGAGCGAACCCTTGTCGCCCAGCGTCAGCAGTACTGTTTTTACACCCCAGTCGGCGATGAGCAAGGCTGCTTCATGCGGTTCATCGCATCCAGTCAGCACCTCCATCTCGCTTTCGTTGGCCTTCAGTGTGTGGATATATTTTAAGGCTTCACGTTTTTCGGCCCAGTCCACTGGAAATACCTTTTCGTTCTCCACTTTGCGTAGGAAACCTTGTACGTCGGCTGCTAGCGTACTGCGGCTGGCCAAATACTTGATGACTTCCAGTGAGAAGTCGTCGGCTAACAGGGTACCCAGGTGGATGATGTTAGCTTGTACGTCTCTGAGATCGTCAATGCGGAAAGAATCGGCTTGGGCAGTGACCCGCTGGCGACGTTCGTTAGGGTTGTGGCCGTAGATGTTCTCGAAACTGTGGGAGTGGGCGGTGGGTACGAGCTTTACTTCGATACCTTCGCGGATGATTTCTTCTGCGGCCGCCTTGTCCTCTTCTGCCAGTGCACTGACCAGCAGGAAGTCTTGGGCTTGCAGACGGCTGATGGCTTTGGCGAAATAGAAAGCCGTTCCTCCGGGCATATAAACAGTGTTGTCGGGTGTAACGATTTTGTCGCGGGTGATGTACCCGATGCAGCATAATTTATGGTTCATCTTTCTTTTCTCTGGTTTTCGGGCTGCAAAGGTACACATTTATTTGATTTAAGCCCCGAAAACCCGGTACTTTGTTTCAGTTTCCTGGCAAAAAGTCGGAAAGGCTTTGGAAAGACAGGTTGGTGCGTGCCGTCTTTCGTTTTTCTGCAACGGAATTTTTCACGACAAGCATCCGGGGCGATGCCAGGGTACGAGTCGCCGTTTCAGCTGTGGGGAAACTGCCTGTAGCCATGCGTATAAGAATGGGTTGCATTAGCGGGTCTGTTTCCGTTCCCAGTTCGCCCAGATTGCCGCCGTAGGGTTCAGACTGGGTGTAGTCAGCCGGCAGGCCTTCCACGTCATAGTCCTTGTAACCATCTGCATTGCTCAGGTAGTAGGTGGTGAGCCAGAACTCAAGCTGGGGATATTGATCGTTGGTGTAGAGTGCTTGGGCTACATTCTTGCCGAAAGTGGCTTCACCCACTTGATAGAGGTTCCCCGTCATGTAGGGGCGCAGGCAGTTGATGATTATTTCCGAGGCCGAGGCTGTGTTTCCGGAGGTGATTACATAGAGGTTCTGGTAGCTCAGGATACTTCCGCCGGGCAGCAGATTCGTGTCGAATGTGTAGGTCTCGGTGAGGTTCAGCTTGTCGTTCCCCGTCATGTAGAGCATTGTCTGTCCAAGGGCACTTTGCGGGGCCAGCAGAGTGCCTACGACTTGTGCGGTGGACACGTATCCGCCAGGATTGTAGCGCAGGTCCAGGATGATGTCGTCGGGTTGTGCGGCTGCCAGCTGGCTGTACAGGGACTGCCATTGGGGGATTTCATCTTCACCGAATTCATTATATAGGATATACGCTGCTTTACGATTGCCCGTGTTGATGAGGCTTGTCTTCAGCAGGTTCTGTATCTCGATGATGCGGGGCGCAGGCATCTGTACGGTACCTATAGTGTCTATTTGTTCCGATTCTGCGTTATAGCTTCCTAGAGTGAACAGATGGGCGGCAGTGGGGTTGGTGACGTATTTGGTATAGTCACTTGAGCTTATCTTCATGCTGTCTGCTCCGATGATGAGGTCCCCTCGTTTCAGTCCAGCTTCTTCGGCGGGTGACTGCGGTTGTGTGTAGAGCACTTGGAGAGCATATTCACCTTGGGGGGTCTGGAGCATCACGGCTTCGAAACCGAAGGTAGGAGAGTCGCTCAATGTACGGGTAGATGCGGTTTTTACCGAGTCTATGTGCGAGTATAGCACTCCGTTTTTACCGTCTTTCTCGGATGCCGCAGCACTCAGGAACTCGGCCGGTTTCTGGAAGAAGTTCAGCTCGCTTTCTTCCGGCACGTCCTGATAATACAGATAATATTCCTGCATGGTGGTATAAATCCAACTTTTGGAGCCCACCAGTGCATAATATTCGCCGCTGCGGTCTTGCCAGCAGGAAGCGAAGACGGATAGCAATGTAAGGCATCCGGTTATCAGGTAGAAGGAAGTCGTTCGTTTCATAAGTCTCAACTTTGTATCGGCCGCAAAGATAGCGATTTTCGGCTAAGTTCAGTCTTTTCTCCTCCTGATCTTCATCCATCTTAGGAAAGAAGCAGGTATAGTGTGGCTCAGCGAATTGAGCTGATCGTTGCGTTTGTCCACATTCTCATACAGGTGTTCGGCATCTTTTTCAGACAATATGCCGTCGGTCTGCATCTGCCGGATGGTACGGCGTTCATTGCAGAGCAGCATGCGTATGGCTTTCTGCGTCAGGGCATGCTTGTAGGCCTTCGGGAAGTCCTTGGACAATTTGTTCAGAACTTTGTCCATGGAGTTGATATTGTGCTGTATCTCTTCTCTCAGAGGCTTCAGTACGACAGATTGCCCAGCATTCAGCATGTTCGAGTTTTCCAGCTCGTCCAGCAGTTTGAGGTCTTCCTTTTGCAGGATGATAAAACCTCGGCCCAAGTCATAGACCACTCCGATGCGTTCCTTGAAGTAGAAGCTGATCCAAGGGCCGATACCCGGTATCTGTTGCATATTGTCGAGGATGAATGTACGGTTACAGAAGTTGAAGATGGATTTTCGGTTGTCCAGCGGACTCTTTCCGTCGTGGTCGTAGAGCTCGTCCAACGAATTGCAGAGCAACATGAATGATGTTTTGGCAATGATACCTTCATCATAAATCTGGTGGATGAACATCTTTTCCTTGTCCAGTACACGCAATCTGATTTCGTTCATTACGTCGTTATTCATGGGCTTACTTTCTTGGGCATTGGGGCTACTGGCAATGTAGTGGGTCACTTTTTCCCAGTTAGCTCCGTTGAGTGTCTCGCGTGACTTCAGACGTTCGAAATATTTTTCAGAGTTTTCATGTAAATGGTTCTGTATCTTGTTTTCCATCATGGTACGTGCCGTCGGTGTATATATCAACCCCAGTTTGTTCAATAGCCAGCGCATGGTGGTGGCGTTGACACATAAGGTGAGGGTCACTATGCCGGCAGTGAAGAATAAAACCTGGCTGCGTATTTCCTCGGGGATGGCTGGTGTATAAGAAACCATTAATGCCAGCGTCATGCCCAATGCACCGCGCAGACCTCCCCAGGTCAGGATGATGGACTCTTTCTTGTTCAGCCCATATCCCGAACGTTTCATTATGGGATAGAGCATCATGATGGTCACGTAGCGGAAAATGTTCAGGAATACGTAAACCAGCAACAGGATACCGAAGTGTGCCCACGAGAAGTCAACCTTTTCGGCAATCACAATACCCACAATGATGAAGATAAGCGTATTGGCAATGTAAGTGAGCAGTTCCCAAAAACTGCCCATGAAAGTGTTGACCTGCGGTTTGAAACGGGGTTTTCCCACATAGGAGATAGTCAGTCCGAAAGCCACCAGTGCAATGACACCCGAGATGCCCAAATAATATTGTGAAAGGATGAATATCAGATAGGCGGAGAGGATGATGACACTGTTTTGTATCATCTCTTCCGAGTTGATGCGAGTGATGAACCAAATGACGAGACGTGCCGTTAGAAAACCTAGGACGGCTCCTCCTGCCACTACCTGGCAGAATTCAATGACGGGAGTCATTTCGTTGCTTACTCCCGAAACAGTGATGCCGAAGAACAGCATGAAGCAAACAATACCCGTACCGTCGTTGAGCAGCGACTCGGCGTCCACCAATGTGGAGAAACGTTTGCTGGTCTTTAGTTCCTGCAGCAATGCAACCACAGCTACAGGGTCGGTGGCGCTGATCAAGGCACCGAACATCAGAGCGGCGGCCCATGTCCATTCTTCATAGCCGGGTACGAAACAGCTGAGTATCATCAGGAGGGCAGCTGTCAGAAGCATGCAGATAATTAAACCTGGGACGGCCAGCAGAGTAGCGTTGGTCAAAGTCTTCTTGAAAATATGTAGGTTCAGTTCGTAGGCCGCATCGAAAATCAGGATGGGCAGGAAGATGTAAAGGATGAGGTCGGGGTTAATGTTAGCCACGCTGTCCAGTGCCTGGCTAAACTGGGGTGTACCTTGAAACATACCGGCCCTGTTCAGGATTCCAGCTGTCAATCCGATAGCAAACAGTCCTACGGTATAAGGAATACGGGTCCGTTGGAACAACGATTTGAAGATGGCTCCTATTGTCAGACCGGCAATGGTCAGCAACAGGGGAGTGAGGAGAGTTGTTTCTTCCATACGTGTATATTTTGGGGTTTATTTCCTGCCTTCTCCCCTTTGTTAGGACATTGGTCTGCGGTGGAAGTTTTCACCCGTTATTATATACCTATTATATAGGGGATTTTGCGATTGTAAAGGTATAAAATAAATTGATAATGTTGCTGCTTTGTGATGTCTTTTGGAAAATTTTGGCAGGTTCGGGTGGAGGACTGCTTGTTGTTAGATGTTCAGACGCGGCCAATCGGTCAGCGTGACATTTATTTCGGTAGAAGAAAATCGCGTCGTGGTACAGGTTGGTTTCAATGTTCCTTCTGCCAGGACGATTGTTCCTTTGAAGAAAAGTGTGATTTTCAAAGGGCGTTTTTTGTTGTAATGGCAGGTGGATAAATCTTTGTTTGTGACGAAGTGCTTTTTGGGGTGCTCATGCAGTGCTTTGTTACCCCCTCACGAAGCACTTCGTTGGAATCCCATGCAGTGCTTTGTTGTTTAGGCTTTCCGGACAAGCGGATTGTTGCATCGCTTTTCTTGATAGGATTGATGTTTTCCCAAAGAGGCGTAAAGAATACATTTGGAATAAAAAAGCCTTGATTTCTTTTGAAATCAAGGCTTTACAAGCGGTGCGGACGGGACTCGAACCCGCGACCCCATGCGTGACAGGCATGTATTCTAACCAGGCTGAACTACCGCACCATTTCATTGTTTCGTTGCTATCTCTCTCGATTGCGGTTGCAAAGGTAGGCATTTTTTTTATACCTGCAATAGTATTTGGAAGTTTTTTTGAGGGTGTAAAAGCATGATTTCCTTTTACCCGCTCATATTGAATGAGTTGGATTGGAAATAAAATTGTGTATTTAACAATCATTTTAATTTGTGGAGAAAGGGATTGCTTGATAACTATATTTGTCTTCTGAAATGTGGAAAACGAAACTCTTAATGGTGAGTTTGAAACTTTGTGCTTGAAAAATTCGTTCTTTAGCAATAAATCGTTATTTTTGCGGACTTGAAACGAGAATATTGTAATTTTGAACTGATATAAGACAAACTTAGAAGTATGAAAACGGCCAAGCTGTTATTGCACTGCCCTGACAAACCTGGTATTTTGGCAGAGGTAACGGATTTTATAACCGTGAACAAGGGGAATATTGTCTATTTGGACCAATATGTGGACCATGTGGAGAATATTTTCTTCATGAGAATAGAATGGGAGTTGCAGGATTTCTTAATTCCTCAGGAAAAGATAGAAGACTATTTTGCCACATTGTATGCGCAAAAATATGCAATGAGTTTCCGTCTTTATTTTTCGGACACCAAACCGCGTATGGCAATATTCGTGTCGAAGATGTCTCATTGTCTGTTTGATATGTTAGCCCGTTATACGGCTGGTGAATGGAATGTGGACATTCCGCTTATTGTCAGCAACCATCCGGATCTGCAGCACGTGGCCGAACGTTTTGGCATACCGTTCTATTTGTTTCCCATCACAAAGGAGAACAAGGCGGAACAGGAACAGAAGGAAATGGAATTACTGGCCAAGCATGGTATAACATTCATTGTATTGGCACGCTACATGCAGGTGATTTCGGAACAAATGATTAACGCATATCCTAATCGCATTATCAATATTCATCATTCTTTCTTGCCGGCATTTGTGGGTGCCAAGCCTTATCATGCGGCTTTTGAACGTGGTGTGAAGATTATAGGTGCGACCAGTCATTATGTGACTACGGAGCTGGACGCAGGCCCCATCATCGAGCAGGATATTGTACGCATCACACATAAGGACACGGTGCAGGACTTGGTTAGCAAGGGAAAGGATTTGGAGAAGATTGTTCTTTCGCGTGCCGTGCAGAAGCATATTGAACGGAAGGTGCTGGTATATAAGAACAAGACGGTTATATTTAGTTGATATAATTATTATAGTAATGGAAGTAGCTATAGTGAGATATAATGCCGGAAATATCTGCTCCGTTGTTAATGCTTTGAAGCGTGTAGGGGTGATGCCTCGTGTTACGGATAATCCAGAAGAGCTCCTCTCGGCCGACAAGATATTGTTTCCAGGGCAGGGAGAGGCGAAAAGTACCATGGCTTATTTGAAAGAACGGAAGCTGGACCAGCTGATCCGAGACTTGAAGCAACCGGTACTGGGTATCTGTATTGGGCAACAGCTGATGTGTCGCCATTCGGAAGAGGGAGATGTGGATTGCTTGGGTATCTTTGATGTGGATGTGAAACGGTTTCGTTCTGAGAGGCATGAAGACAAAGTGCCCCACATGGGTTGGAACACGTTGGCTCAAACTTGTAGTCCGCTGTTTCGTGACTTTACGAAGGATGAGTTCGTCTATTTTGTCCATAGCTTTTATGTACCTTTGAATGAATGTACGGCAGCTGTGACCGATTATATATTGCCGTTCAGTGCGGCTTTGCATAAAGATAACTTCTATGCCACGCAGTTCCATCCGGAAAAGAGTGGAGCGGTAGGTGAGCGTATTTTGAGAAATTTCTTGGAACTATGATAGAACTGATACCTGCCATTGATATCATTGGAGGCAAGTGTGTACGCTTGTCGCAAGGCGACTATGAAAGTAAGAAGGTGTACAATGAGAATCCGCTTGAGGTGGCCAAAATGTTGGAAGCGGGCGGCATCAGGCGTCTGCATTTGGTTGACTTGGACGGAGCGGCTTCACACCACGTTGTGAACTATGGCGTGTTGGAAAAGATTGCTACAGCCACTTCACTTGTTATCGACTTCGGCGGTGGCGTGAAAACCGACGAGGATTTGCGGATTGCGTTTGAGAGTGGGGCGCAGATGGTGACAGGTGGAAGCATTGCCGTCAGGAATCCTGAGATCTTCAGTCGTTGGATAGAAACGTATGGTCCGGAAAAAATTATCTTGGGAGCTGATGTGAAAGAACGTCGTATTGCAGTGGGAGGATGGAAAGAAGACAGTGATGTGGATTTGTTTCCTTTCATGGACAATTATCGCCAGAAAGGTATCTCCAAAGTGATTTGCACGGATATCAGTTGCGACGGCATGTTGCAGGGACCTTCTTTGGGACTGTATAAAGAGATGCTGGAGCATGATCCGGGCTTGTATCTGATTGCGAGTGGAGGGGTGAGCTGTGTGGATGATATCTATCGCTTGGATGAGAGTGGCGTACCTGCCGTCATTTTCGGCAAGGCGCTGTATGAAGGGCGCATCACGTTGAGTGATTTGTTGCCATTAGTTTGAATGGATTGATAAACGATAACAGATTAGAAGTTGTGTTAGCCAAAAGAATTATTCCCTGCCTTGACATTAAGGATGGGCAGACTGTGAAAGGAACCAATTTTGTAAACCTGCGCCATGCGGGTGACCCGGTGGAGCTGGCGCGTACCTATAGTGAACAGGGTGCTGACGAATTGGTGTTTCTTGACATTACAGCTAGCTTTGAAGGAAGAAAGACCTTTACGGAGCTGGTTCGTCGCATTGCGGAGAATATCAGTATCCCATTTACAGTGGGTGGGGGTATCCATGAGCTGAGTGACGTAGCCCGATTGCTGGAGGCAGGAGCAGATAAAGTGTCTGTCAATTCCGCTGCCATTCGTAAGCCGGAACTGATAGATGAAATAGCCAGGCATTTCGGCTCTCAGGTATGTGTACTGGCGGTAGATGCCAAGCAAACGGCGGATGGATGGCAATGCTATCTGAACGGGGGGCGAGTTGAAACTGGAAAAGAATTGTTTGCATGGACAAAGGAAGCTCAGGAGCGTGGCGCCGGTGAGGTCTTGTTTACAAGTATGGATCACGACGGCGTAAAAACAGGGTATGCCAACGAGGCATTGGCCGTTCTTTCCGACAATCTTTCCATTCCTGTCATAGCTTCAGGTGGAGCGGGGACAAAAGAACACTTTCGCGATGCTTTTTTGTTGGGAAAAGCAGATGCTGCGCTGGCTGCCAGCGTTTTTCACTTCGGAGAAATTAAAATTCCCGATTTAAAATCGTATCTTTGCGGCCAGGGTGTACCCGTAAGAATATAAAGAATAGGATTATAAAGTAATGGATTATATTTCATAAAGATGAATATGAGCATAGATTTTGATAAAATGAATGGACTTGTTCCGGCTATCATACAGGATGCAGACACGGCTAAGGTGCTGATGTTGGGGTTCATGAATCGTGAGGCGTTTGACAAAACGATGGAGACGGGTAAGGTCACATTTTTCAGCCGTACGCGCAACCGCTTGTGGACAAAAGGTGAAGAAAGTGGGAACTTTCTGCATGTGGTGTCCGTCAAGGAAGATTGCGATCGGGACACATTGCTCATTCAGGTGCATCCGGCCGGGCCGGTATGCCATACAGGCACTGATACCTGCTGGGGTGAGAAGAACGAACAGCCGGTGATGTTCCTGAAGGAACTGCAGGACTTCATCAACGTGCGTCATCGCGAGATGCCCGAAGGGTCTTATACCACCAGCTTGTTTCGCTCGGGCGTGAACAAGATGGCGCAGAAGGTCGGTGAAGAAGCTGTGGAAACCGTGATTGAAGCATGTAACGGTACGGATGATCGCTTGATTTATGAAAGTGCCGATTTGTTGTATCATCTCATTGTTTTATTGACCTCAAAAGGCTATAGTATCGAAGACATTGCGCGCGAATTGAAAGAGCGTCATGGCGCGGGTTGGAAGAAACATTGAGAAAAATGGGAGAACCGCTGATAAAATATAGGGATGTCGAGATACACCAGCAGGAATTGTGTGTGCTGGAAGAGGTCAATCTGGAGTTCTGTTCAGGCGAGTTTGTCTATCTGATAGGGAAAGTGGGTTCCGGAAAGACTTCTTTGTTGAAGACTTTTTATGGCGAGCTGGAAGTAGCGGCCGGACATGCGGAAGTACTGGAATACGACATGAAGCGTATCAAGCGTAAGCATATTCCGCAGCTGCGCAGGAAGCTGGGTATTGTCTTTCAGGATTTTCAGTTGTTGACAGACCGTTCGGTGTATGACAATCTGGATTTCGTGCTCCGTGCCACGGGATGGAAACATCGTGGGGAACGGAAGGATCGTATTGAGGAAGTGTTGCAGTTGGTGGGGATGAACAATAAAGGATATAAGCTGCCCAACGAATTGTCGGGAGGAGAACAGCAGCGTATTGTCATTGCGCGTGCCATGTTGAATTCTCCCCGTATTATTCTGGCGGACGAACCGACTGGTAATCTGGATGTGGAAACAGGCAGGGCGATTGTCACATTGCTCCATCAGATTAGTGAAAAAGGAGCACTGGTAGTGATGACTACACATAACTTGCAATTGCTCAATGAATTCCCAGGTACGGTGTATCGTTGTGAAGGACATAGGTTGTGGAAAGTCTCGGAAGAATAAATAAAAAATAATATATAGGTTTAATAACTTAATAAGAAGGAAAAATGAAAGTATTAAAGTTTGGAGGTACTTCGGTAGGTTCGGCTCAGCGGATGAAGGAAGTGGCCAAATTGATTACCGATGGGGAGCGTAAGATCGTTGTTTTGTCGGCCATGTCAGGTACGACAAATACATTGGTCGAGATTTCGGACTATCTATATAAGAAAAATCCGGAAGGAGCCAATGAGATTATTAACCAACTGGAAAGCAAATATCGTCGTCATATTGACGAACTCTATTCGACTGATGAATATAAACAGAAATGTCTGGAACTGGTGAGATCTCATTTCGACTATATCCGTTCCTATACGAAAGACTTGTTTACTTTGTTTGAAGAAAAAGTTGTGCTGGCGCAAGGTGAACTGATTTCAACAGGTATGATGAACTATTATTTGCAGGAATGTGGCGTGAAGTCGGTGTTGCTGCCGGCATTGGAATACATGCGTACAGACAAGAATGCCGAACCAGATCCCGTTTACATTCGTGAAAAGTTGCAGGCTCAACTCGAATTGCATCCCGATGCTGATATCTATATAACCCAAGGTTTTATTTGTCGCAATGCTTATGGCGAAATAGATAATTTGCAACGTGGCGGAAGCGATTATACTGCCTCATTGGTAGGTGCTGCTATCAATGCGGATGAAATTCAGATATGGACGGATATTGACGGCATGCATAATAATGATCCACGTGTGGTGGACAAAACGTCTCCTGTACGTCAATTGCAGTTTGAGGAAGCTGCAGAATTGGCTTACTTTGGTGCCAAGATTTTGCATCCAACCTGCATTCAGCCTGCAAAATATGCCAATATACCTGTACGCCTGTTGAATACGATGGATCCGTCGGCTCCTGGTACATTGATTTCGAACGATACTGAGAAGGGAAAAATCAAGGCTGTGGCTGCTAAGGATAATATCACGGCTATCAAAATCAAGTCGAGCCGTATGTTGTTGGCTTATGGTTTCTTACGTAAAGTTTTTGAGATCTTTGAAAGCTATCAAACTTCTATTGACATGATTTGTACGTCTGAAGTAGGCGTTTCTGTTTCCATCGACAATGTGAAGCACTTGAATGAAATTTTGGACGACTTGAAGAAATATGGTACGGTGACAGTGGATCGTAACATGTGTATTATCTGTGTAGTAGGTGATTTGGAGTGGGAAAACGTGGGTTTCGAGGCCAAGGCTTTGGATGCTATGCGTGACATTCCAGTGCGTATGATTTCATTCGGTGGAAGTAATTATAATATCTCCTTCTTGATACGTGAAGAAGATAAGAAACGTGCATTGCAGTCCTTGAGTGCCGCTTTATTTGGCGAAAACTAAAAGAAAGTTGCGACGAGATATGAAAGGACATTTTCCTATAGAAAAATTCAGCTCATTGCGCACACCTTTTTATTATTATGATACAGAGGTGTTGCGCAATACGTTGGATTGTATTCGTGCAGAAGTGGCACGTTATGAGAATTTTGTGGTGCATTATGCCGTGAAGGCAAATGCCAATCCGAAAGTATTGACCATTATTCGTGAAAGTGGTCTGGGGGCCGATTGTGTGAGTGGTGGTGAAATTCAGGCTGCTGTCAAGGCAGGTTTTCCGGCAAGTAAGATCGTGTTTGCTGGTGTTGGAAAAGCCGACTGGGAAATCAATGTGGGATTGGACTACAATATCTTTTGTTTCAATGTAGAGTCTGTTCCTGAGCTGGAAGTTATCAATGAGCTGGCTGCTGCCAAAGGAAAAGTGGCCAATATTGCTTTCCGTATCAATCCGGATGTGGGTGCACATACTCATGCCAATATCACGACCGGTCTTGCTGAAAATAAGTTTGGTATCAGTATGCAGGATATGGAGCGTGTGATTGATATTGCAGCCGGAATGCAGAATGTCAAGTTTGTAGGACTGCATTTTCACATTGGTTCTCAAATATTGGATATGGGGGACTTTATAGCGTTATGCAATCGTATTAATGAGTTGCAAGAGAAATTGGACGCGCATTGTATCCGTATTGAACATATTAATGTCGGTGGCGGACTTGGTATAGATTATAATCATCCGAATCGTCAATCTGTTCCTGATTTTGCTTCCTATTTTAAAACATATGCAAGTCATCTGAAGCTTCGTGCTTACCAAAAATTGCATTTTGAGTTAGGGCGTTCTGTGGTAGGGCAATGTGGTTCGCTCATTTCTCGTGTCCTCTATGTTAAGCAGGGGACGAATAAACAGTTTGCGATTTTGGATGCAGGTATGACAGATTTGATACGTCCGGCTTTATATCAAGCTTATCACAAAATAGAGAATATATCATCAGAAGCTCCTGTGGAAACGTATGATGTTGTAGGTCCTGTTTGTGAATCTTCTGATGTGTTTGGAAAAGTCGTTGATCTTAACCGGGTGAAGCGTGGCGATTTCTTGGCATTGCGTTCAGCTGGTGCCTATGGGGAGATTATGGCGTCACAATACAACTGTCGTACATTGCCTCAAGGTTATCTGTCAGACGAATTTGTATGAGGTCATTTTTAATAAAGGCTTTTGGGGTATTGGATCTAGTTTAAAAAATGTTATAGTTAGAACAAGGTTGGATACATCTTGCTATATTTGTAACGTTTACAAATTTAAAAAGCGAACTGATATGATTTCGGAAAAATTACAAAATGCAATTAATGAACAGATTACAGCTGAAATGTGGTCTGCCAATCTGTATTTAGCAATGTCTTTCTTTATGGAGAAAGAAGGTTATAATGGTATGGCTAACTGGTTAAAGAAGCAGTCTTTTGAGGAGCATGAACATGCTTTCGAAATGGCGTCTTACATTATCAAGCGTGGTGGGTCTGCAAAGGTGGATAAAATAGATGTTGTACCCAATGATTTTGGTACGCCACTCGAAGTTTTTGAGCAGGTGTATAAACATGAATGCCGCGTATCAAAGATGATTGATGACTTGGTAGATGTTGCTGCTGCTGAAAGAGATAAGGCTAGTCAAGATTTCTTGTGGGGCTTTGTTCGCGAACAAGTGGAAGAAGAGGCTACGGCATCAAGTATCGTGGAGATGCTCAGAAGAGCGGGCAGTGCAAATTTATATTTTGTGGATTCTAAATTAGGAGAACGTCAGTAAGAAGTTATAGCTGATTCAAATAAATCGGCCCGAAGATGACTGGTGTCAGGCTTCGGGCCGATTGTTTTTAATGGTAGAAGAATTTTATTTCAATATTCCCAATTCCTTGCCTACTTTAATAAAGGCAGCAATACATTTATCTAAATGTGCTTTTTCGTGTCCGGCAGAAATTTGTACACGGATACGTGCTTGACCTTTTGGAACAACAGGGTAATAGAAACCGGTGACATATATACCTTCTTCCTGCATCCGGGCAGCATATACTTGAGATAATTTGGCATCGTAGAGCATAACTGCACAGATGGCGCTTTGGGTAGGCTTGATATCGAATCCTGCGGCTGTCATCTTGTCGCGGAAGTAATTAACATTTTCTATTAGTTTGTCATGCAGTTCGTTGCTCTCTTTCAGCATTTTGAATACTTCAATGCTTGCTCCGATAACTGCGGGAGCGACAGAATTGGAGAAAAGGTATGGGCGACTACGTTGGCGTAATAAGTCGATAATTTCCTTACGCCCGGTTGTAAATCCACCCATAGCACCACCAAAGGCTTTGCCCAATGTGCCTGTATAAATGTCTACGCGTCCATATGTGTCGTATAATTCACTAACACCATGCCCTGTGGGACCGACTACTCCTGCTGAGTGTGACTCATCTACCATAACCAGCGCGTCATATTTTTCTGCTAAATCGCAAATTTTGTCCATAGGGGCTACGTTTCCGTCCATAGAGAAAACACCGTCTGTTACAATGATACGGAAACGCTGTGCTTGGGCTTCTTGTAGGCAACGTTCTAGATCATTCATATCAGCATTAGCGTAACGATAACGTTTCGCTTTACAAAGACGTACGCCATCAATAATAGAAGCGTGGTTCAGTGAATCGGAGATGATGGCATCTTCTTCGGTAAATAAGGGTTCGAATACGCCACCGTTGGCATCGAAACAAGCTGCATATAGGATAGTATCTTCCGTGTGAAAGTAATCTGAAATGGCAGCTTCAAGTTCTTTGTGGATATCTTGAGTTCCACAAATGAAACGAACGGATGACATACCATATCCGCGGTCGTCCATCATTTTTTTGGCTGCTTCAATCAGGCGTGGATGATTGGATAGTCCCAAATAGTTATTGGCACAGAAGTTTAGTACTTCTTGCTTTTTTACAGTGATAGCGGCTTGTTGTGCGCTTTCAATCAGGCGTTCTTCCTTATAGAGACCGGCTTCTTTTATCTCAGCAAGTGTCTGGCTGAGAAACTCTTTCATTTTACCATACATAACGTTGTAGTTTTAGGTTTTTTACAAATAGTTACACACAATGCAAAGGACATCATTTTTCTCGAAATAAACAATATCGTAATGATAGAATTTTGAAAAAAAAGTCGTTATCTTTGCATACCTTTTAGAAAAAAGAATTCTCTAACTTTATTTTGTTCGAAATGAAAAATATTTTGGTAATTGGAGCTACCGGTCAGATAGGATCGGAACTTACGATGGAGTTGCGTAAACGTTATGGTAACGAACATGTTGTTGCCGGATACATTAAGGGGGCCGAGCCTAAGGGTGATTTGAAGGAAACGGGTCCTTCTGTATTGGCAGATGTGACGGATTTCGATGCCATAGAGTCGGCTGTTAAGGCATATAATATTGATACAATCTACAACTTGGCTGCATTGCTTTCCGTAGTGGCCGAAAGCAAACCTCGTTTGGCTTGGAAAATCGGTATAGACGGTTTGTGGAATGTTTTGGAAGTGGCTCGTGTGCATGGATGTGCAGTATTTACTCCGAGTTCTATTGGTTCGTTCGGGCAAGATACCCCACATGTAATGACTCCACAAGATACCATCCAGCGTCCGCGCACAATGTATGGTGTCAGCAAGGTTACTACAGAATTGTTAAGTGACTATTATCATACTAAATATGGGGTTGATACGCGTGCGGTACGTTTTCCAGGTATCATTTCGAATGTGACTCCTCCGGGTGGTGGAACAACGGATTATGCCGTGGATATTTATTATGCAGCAGTGAAAGGCGAAAAATTCGTTTGCCCGTTAAAGGAAGGAACGTTGATGGATATGATGTATATGCCTGACGCATTGAATGCTGCTATTACGTTGATGGAAGCTGATCCTGCTAGATTGAAACATCGTAATGCGTTTAATATTGCTTCTATGAGTTTTGCTCCTGAAACCATTTATGCTGCTATCAAGAAGCATGTGCCCAATTTTGAGATGATCTATGAGGTAGATCCCTTGAAGCAAAGCATTGCTGACAGCTGGCCCGATTGTATGGATGATAGTTGTGCCCGTGAAGAATGGGATTGGAAACCTCAGTATGATCTTGAGTCCATGACCGTGGACATGTTGGAAAAGTTGAAGGCTAAATTGAATAAATGATTGTTGCTCGTCCGTTGGATATGAGAAATTTGTTATGGGGTTTATCGGTGTTTGCCTTATTGCTCTCTTGTAAGAATCCAAAGGCAAACATCGATACTTTCAGTGCAATAACCGCTATGGTCGATTCGGTTGGTGCTGCAGATATGCATTCGCAGGAGTCGGATCAGGTAAAGGATGATACTCCTAAGCCGATAGGTGCGGATGAGCTGTTTGATGACTTTATTTTTAATTATGCCACAGACACTTTGTTCCAACGGCAGCGAACGATTTTTCCCTTGCCTTATTACAATGTTGATACTCCGTTGAAAATAGAAAAGAAGTATTGGAAACACGATCCCCTTTTTGCTGATCAAACGTGTTATACTTTACTTTTCGATAGCGAGGATGACATGGATTTGGTCGGTGATACGGCATTGTCATCTGTTCAAGTTGAGTGGATCTTCCTTAAAACACGAATGGTGAAGCGTTACTATTTTGAACGAAGTAAAGGTATGTGGATGCTTGAAGCTATCAACCTCCGGAAGATGGAAGAAGAAACGGAAAATGAGAATTCTAGTTTTGTTACTTTTTATACTCGTTTCGCAGTAGACAGCCTTTATCAGAGGGAGCATATTTGTCAGCCTTTACAATTTGTGACGGTCGATCCCGATGACGAATTTTCTATTTTGGAAACAACACTCGATGTGGATCAGTGGTATGTGTTTAGGCCAGCTCTTCCTGTTAACAAACTCTCTAATATCAATTACGGACAAAGAAATGAAGATGGCTCTTCAACCAAAATATTGAAGGTAAACGGAATAAGTAATGGTTACTCGAATATTTTCTATTTTAGGAAGAAGGGACGCGAATGGGAATTGTATAAGTACGAGGACACGGGTATCTGACAAGTTTACGCATTATGGAATATTATTCATTATTGCCACACAATACGTTTGGCATTGAAGCGGAAACGCTTGACTTTCGGGAGTTCGCTTCCGAGAGGGAGCTGAAATGTATGGTAAACGAGGGGGTATTTTTGTCTCGTCCTTTTTTTTGTATAGGTCGTGGAAGTAATCTACTTTTTACGAAGAAACGTTATGATTGGACGTTTCTTCATTCAGCACTTAGGACAATAGAGGTTATTTACGAGAATCGTAACTGGGTAGAAGTGCGTGTGGGTAGTGGAGTGCTTTGGGATGATTTCGTGCAACGTTGTGTGGAGAATGGTTGGTATGGAACCGAAAATTTGTCGCTTATACCTGGAGAAGTGGGGGCTGCAGCTGTGCAGAATATCGGTGCATACGGAGTGGAGGTTTGCGACTTGATAGACTCTGTAGAAACGATGGATATTTATGGTGTAAAGCGAGTCTATAAAGCGTCGGAATGTGGTTATTCATATAGGGACAGTATCTTTAAACGTCCTTCTATGAAATCAGTCTTTATTCTTTATGTTAATTTTCGCTTGTACAAACATCCTTATTTTAGACTCGACTATGGGAATGTGCGTGAGGAGTTGTTGCGTTACGGTGAAGTGAATTTGGCTTGTGTTCGCCAGGTTATAGTGGATATTCGCCGTAAAAAATTGCCTGATCCTACTAGGTTGGGTAATGCAGGTAGTTTCTTTAAGAATCCTGTTATACCTAGGACATTGTATGAACAATTGTGTGTTCAATTCCCTTCTATGCCTTGTTACGGTGTAGATACAGATTATGTGAAGGTACCTGCCGGGTGGTTGATAGAACAGGCAGGTTGGAAAGGGAGAATATTGGGACGTGCTGCCGTTCATGACAAGCAGGCTTTGGTATTGGTTAATTTGGGTAGAGCTGAGGGGGCAGACATTGTGGCCTTAGCTCATGCTGTGCAAGAAGCTGTGTCCGAGTGCTTTGGTCTTGTTATTGAGCCGGAAGTGAACTTCATCTGAATGAGAATAAAAAAACAGAAATTGTGAAATTGAGATTTTTAGGAACCGGAACTTCTACTGGTGTGCCCGAAGTGGGATGCACTTGTCCTGTATGTACATCGACTGATTTTCGAGACAACCGTTTGCGTACGTCAGCCCTGTTGCACACCGATGATGGTGTTACTCTTTTGATAGATTGTGGACCTGACTTTAGAGAGCAGATGTTACGTTCCTCCTGGTTTGGTCCCATAGACGGTGTACTTATTACTCACGAACATTATGACCATGTGGGTGGATTGGATGATTTGCGTCCTTTTTGCCGATTTGCCGAAGTTCCAGTTTTCTCAGATAATTATACAGCTCAACATCTGCGTATGCGTATGCCTTATTGCTTTGTTGAACATAAATATCCTGGTGTCCCCCGTATTTCACTTCACGAGGTGGAAGCTGGTATTCCGTTTTTTATCGGCGCAACGGAAGTGTTACCTTTGGAGGTGCTGCATGGGCGTCTGCCTATTCTTGGTTTTCGTATTGGGAGACGTTTGGGGTATGTGACGGATATGTTGACAATGTCTGATGAGTCGTTTCGTTTGCTCCAAGGAATTGATGTGCTTGTGATGAATGCTTTGCGTTCTACACCTCATGGCTCACATCAATCTATCTCTGAAGCATTGGAAGCAGCTCGCCGCATTGCAGCTCGAGAGACATACTTTATTCATATGGGACATCATGCGGGGTTGCATGCTGAAATATGTAAACAGATGCCTCCACATATTCAGTTTGCCTATGATGGGTTAGAGATTGAATTTTAAATATGTTAATCTTACAAAGGTCTGTTACGACGATATACAGATAATTTGCTCGTTTCTTTTATTTTTTTTGGCGTTATTTTGCTTTATTTGCAAAAATGTTTATTTTTGCAAAACAAATTCACGGAAAGCCATGAAACCTAATTATTTGATACGAGTCTGTTTGATTGTTTGCATCGTACTTCTATGTACGGGCTTTGCCGTGTATTCTTTTATGCGTCTGGATGCAATGGATGAGCGGCGTGATTTCAATCTTTATACTTTAATCCCTCAAGATGTGGAGGCTGTGTTCGAGACAGATCGTGTGGCAGAACTGATTGAGCAGATTGATGATATGGCATGTAGTCGTGATAACCATTTCCTTTATGCTTCCGATCTTTTTTCTTGTGTGAAGAAGTTTTTTCGTGTTCTCATGGAAAAAGAACCGCATGGTTTGAGTAGAGAAATGAATAAAATCCTTATCAGCTTCCATAATCCTGACTTGAAGAATGATCAAGTTCTTTATTGCCGGTTGGGTATTGATGATCGGAAGTTGTTGGAATCATACATTGGTCGGTATGCTGTATCTGGTTATTCTTTTAAAGTCTTTGATTATAAAGGGCAAGTTATTGAAATATATCCTCTTTCAGACGGTCGTTTCTTGACTGTTTGGATAAAACGTGACTTTCTGGTTGTTAGCTTCCAAAAGAGATTGATAGAACGGGTGATTGATACATGGAAGCAGAAGAAGTCTCTTGCTCGGCTCGATGTCTTTCGTTCTGTCAGTGGAGATCGACGCGAGGAGAACAAAGCGATGGTTTATGCCCGTTGGAAACCTTCGTCTTATTTGATGGAGACAGGTTTGGACAAGTCTCTTTGGCTGTCGTTCAATCTGAAGTTTGCTGAAGAAGGTGTATATTGTGCGGGTTTTGTTAATGGTGATGTTGTTGCGGACACTTGTTGTCAGGCTTTCTTCACTTCCCCTCCATTAAATGGATTTCTAGGTGATGAATTACCAAGCTCTACTTTTTTTTATAAAGTTTATGCTCTCTCGGCGACAAAAACTGAAATGGGGTGTTTACTTCAACAGATAAAGTCAGATAGTGTACCTGTCACTACAGATAGTGCAACCTTTGATGAGGCTTTGGCTAAATATTTTCAGTTGGAGGCTGGCTCTAAGGTTCTTTCCTGTTTCTTCCTTTCTGGTGATTCGTTGGACAAACAAGTTCGTACAATACTAAGTATTCCGATGAAAGATGTAACTCATGCACAATGGGAGTTGCACAAACTATTGCATGCAGCTTCTCTGGGACGTTATTCTTTTTACAAGAGTTTTACGGCAGCGACAGGTGTATCTGGATTGCGGCTCTTTCATTTGCCGGACCATCGACTGACAACTCGTTTGGCGGGTTGTAATGATGGGATTTCTTTTACTTGTGCCTGTTTTTATCAGGGACGTTTGTTATTTTCATCTGATGAACAGGGCTTGATTGAATATATAGCATCGCTGGAGCGGAATGATATGCTTGAGGCTGTTCCGTTGTATGGCTTGACAACTGATAAATTGGCCCCTACATATCATTCTTTGGTAACGGCAGATATGGGAGAAGTGTTGTTTCAGTCTAGGTATTGTCGTGATTTGCTTCCCTCCTTTTTCTTGGCACATGCCGATTTCTTCCGTCATTTCCAACTTTCCATCCAACTCTGTTATACAGAGGGAGTAGTTTATCCTAACCTTTTACTCCTCTATACTTATCCTGATTTGCTTGTGGAATAATTTTAGTAAATAAATTCTACTGGAGATTTGATAAAGCGAACGATACGTGTATCTTTGGGGCCCCCTCCATTGAATTGTAATCCCCATGTTCCGTTGTACCATCCGTTCCCATTAGCCGAGTAGCAAGCAAAAAGTATTTTGTTATGGTTGACGCCGCTTTCTCCCCATTGTGCACCGGGACCATAGAACGTGACAGATTCCTTTTTCACTCCGTTTATTTTGTTGAACACTTTAAAGTGAAATGTTTGTGGGAGGGTGATGGTTCCGAATTTCAGATCATATCGACTTCCTGAAGTAACGAATACTTGTCGGTTATTCTCCCAAGGAGTATAAACATTATAGGGGCCTCCACTTCGGTCAATATACATCCAGTATTCTTGGAAAATACGATTATAATATTCAATGTGGGGCATCTCGTAACCGGAAGGAGCCAAAGCATAGGGATCAAGTTGGTTTGTATTGGAAATCCCTCCAGTAACGAACCCCTCATGTACAACGTTCTGATCACCTTCTACTACCTGCATGGGCTTGTTCCCTTGGTATGACCACTTCCACAACTTGATGTAATCAATTGCAGAACATTCATTCAAATATTCCAGAACACTCTTCCCAGCAGTCACTGCGGGATCATCAGGCACCAAGATTTGTTCTTCAAAATTTTTAGGATTACCCATTGAATTGTATTTGCACCAGTAGATACCGTTCATTAGTGTGACGGGCAGGCCATAGTTACGTCTGATGATTGTGTATTCCTCGCGGTTGTTTCCGTCAAGATCGCTGATGATGAGTTTGGCTTTTTGGGGGCGTCCGTCGGCTTCTGGGTCGTTGGGGCGCCATCCGGCTACAATACGGAAGGTTCCGTTCTTTTCTTCACTTTCCGTAATTCTTAGCCATGGAGCCTGTGGGTCTTCCACCTCCACGTTTACTATCTTTCCTGGAGCGGGTGTCAGTGTGCCCAGCTCGTTGTCAATGTAGGTGTTGAATTGACACACAAAGTCTTCGTTGAAGATCAATTGCCCGTCAAATTGATTCTCATTGGCTTTTAGCCGAAATATAATTTTATCCTCATAAGCATTGTTCATGTGCTTGAATTTTATTTTGTAGATTGCGTCCTGAATTTCTTCTCCAGGGTGACGTAGGGCTGTTCTGATACGAAAGTTGTTACCTAAATACGTCCCATCAGGATTCTTTTCAATAGTCAGGTCCTGGTAGTTGCTTTCAGGAATTAGTTCCACTTCACTTTGTGCATTAAGTGCGATTTGTAGTTCAGTGCGCGTGTATGGGATTTCGACCATATCGTAATCTTCTTCGCTCGTAATCTTTACTGAGCTAGGTATTTGTGAACGGGTACGGTCAATACGTATCACATTTGAGACATCAGGGGTAGCAATGACACCATCTTCACTATCCCATTCTTTGATTTCGATATGGAGATTCGTGTTTTCTGATTCTGTGATTTCAAGGCTATAGACATGATTCCTTTTGATTACTTCGGGTAATTGGCTCTCCAAGGTTTTTTCTATACCATCTATCTCTGTCAGAATGTTGACGGTCATTTGTTCATTGTTTTGTTCGTGGAGATAAAACAGGCCGAATTTGCTTTCGGTGATAAAAGGATCGAACTGTTGACTGATAGTAGTGAAAGATGTATTGGGGACGTCTTGCACAACATCTTGTGCAAACAGGTATCCTTGTTGGGCTACGTGGTTGATGCGTATATTTTTCACCTTTACGTTGGATGTTTTAATGAGCAGATCTATACGTGCAGCTCCATGTTTCATGTCAATCGTGTATGTCGCGTCTGTACCTATTGGGATTATACCGCTCATGGCTTTGGGAGAGGCGTCACCTTCTGCAGTGGGTAATTGTAGGAAATCTTCTTCGTACATGCCTTCTGTAATTTTATCCAGTTTAGGAACATTTGCCAATAAGTAGAGAGTTCCTTTCTTTTCTGTAACGCCTATTTGATATTGGTTCTCGGCGGTAGAATGTGGATTTGTGAAACATTGTTTCAACTGGCCGTCTATAAAGTGATAAGCATTGATCTTTTCTATCTGGTTTTCCCCCTGAATAGGAGAACTCGTCCCGTTGACCACGAATGTTTTGGGGTGAAGAGTAATGAATATGGCGTTTGACAACTGAATAGGCTCTTGGGGAGTTTCGTTGTCGCAGGCAGCGAAAAAGATACCTGCTATGGCCGATATAAAATAAATGAAGAGTATTTGTTTTTTCATATGGATACTACTTGTATGTTCGAATTATAAATGCTTGGTAGTTAGGTTTGCTCAATAAATGTATTCTACGGGCTTTTTGATACAGAGTTTGATTCTTGTCTGTTTGTTGGCTCTGCTCACGTGCCAGAATTCGCCTCTATCAGCTTTCTTTTCAATCAGCCAGTTGTCATTACTATTTCCTGTATAGGTAGCATAAATGACATAATTGTTCACTAATCCGCTATTTTCATCAGGTTGATATCCTGGTCCATAAAGCGTGATACTTTGCTCACCCGATGTCAGTTCATAGTGGTATAATTCAGAGAATTTACCACCATTATAGAACATGTCAGTTCGTTTGTGCGGTATGCCAATCATTTGTTGGCCTTTTTCTGATGTATAGGCAGTCTGTTCACGGCTATAAAAAATGCCGGTGCCATTTCTCAAGACGGTTTTGAAGTCCTCTACCGACGGAATTTGGTAGCCATCCGGGCAATGACTTTCGTGCGGAAGTGCCGACATGTTTTGGGAAATGTTACTCGCATAGTTAGCGTATTGGAAGAGTCCGTTTTTATATTCCAGTTTCAAGCCTGTTGTATTACTTCCTTGATAACCGTCTCCCCAGATTCCAAAATATTCTTCTGCAGGACAGGTGTCCAAGTAATCGGCTACACTCACTCCGGCAATCCGTGCGGGATCTTTTTCGATGGATACTTGGTCCTCGAACAGACGGGAGTTTCCACGAAGGTTGTATTTACACCACCACAGGCCGTTTATTTCGACGACAGGGAGTCCCCAGTTCTTTCGGATGAGTGTATAAACTTCTTTGTTGTCCCCTTCGCTATCCGTGATAACCAGCTTGGCACGTTGTTCCCTGCCGTTGGCGGTGAGGTCATTGGGGCGCCATCCGGCTACTACCCGATAGGCGTTGTTCTCGTTTTCGGCTTCACGTAGAGTTATCCAAGGGTCTTCGCCATTTTCAAACTCTATTTTCAGTTGTTTGCCCGTACTTGGTCGGACAATGCCTAAAGTACCGTCTATGTATCGGTTGTAGTTACAGGTGTAGGTCTTTGCATCCCATGTCTCAAATCCTTTGAAAAGGTTGCCGTTGGGTGCAATGACTATGACGATTGTGCTTGTGTATGTCTGTGGGGCTGTAGGCGATTTTACATCCAGGTGAATGTATTCAGTTTGAGATTGTGGGGCTCTGAGTGTGGAAGTTATCCGAAACATATTTCCATATAGCGTGCTTTTACTGGAGGAAAGTTCGGTCACGGAAACTCCATCTGCATACCCTGTTACCTGGTATTCGGTAGTCGTTTCAGAGGTAAGCGCCAGTGTGATGTCACTTGCCGTGTAAGGGAGAAATAATGTGTCGCCTTGCTCTCCGATGCGTGCTTGTGGGCTTAGGATGGTCTGTTCCTTGTCTATCAAGATCCGATTGGATGGTTTGGTGTCGTTTTCACTTCCAGTGTCCCAGTCAGATACTTCGGTGACAATGGCCGAAAGGGTAGTGCCGCTTCCGCGCACACGTATTTTGTAGAGCGTGTTACGCTTGATTAAAGTCGGAAATACGGCGTTTACAATCTGTTTGCTGCCTTTTGTCCGCATGTAAAGTTCGGCTCGGATGTCTTTGCCAGATTGCTCGAACAGGTGGAATACGTGACTTTCGTTTTGTACCAACGGTTGTTTGTAGTGTCTGTACAGGGTGGTCAGGCTAGCTGCGGGCGAGGTGGTTATTTGCTTTTGACTAAAGAGATATCCTGCGTTGGCAACGTTGTGCATTAGGATGCTGTCTATTGCCACGTCGTCTGTTTCCAGTTCGACATCTATGCGTGCCATACCTCTGGCCAAGGTAAGTGTTTCTTGCGATGCATCCGAGGTCAGCTCCATGTAGCCGGACAGGAAGAGGCTGGGGCAGGCTTCCTGGTTTGTCGGGGTATTTGTCTGCTTGAAATCTTCCAAGCGAGTTTTACCAGTTTCGGGTTTCGTGGTGAGGAGCTCTTCTCCATCGGCAAGAAAGTAGAGCGATCCGTCTTTAGCATCTAGGTTGAGTTGGATGGTACCGTCTGCCTGTGGGACACCTTGATACACATGGCTCAAAATGCTGTCCTAAAATAGATAGGCACTCCATTCTTGAGGGATAGTTTCTTTACTCTCGGTTGTTGTGTTATAAGGAGCGATTCGTATGTCTATCCTTTTGATTGGCAAATTCATATTTTCATCGTCCGTATGGTTGGTGCAGCTTGCCGAAAAGAGGGACAGCAATAAAGTCAGTAGGATATTCTTTTGTTTGTATATCATTTTGTCAGATTGCTTTTTAAGTTTTTAGTCTAAACTTCATAACTTGTTCATTCCTGTTTAGAAACTTTTGTACAGGTTGGGGTTGGTTGCTGTATTCAGGTATTTGGGTGAATCAATGGGGAACTTTTCTAGGTTGGATACATAGAAATTGTTCATGAGGCTTTGCGCCCAAGAACCGTAAGTGAACGAACTGGCATGTCCGTATCCCATGACGTGTCCCAGTTCATGAAACATCAGCTCACACGAATACGGATTGGTATAGTGTTGCACATAGGCCTGTTGATAGACACCCCATACGTTTCCGCCTCCAAGGCCTACGACACCATGTTTGCTATAAACCAGGCCTACGACAAGGCTGCGTTCAATACGCATTTGGGCAAGCACTTTTTCGGGGGTGACAGGCTGTTTGTTGTCATCATACAGGATGTCAATATTCTCTTTTAGGATTTGTTCATGCTCGGGCATGTCAATCATATAGGTGAAGTTCAGCAGTACAGCTACTACTTCGCGGCAATGCACAGGGCGGATGCCCATCCAGTTACCGCTGGGTCCTCCGTCTTCACGCGTAGGATCGCCTCCGTAAAGGCCGAAGCTAACATTCCATCCGTGTTCAATTTTTTTTAGTTTTCGCCAATAAAAATCTTCCGATACCAGTTTGAATTCGGCCTTTTGCAGCTCTTCTGTGGTAAGTATGGGGATTTCTTTCAATTTACCTGATTCCGTCTGACAGACAGAGGCTTGTGAGGCAAGAGGCGTGTCGGCATAGATATCCGCAAAGGCAGGGATGGTGTCGAAATAGGCGATGTCAATATATTCTTCTCCAGCGGCAGGGATACGTGCCATGATTTTCATTTGAGTCACGTTGCGTGGCGAATAGAAGCGTACATGCAATTGGCCTTCTTCGGTAAACGTCACTTGCAGGGGATGGCCTGTGTGGAAAGAACGCTGGTTTTTGTCGGCGTATATTTCGGCCGGTTCGTCGTCTTGCAGAATTTCTGAAAATTTCCCTTCTTCATATGCCTTAGGAGTAAAGAATAAAGTACCAGAATGGTCGTCAGGATGCTGTACTCTTGTATTGACCTGCTCCAGGCGGTTGGGGCTGACGATGATGTTTTCGAATTGATACTCCTGTTTCAGACATTTGCCTGTGTAGCGACGTGTTTCCATTTTGATGTTGCCGTCTACTTGGGTTGAGGCTACGGTGGGCATCAAGAGGAAAGACTTTTGGTTGGTCAAGTCTATCGGTGACATGTATCCTTGGCTACGTCCGTCGAAAGTGCTGTCTGCCGAGAAGCTGGTGTAGCAAAATACTTCCTGAAGCTCCAACTGTTGCTCGGTCAGAGCTGTTCTGACGTACTGGTTGTTGTACGTAAAATTGAAGTCTATCCGCCCTACGATGCGACGCAGGACTACTTGTCGCTGCAGGGAAGCGACTTCATGACGTCCGTCTTCTATCTCGACGAGGCTGACATGAAAAGGCGTGCGCGAATAGAAATATTCGGCTCTCAACGGATGGTCGAGTGTGTCGGGGAAGGTGAGCCATGTGTCTGTAGCCGATTGGATGCGATGTATGTCCGCTTTGTCGGAGGTATAGTCGCCTCTGATGCCTAATGTCAGCAGGACGTAGCTGCCTTCATGCAAGCCTTCGGCAACTATTTCCGAGGTCGAAGGGTTATATGCCGTCCGTATGTTGGTCACAACTTGTCCATCGGCATCCATGATGTAATGCTCCATACGGTCGTATGGAGTGGCGATGCTTTTGGTGGCTGGTGTTGTCTCACCGTCATAATCCGATTGCATGAGATGGAAAGTGGTTCGTGGCTGTTCTTTGATGGTTTCAAAATAGTCCTGTTCATCGTGGCAGGCCATAAGAATGGCCGGCAGAAACAGGGAGAATAAATAAACCTTTTTCATTATTACTGCTCTGTTTGTTTATGGATGATGAATTCATGCGGGGGAAGTCTCTCCACTTTTAATCTTTTTACCGAGAGCTAAAAACTCCTTTTGAGTGGTTTTGTTCGTCAGATTAAGGTTTATTAAAGATTTTGCATTTGTTGTTTTTTTCTTATATCGTTGAAAATGGGAAGGTTGGATGGTGCTGGTGTGTGCTTGCTTGAAAAACAGTGTTTTCTTGGGGGAAAAACGATGCTTTGGGGACGGTAAAGCATTGTTTTCTCTTGGAGAAGAGGGTGGGGTATAAAAAAGAAGAGAACGTTGGTTGCGTTCTCTTCTCTTTTGTTGCATTTCTGTCCGTATCTTGGATTTAGAATGGCAGGTCGTCGTTCGAGTCGCCGGTCATGAATTCGGGGGCGGCTGTAGGTGCGGGCGGGGGAGTCGGCATGCCGGGGGCGGAAACGGGAGCAGCTGTGCTGACACGCTCCACCTTCCAGGCGCGGATGCTGTTGAACCAGCGGTCCTGCCATTGGCGGGCATCGATGTCGAACGAAACGGTTAGTTCTTCGCCCATCTGAATGTTGAACTGCTCAATCTTGTCGGCTCCGAACACTTCGAAACACATTTTGCGAGGAAACTGGTCGTGATTTTCAATGACGTATTCCTGCGCTTTCCACTCGTTGCCAGCTTTGGACGTGCCGCCTCTGGGCTGCAATATGGCAATAATTCTTCCTGTAAATTCCATTGTAATTGTTGTATTTTCTAATTTTTGATGGGGCGAAGTTACGATTTTTTAGGAATATAGGAAGTATTATCCATGGTTTTTTCTTTGCATATTCTTTGTCAGTAGGAAATTCTTTTGTTAACTTTGTGCTGCAAACTTCAACTTATTGATATAAAAAACTTAAATACTACGGATATATGAAATTTATTGTGTCGAGCACTGCGCTTTCCAGTCATTTACAGGCGGTTAGCCGCGTAATCAATTCGAAGAATGCGCTGCCTATTTTGGATTGTTTCCTGTTTGACTTGCAGGAGGGAACCCTGTCTGTCACGGCTTCGGACAGCGAGACTACTATGGTGACTTCTCTTGAAGTGAACGAAAGTGATGCGGACGGACGTTTTGCCGTCACGGCCAAGACATTGCTGGATGCCCTGAAGGAAATCCCCGAGCAGCCGCTTGCTTTCGACGTCAATATCAATACGCTGGAAATCAACGTGCAGTATCAGAATGGAAAGTACAGCTTGATGGGACAGAATGCTGATGAGTTTCCGCAACTGACCCAGTTGAGCGACAATGCGGTACGTGTGGAAATTGATGCGGAAGTGCTGTTGAACGGCATCAATCGTTCAGTGTTTGCTACGGCCGATGATGAGCTTCGTCCTGTGATGAACGGTATTTATTTCGACATCACGACCGATGATATCACGATGGTGGCATCCGATGGCCACAAGCTGGTGCGTTGTAAGACGCTGGCTGCCCGTGGCAACGAGCGTGCCGCTTTTATCCTGCCCAAGAAGCCTGCCAATCTGATGAAGAACCTTCTTGCCCGCGAGCAGGGGACGGTGACGATTGAGTTTGATGAACGAAACGCAGTTTTCACGTTGGAAAACTATCGCATGGTGTGCCGTTTGATTGAAGGGCGTTATCCCAACTACAATTCGGTTATTCCGCAGAATAATCCTTATAAGGTGACTATAGATCGGCAGTCGCTGATTGGTGCCCTGCGCCGTGTTTCCATTTTCTCGTCACAGGCCAGCAGCCTTATCAAACTTCGTCTGAGCAACAATCAGATTACGATTTCTGCGCAGGACATCGACTTCTCCACCTCGGCTGAGGAAACGCAGACCTGCCAGTACGACGGCAACGATATGAGTATCGGTTTCAAATCAACCTTCCTGTTGGACATCCTCAACAATATTTCGGCCGAAGAAGTGGTCATTGAGCTGGCCGATCCTTCGCGTGCGGGTGTCATCATCCCTGTAGAGCAGGAAGAGAACGAAGACCTGCTGATGTTGCTGATGCCGATGATGTTGAACGACTAACCCAAATAGTCCGAGGTTGTCGGACGGACGAGTTGACAAGTGGTAAAGCCTGGGAAAACGATGTGTTTTCGTGATGGTTTTATTGGCTTGCCAACTCGTTCGTTTGTCGCCCTTATTTTAATCAAATGATATGAAACTCAATTTGAAAAATCCGCTGGTGTTCTTCGATTTGGAGACCACCGGTACCAATATCAACAGCGACCGTATTGTAGAAATCTGCTACCTCAAGGTCTATCCCAACGGAAACGAAGAGTCGAAGACGATGCGTATCAATCCGGGTATGCACATTCCTGAAGCGGCATCCGCCGTACATGGCATCTATGATGCCGATGTGGCAGACTGCCCCACGTTCAAGGAAGTAGCACGTAGCGTAGCCAATGACATCGAGGGGTGTGACCTGGCCGGTTTCAACTCCAACCGTTTCGACATTCCCCTGCTGGCCGAAGAGTTCCTCCGTGCCGAGGTGGACATCGACCTGAGCCGGCGTAAGTTTGTTGACGTGCAGGTCATCTTCCACAAGATGGAGCAGCGCACTCTTTCTGCCGCCTACAAGTTCTATTGCGGCAAGAACCTGGAGGATGCCCATACGGCCGAGGCCGACACAAGGGCTACCTACGAAGTGCTGATGGCGCAGCTCGATCGCTATCCTGAAGACTTGCAGAACGACGTGAATTTCCTTTCCGACTTTTCGAGTTTCAACAAGAATGTTGACTTTGCCGGCCGTATGGTTTACGACGACCAGGGGGTGGAAATTTTCAACTTCGGTAAGTACAAGGGCATGTCTGTAGCCGAAGTACTGAAGCGTGACCCTGGCTACTACGGCTGGATATTGAACAGTGATTTTACACTGAACACCAAGGCCATGCTGACGAAAATCCGTCTGCGTGAACTGACTCAGAAATAAAAGAAAATGCTTATGGCAAATGTATTGAAAGGCAAGAAGATAGTCTTGGGCATTACGGGCAGCATTGCCGCCTATAAGGCCTGCTACATCATCCGCGGCCTCATCAAGCGCGGGGCGGAGGTGCAGGTGGTCATCACGCCTGCGGGCAAGGAGTTTATCACGCCCATCACGTTGTCCGCCCTCACCAGCAAGCCCGTCATCAGCGAGTTCTTTGCTCAGCGCGACGGCACGTGGAACAGCCACGTGGACCTGGGCCTTTGGGCTGACGCCATGCTGATAGCGCCTGCTACCGCTTCGACCATCGGCAAGATGGCCAACGGCATTGCCGACAACATGCTCATCACGACCTACCTATCGGCCAAGGCGCCTGTATTCGTGGCTCCGGCCATGGACCTCGACATGTTTGCCCATCCGTCCACCCAACAGAATTTGGAGAAGCTCCGTTCTTATGGCAACCACATCATCGAGCCGGGTACGGGCGAACTGGCCAGCCATCTGGTGGGTAAGGGCCGCATGGAAGAACCCGAAAATATCATTCGTCACTTGGAGCGATACTTTGCGGCGCAGGAAGGCGACCTCAAAGGAAAGACCATCCTGATAACCACAGGGCCGACGTACGAAAAGATTGACCCTGTTCGTTTTATCGGCAACTATTCGTCGGGCAAGATGGGCTTTGCACTAGCCGACGAGTGCGCCAGCCGTGGCGCCCGTGTTTTACTCGTGACAGGACCTGTACAACGCACGACCCGCTATCCGATGGCCGAAAGGCGCGATGTGGAGTCGGCGGCGCAGATGTACGAAGCCGCTACTTCGCTCTTCCCCCAAGCCGATGCCGCCATCCTCTGTGCGGCCGTAGCCGACTATACGCCCGAGCATGTGGCCGACGAGAAAATCAAGCGCGAGAAGACGGGCGACATGACCCTCGCCCTGAAACCTACACAGGATATTGCCGCCGCTTTGGGGCGCCTGAAGGCCGATTCGGTCGGACGGAAAGTGCTGGTGGGCTTTGCGCTCGAAACGCACAACGAACAGCAGAATGCCGAAGACAAGCTGAAGCGAAAGAATCTGGATTTCATTGTCCTGAATTCGCTGAACGACAAGGGGGCAGGTTTCCGTTGCGACACCAACAAGGTGACCCTTATCGATGCCGAAGGCCGTAGGGAATATCCGCTGAAAACCAAAGATGAGGTGGCTGCCGACATCGTTGACCGGCTGGCCGAAGTATTGAACCAATAGAAACGGAGTAAGATACCATGTTGCGTTCGCTCTACATACAAAACTATGCACTGATCGAGAAGCTGGACATAGGCTTCGACAGTGGTTTCTCAGTCATCACAGGCGAGACTGGTGCCGGCAAGTCCATCATTTTGGGAGCCATCGGCCTGTTGCTGGGTCAGCGTGCCGACGTGAAGTCCATCCGCAAGGGGGCTTCGAAGTGCATCATCGAGGCGCGCTTCGACGTGTCGGCCTACGGCATGCAACCTTTCTTCGAAGCCAATGAGTTGGAGTACGAAGACGAGTGCATCCTGCGTCGCGAGCTCTATGCTTCGGGCAAGAGCCGTGCCTTCATCAACGACACGCCTGCTTCACTGGTACAGATGAAGGAATTGGGCGAACTGCTCATCGACGTCCACTCCCAGCATCAGAACCTCTTGCTCAACAAGGAGGGCTTCCAGCTGAACGTGCTCGACCTGTTGGCGCACGACGACGCCGAGCTGGCCGCCTATCAGAAGTTGTACAACGACTGGCGGCAGGCCCGTCAGGACCTGGAGGCGCTTGTGGCCCGTGCCGAGCAGAGTCGTGCGGACGAAGACTACATCCGCTTCCAGCTGGAGCAGCTGGAGGAAGCCAACCTTACCGACGGCGAGCAGGAAGAGCTGGAGCAGGAAGCGGAGATACTGACTCATGCCGAAGACATCAAGGCCGGACTCTATCGGGCCGGACAGGCACTGAATGCTGACGAAGGCGGTGTATTGGGGGCGCTGAAGGATTGCCAGAATACGATGATGGGCTTGCGCTCGGTCTTTGCTCCTGCGGGCGAACTGGCCGACCGCCTAGATAGTGCTTATATCGAGCTGAAGGACATTTCGCAGGAGGTGGCCGACAAGGAAGAAGAAGTTGAATTCAACCCCGTCCGCCTCGACGAAGTGAATGCCCGCCTCAATCTCATCTATTCCCTTCAGCAAAAGCACCGTGTTGATACGGTCAAAGCACTGCTTTCCTTGCAGGAAAACTATGCTTTGCAACTTTCGGCCATCACGTCGTCCGACGAAGACATTGCCCGTCTTGAAGCACAGGTGAAGGAACTCTTCAGCCAGGTCATCGCGCAGGCACAGGTATTGACCGAAGCGCGCACCCGTGCCGCCCGCGAAGTGGAGCGGCAGATGGCCGCACGGCTGGTACCGCTGGGCATGCCCAATGTCCGTTTCCAGGTGGAGATGGGTGTACGCAAGGAGCCAGGCGTGCATGGAGCAGATACGGTGAATTTCCTCTTCTCGGCCAACAAGAACGGGGTGTTGCAGAACATTTCGTCCGTGGCTTCGGGGGGTGAGATAGCACGTGTTATGTTGTCTGTCAAGGCCATGATAGCCGGAGCCGTCAAGTTACCCACCATCGTGTTCGACGAAATCGACACGGGCGTGTCGGGCGAGATTGCCGACCGCATGGCCGACATCATGCAGGAGATGGGCGACAACGACCGCCAGGTCATCAGCATCACCCACCTGCCGCAGATAGCTGCGCGCGGACGTGCCCACTATAAAGTATATAAGGAAGATAACGAGGTGGAGACGAACAGCCACATTCGTCGCCTGACCGACGACGAACGGGTGGAGGAACTGGCCCACATGCTGAGCGGAGCCACCTTGACCGAGGCCGCGCTGAACAACGCCCGCGCCTTGCTGAAACTGGATAAATAAACTAATAAGATAAACGAATGACAGACAAAAGCGAAATGATTTTCGGCGTCCGTGCCGTGATAGAAGCCATACAGGCAGGTAAGGACATCGACAAGATACTGGTGAAGAGAGACATACAGAGCGACTTGTCCAAGGAGCTGTTTGCCGCACTGAAAGGAACACTGATACCTGTCCAGCGGGTGCCCGTGGAGCGCATCAACAAGATTACGCGCAAGAACCATCAGGGTGTGGTGGCTTTCGTTTCGGCCGTCACCTACCAGAAGACGGAGGACCTCGTACCCTTCCTCTTCGAGCAGGGCAAGAATCCGCTCTTCGTGATGCTCGACGGCGTGACGGACGTACGCAACTTTGGCGCCATCGCCCGTACCTGCGAGTGTGCGGCGGTCGATGCCGTCATCATCCCTGCCAAGAACAGCGTGACGGTGAATGCCGATGCCATGAAAACCTCGGCCGGCGCCCTGCATACCCTGCCCGTGTGTCGTGAGCAGAGCCTGAAGGAAACCCTGCAATACCTCAAGAACAGCGGTTTCCACATCGTAGCCGCCACCGAGAAGGGCGACTACGACTACACGAAGGCTGACTATACCGGCCCGATGTGCATCATCATGGGAGCCGAGGACAAGGGCGTTTCCTACGACAACTTGGCCCTGTGTGACGAGTGGGTGAAGATTCCGATGCTGGGCACCATCGAGTCGCTCAACGTATCCGTAGCGGCAGGCATCCTGATTTACGAAGCTGTGAAACAACGAATTAATTGATTATATGCTGATGAAAAAGAAAATACTATTGTTATTTGCCATCTCGCTGGTGGCTCAATGGGCTTTCTCCCAACCCAAGTGGGTGGAGAAGGCCAAGCGTGCCGTGTTCTCCATTGTGACTTACGACAAGGAAGACAAGATGCTGAACACGGGCAACGGATTTTTTGTGAGTGAAGACGGAGTGGCATTGTCAGACTACTCCTTGTTTAAAGGAGCGCGCCGTGCCGTCATCATTAATTACGAGGGCAAGGAAATGCCTGTGGAAGCTATCATGGGTGCTGACGATATGTATGATGTCGTGAAGTTCAAGGTGGCTATTACGGAGAAGAAAGTACCGGCTTTACCACTTGCTTCTGTTGCGCCGGTCGTAGGAGCCGATGTATGCCTGTTGCCTTATTCCACCCAAAAGAGTCGTGCTTATACGGCTGGTAAGGTAAAGGCGGTTGACAAGGTGGCCGACAATTACGCTTATTACACTCTTGATATGCAATTGAAAGATAAAATGGTGAGTTGTCCGTTGATGACAATGGAAGGAAATGTCTTTGGCTTGGCGCAGAAAGCTTCGGGACAGGATACGGCCAGCATCTGTTATGCGGTGGATGCCAATTACGTAATGGCACAGAAGATTGCTGCTTTGTCCTATAACGATATGGCCTTGAAAGATATCGGTATTAAAAAGGCTCTACCCGAGACAGAGGAGGAAGCGCTGATATTCTTGTTGATGGCCTCTTCACAGCTCTCGCCTGAAAAATATATGACGGCATTGGAAGATTTTATTCACCAGTTCCCGAACAGTTCGGACGGTTATCTGCGTCGTGCGTCGCAACGCATGTTCGCTTCGGACGACGAGGCTTCCATGAAGCTTGTGGTTGAAGATATGGACGAAGCCCTAAAGGTTGCCGCAAAGAAGGACGATGTTCTTTTCAGCCGTGCCAAGATGATCTATAACTATGTTCTTTCCCATGCAGAGAAGCCTTATGACGATTGGTCGTTCGATAAGGCTTTGGACGAAATTCGTCAGGCTATCGCTATTCAACCTTTACCTGTTTATGTGCAGACGGAGGGTGATATACTCTATGCCAAGGCCGACTATGCGGGTGCTTTGCAGGCTTATGATAAAGTAAATCAATCTGAAATTGGTTCTGCAGCTACCCTCTTCACTACGGCTAAGATAAAGGAAGCCATGGGTGCTTCGCCCGAAGAGGTGTTGGCTGTGCTCGACAGCTGTGTGGCCCGTTTCAACAAACCTTATACGCAGGAAGCTGCTCCTTATTTGCTGGAGCGTGCTCAGGCCTTGATGAACGCAGGGAAGGCACGTAATGCGGTAATTGACTATGACTCTTATTATGATGCCGTAAAGGGAAACGTAAATGATGTGTTCTATTATTATCGTGAACAGGCGGCCTTGAAGGCGCGTCAGTTTCAGCGTGCCCTTGATGATATGGCCAAAGCTATTGAACTTAATCCAAAAGACTTGACCTATCGGGCAGAGCTGGCGGTTATTAATATTCGTGTTGGACGTAACGAAGAGGCTGTGAAGATTTTGCAGGAAGCTTTGACGATTGACCCCAAGTATGCCGAAGCTTATCGTTTGATAGGCATTGCCCAAATACAGATGAAACAGAAAGCAGCAGCCTGCGAAAGTTTTGCCAAGGCCAAAGAACTGGGCGACCCCAATGTGGATGCCTTGATTGAGAAGAATTGTAAATAGCTTCGTTTGGATGGAAAAAAAGAAAGAGGATGTGCCTTTGCATGCACATCCTCCCCTCAGGGAAGTTCCCCTTACTTAGTTAAGTCTAGGTACGAAAAAAAGGTTATGAGTGAATTTTGCTTCTTGCATTCATTATTGTAAATGCAGGCAGATGAGAAATACTGCACGATTGGAGAAAAAAATAATCGAAAAGGATAAAAATATATAGAACCTAAAACTAAAAGTAAAAGAACATGAAGAAAGTAATTTGTAGTCAGAAGGCTCCTGGAGCCATTGGCCCTTACAGCCAGGCCATTGAGGCCAACGGAATGGTGTTTGTATCAGGACAGTTACCTATTGATGCAGCTACGGGTACGATGCCTGAAGGTGCTGCCGCGCAGGCCCGCCAGTCTTTGGAGAACGTGAAGCACATCCTCGAAGAGGTAGGTTTGGGTATGGCCAATATCGTGAAGACCACCGTTTTCCTAGCCGATATGTCTCTCTTTGCTGATATGAACTTGGTATATGCCACCTATTTCGAGGGCGATTTCCCTGCTCGTTCGGCAGTAGCTGTGAAGGCGCTGCCCAAGGATGCTTTAGTGGAGATTGAGTGCATCGCGGTGCGCTAACAGGTCGGCCACAATGAAACTGCTGCCTCCCACGAAGATGAAGTCTTCGGGGAGGCTTTTTTCTTGTGCGGCCCTGACGGCAGCGGGTACGTCGGGGTAGCATTCTCCCTTCAATCCGGCCTCCTCAGCCTGTCTTTTCACTTCTTCGGCGGGCAGGGCACGCTTCACGCTGGCTTGGGTGAAATAATATACGGCATCGTGCGGCAGCATGGCCAGCACGCCGCGGATATCCTTGTCGTTCACCATGCCCATGACGATGTGCAGGCGGCGGTAAGTCTGTTGTTTGAACTGCTCCACAATGTAGCGGATGCCGCCCACGTTGTGTCCTGTATCGCAGATCAGGGTGGGAGCATCCTGAAGCTTTTGCCAGCGTCCCATGAGTCCCGTCAGACGGGTGACGTGCGCAAAGCCGCTCCTTACGCTGGTGCCGTCAATGCGGTAACCGGCTTCCTTCAACAGGGGCAGGGCGGTGAGGATGGTCTGTTTGTTCTTCTTCTGGTAGAGTCCTTTCAATTCGAATTCGATGCCCGGGTAGTCTTCGCGGTCATAGTCCTCGGCAAAGTAGATAGGGGCGTGCATCTCGGCTGCCTTGGCCAGGAAGACAGGCTTCGTCTCAGGAGTCGTTTCGCCGATGACTACGGGCGTACCTTCCTTGATGATGCCTGCCTTCTCGCCCGCTATCTGTGCCAGCGTGTGACCCAGGAACTGCACGTGGTCGAAGCTGATGTTGGTGATGATGCACAAATCAGGCCGGATGATGTTGGTGCAATCCAGCCGTCCGCCCAGACCTACCTCGATGACGGCCACGTCCACCTGCTCGTCGGCAAAATAGCGGAAAGCCATGGCGGTGGTCAGTTCGAAGAACGACGGGTGGAGCGGTTCGAAGAAAGCTCGTTCCTTCTCCACAAAGTTCACGACGTATTCCTCTGATATGGGTTGCCCGTTCACGCGGATGCGTTCGTGGAAGTCCACCAGGTGTGGCGACGTGTAGAGGCCCACGCGGTAGCCGCTCTCCTGCAGGATGGCGGCCAGGGTGTGCGAACAAGAACCCTTACCGTTGGTTCCCGCCACGTGGATGGTGCGGAAGCAGTGGTGCGGGTGTCCGAAGTGTTCGTCCAGGGCGAGTGTGTTCTCCAGTCCTTCCTTGTAAGCCGCACTACCTACCTGTTGAAACAGGGGAGTACTGTTGTATAAGTATGCTAAAGTGCTCTGATAGTCCATCATTTGAAATATTTAACTGGAAACAAATCCTTTCTATCTACTAATTTGTTATCTTTAAAGGCAACAAAGATAGCGGTTCATTCCCTATCTTCGTCGGACAAAGATATTAACTATTTAAATCTTATGAGTTATGGGAGCGAAGAAAAATTTTGTAATCGACACGAATGTCATTCTGCATGACTATAAGTGTCTGAAGAATTTCCAAGAGAATGATATTTATCTTCCCATTGTTGTACTCGAAGAACTGGACAAATTCAAAAAAGGCAACGAGCAGATCAACTACAACGCCCGTGAGTTTGTCCGCGAGCTGGATGAAATCACCGATGACAATCTTTTTACGAAAGGAGCTCCTTTGGGTGAAGGCTTGGGTAAACTGTTCGTCGTGACGGGTAACGTGGACTCCAAGCGTGTGTATGATTCCTTCCCCGAGCACAAGCCCGACCATCAGATTCTGGCCGTGACCGACTGGCTGATGACGAAGTATCCCAAGACGAAGTCCATTCTTGTCACCAAGGATGTCAACCTGCGGATGAAGGCACGTTCCATCGGCATTCTGTGCGAGGATTACATCAACGACAAAGTCATCAATGTCGATATCTTCGAGAAGTCCAACGAAGTGTTTGAAGGAACCGACCCCGCGTTGATCGACAATATCTACTCCGCCAAGGAGGGTATCGACATCAGTGAGTTTCCTTTTAAGGACATCATCCATCCCAACGAGTGCTTTGTGCTGAAGAGCGACCGCAACAGCGTTCTGGCCCGCTATAACCCATTCAGCCACAGCATCTGTCGCGTCAACAAGTCGAAAAACTACGGAATCGAGCCGCGCAACGCCGAACAGAGTTTTGCCTTCGAAGTGCTGAATGATCCCAATATCAAGCTCGTGGCACTCACGGGTAAGGCCGGTACGGGAAAGACCCTCTTGGCCTTGGCCGCTGCCCTGCGTCAGATGAACGAATACAAGCAGATTTTGCTGGCTCGCCCCATTGTGGCCCTGTCCAACAAGGACATTGGTTTCCTGCCTGGTGATGCTAACGAGAAGGTGGCGCCCTACATGCAGCCTCTGTTCGACAACCTGAACGTCATCAAGCACCAGTTTGCCGCCAGCTCCAGTGAAGTGAAGCGTTTGGAGGACATGCAGAAGAGCGACCAGCTCGTCATCGAGGCCTTGGCCTTCATCCGCGGGCGAAGCCTGAGCGAGACCTACTGCATCATCGATGAGGCGCAGAACCTGACGCCCCATGAGATAAAAACTATCATCACCCGTGCGGGCGAAGGCACGAAGATGGTATTTACGGGCGATATCCAGCAGATTGACCAACCTTATCTGGACAGCCAGTCCAACGGCCTTGTGTATATGATTGACCGCATGCGCGACCAAAACCTCTTCGCCCACGTCAACCTCGTGAAGGGCGAGCGCAGCGAGTTGAGCGAACTGGCCAGTAACTTGATGTAAACGTTTGGTGGTATCTTGATGAAGGGTGTCCTGCCCTAACTTATAAAGCAATGCTTTCTCCTATGAAAAGCATTGCTTTTTTAATGGTAAAACATTGCATCTTTTGCCTTGGGGCATTGTCTTTCTTGTCGGTCGGCATACATCGGAAACAATGGTAGGTAGAATCCGCCGGACAGTCAGGTAATTGAGGTTGTAATATCTGTAATCCGTCTATTGTATGTTCTTGCGTTTTGCGTTATTTTTGCAGATAAAATACAGAAATGACAGGAAACTGGTGAGGTTGGCCTTCAAACATGTTGAAAAATGGAACAGATGACTGCAAACGTTGATAGAACGCACAGGTTGCTTGCGCTGATCCGCGAGGGAAAGTCGATGACGTTGGGACAACAGTTGCATCTGGCCGTGCAGCTGAGCATCCCAGCCGTGATAGCCCAATTGTCTTCCATCATCATGCAATACATTGATGCGGCCATGGTGGGAAGCCTGGGGGCTGAGGCTTCGGCTTCCATTGGTTTGGTATCGACAACCACCTGGCTGTTTTGGGGATTGTGCGTGGCTGCCGCTACGGGTTTCTCCGTGCAAGTGGCCCATAAAATTGGGGCAGGCGACATGGCCGGTGCGCGAACCGTCATGCGTCAGGCGCTGACGGCCACACTGGCTTTCAGTCTGCTGCTGGCTGTGCTTGGAGCAGCTATCAGCGGCTCGCTGCCTGGCTGGTTGGGAGGGGATATTTCCATCCAAAGGGATGCATCGCTGTATTTTCTCATATTCTCGCTTTTTCTGCCTGCCTTGCAGATGAACTTCTTGGCGGGAGGCATGTTGCGGTGCAGTGGCAACATGCATGTTCCGAGTCTGTTGGGCGTGGTGATGTGCATATTGGATGTTGTCTTTAATTTCTTCTTGATTTTCCCTTCACGCGAATGGAACGTGTCGGGATTTTCATTCATGGTGCCGGGAGCCGGGCTGGGTGTCTGCGGAGCCGCTTTGGGAACCGCCGGTGCCGAAGTGGTAGCGACTTACATCCTGCTGTGGTATCTTTGGACCCGCTCTTCCGAATTGAGTCAGAAAGGGAAGGAAGGCAGTTTCCTGCCAGAGGCGGGTACCTTGAAAAAGGCTGTCCGCATCGGTTTTCCAATGGGGTTGGAGCATCTTGTGATTTGCGGTGCGCAAATTATGACGACGATTATTGTAGCCCCGCTGGGTGTTTTCGCCATTGCTGCCAATTCGTTTGCTATTACGGCCGAAAGCCTTTGTTATATGCCCGGTTACGGGATTGCCGATGCGGCCACTACGCTGGTCGGGCAGAGCGTAGGGGCCGGGCGCAGGAAACTGACCCGCAGTTTTGCCCGCATTACGGTGCTGATGGGTATGGTGGTCATGGGGGTGATGGGGGTATTCATGTATCTGTTGGCTCCTCAGATTATCGGCCTGATGACTCCAGTGGCCGAGATTCGGGAATTGGGCGTGATGGCTCTGCGCATCGAGGCGTTTGCCGAGCCGATGTTCGCGGCTTCCATTGTTGCCTATGGCGTGTTTGTTGGGGCGGCGGATACGCTTGTTCCTTGCCTGATGAATTTCTTCAGTATCTGGGCGGTGCGTCTGTCCCTGGCAGCATGGCTCGCTCCGTCGCTGGGACTCAAGGGCGTGTGGATAGCCATGTGTGTCGAATTGTGTTTTAGAGGACTGATTTTTCTCATCCGTTTGAAGCGTGAGCGATGGATGAAGAAAGGGATTGGCGGACTTCCGTAATACAGGTTGTTTTATCCGTAATCCATCTACTAGAGAAGTCTCCGCTATGGCGTAACTTTGCATTAGGAAAAGATTTTTTATCAAATAATATGCAACTGATTAAGAATACAGAATTTGGTGGTGAACGTCCCTTGTTCGAGTCACACAACCTCCGATTGGAGAATGTTATTATCCGTGCCGGAGAATCGGCCATTAAGGAGTGCAGTAATATAGAAGCGTTCGAATGCCGTTTCGAAGGCAATTATCCCTTCTGGCATGTACACGGATTCAAGATTGACCGTTGTTATTTCGATGTCGGAGGTCGTTCGGCCTTATGGTATTCCGACCATCTGAAAATGACCGACACGGTGATTGATGCGCCGAAGATGTTCCGCGAAATGACCGATATCGACGTGGAGAATGTTACGATGAATGATGCCGATGAGGTGTTCTGGCGTTGTCGGAATATCCGCGTCAAGAACCTCAAGCTGCACGATGGTACCTATCCCTTCATGTTCAGCAGTAATATTTATGTGGACGGATTGGAAAGCGACAGCAAATATGTCTTCCAGTATGTGAAGGATGTGGAGATTCATCATGCCAAGATTACGACGAAAGATGCTTTTTGGGAGGTCGAGAACGTGACTATCTACGACTCCGAGCTTAATGGCGAGTACCTCGGCTGGCATTCGAAGAACTTGCGCCTGGTGAACTGTCACATTACCGGTGAACAGCCGCTCTGCTACGCACACGACCTTGTGTTGGAAAACTGTACTTTCGGACCAGAATGTGACCGCGCTTTCGAGTACAGTACGTTGCATGCCGATATCCGCGGTTCCATCACAAACATCAAGAATCCCGCCTCGGGTTCTATCGTGGCCGATGCGTTCGGCTCGGTGACAATCGACCGGAACATCAAGGCTCCTGCCGATTGTGTAATCCGTCTCAGGAACGGACAGACGTATCCTGTCGATTGAAAAGTGGAGGTAAGTATGAAATACGATTTCGACCAAATGATTCTCCGTCGGGGAACAGATTCTTATAAATGGGACAGTGCAGGCAACTCGGATGTATTGCCGATGTGGGTGGCTGATATGGATTTCCGTACTGCTCCGGCCATCGTTGATGCCCTGCGTCAGCGGGTGGAACACGGCATCTTCGGTTATACCCGTGTACCTGACAGTTATTATGAGGCAGTGACCAGTTGGTTTATGCGTCGTCACGGGTGGGCGATTGACCGCGGATGGATGCTTTATACGTCGGGAGTGGTGCCTGCCATATCGGCTGTCATCAAGGCGCTGACTCGTCCGGGCGACAAGGTGCTGGTGCAGACTCCAGTTTACAATTGCTTTTTTTCTTCGATCCGCAACAACGGATGTGGGATAGTGTCTTCACCGCTGATGCCTGTCGGCAACACTTATGTGATGGACTATGATGATCTGGAACGGAAACTTTCCGACCCGCAAGTGAAGGTGATGCTCCTCTGCAATCCCCACAATCCCGTCGGGCGGGTGTGGAAGCGTGAAGAGCTCGTTTGTCTTGGTGACATGTGCATCCGTCACGGTGTAACGGTCGTTTCGGATGAAATCCATTGTGAGTTGGTTTTCCCCGGCTATCGTTACATGCCGTTTGCTTCTATCTCGGAAGAGTTTCTGCAACATTCTGTGACGTGTCTGTCGCCCAGCAAAGCGTTCAATATAGCCGGCCTTCAGATTGCCAATATTGTCTGCATCGACGCTGTTCTCCGGGCTAAAATAGATCGAGCCATCAATGATAACGAGGTGTGCGATGTCAATCCGTTCGGTGTGATAGCTACCCAGGCGGCTTACAATGAAAGTGAAGAATGGCTGGATCAACTCATCGGATATTTGCATGCGAACTATATTTATATGCAGGACTTTTGTAGGAAGTACCTGCCGCAGTTTCCCCTCGCTATATTGGAAGGAACCTATCTCGTGTGGATGGATTGCCGGACGTTGGGTCTGTCGTCTGAGGAGCTTGAACGACGCCTGGTTGCCGAGGCCGGACTGTGGCTCAATGCCGGTACTATGTACGGAGTGGAAGGGGAAGGATTCATGCGGTGGAACATCGCCTGTCCGCGTACTACGCTGGCCGAAGGCCTGAAACGTTTTCTGGATTTTTGCAGGAAGTCATAGGTGCGGATATGCTGATAAAAGTATAGTGAAGTTGTTTAAAATAAGAGATTCTAATCAATTCCTTCCTTCTATCTGTCGATGACAATAGTCCTTATTTCAGAAAGATAATGATTCCTCTTGCAGAGGCCAGTCATTTAAGCTGGGGAAAGCATCTGTTTGCCCAGCTTAAACAATCCGTTTATCCAGCTTAAACAGTTTGTTTTCCCAGCTTAAACGATCTGTTTTCCCTGCTTAAACGGTCTGTCTGTTCAATGTGGGCAATCTGTTTGGTTTGGAGAATGAAAGGATGACGTGTGGATATTGAAAACGGAACAGGCTGAATCCTACTTCAGGGAAGTGGAATTCAGCCTGTTTTTCTTGTTTGGGCTAGAAGGAGCTTATTCGTGCTGCGCAAAATACTTCAGGAATTGCGTACGTTCGAAGGTATTTACGCCCTTCACGTCGCCTACATTCAGTTTGCCCTTGAACTGCGCGATGTTTTCCATGCCCTTGCTTGCCATCCAGTTGGTCACGAACTTATTGTATTCGTTGATGACGGCTGATGACTTTTGGTAAAGTACACTGCAAATTTCTACGGCCGAGGCACCGGCAAGAATAGCCTTTACCACACCTTCGGCCGAATGGATACCGCCCGAAATGGCATAATCTATCTTGCTGACAGCTGCCGAAGCGATGCCCGTCCAACGGAGTGAATTGGCCAAATCAGCCTCGTTGCTGAACACGTCACCGGCCGCTTGTGTCATCTTGTCGATGTTGATATCCGGCTGATAGAAACGGTTGAACAGAACAACGGCGGCGGCTCCGTTGGCATAAAGCTGATCGATGAGGGCTACAGGGTTAGTCAAGTTGCTGCCAAGCTTCATGATGACAGGTATCTTGATTGTTTTCTTGATGTGGCGCAGGATGTCGATATGGCGCTGTTCGAAGCTGCCGTATGTGTATTGCACGTCCGTCTGTAGGGACAATATGTTGATTTCCAACGCGTCGGCTCCGGCTTCTTCGATTTGTTTGGCAAAGTCGGCCCACACATCGTCCTTATAGCAGTTGATGCTGGCGATGACGGGGATGTCGCATACCTTTTTGCTTTCGCGTATCAGGCTGAGGTACTCATTCAATTTGTGATGAAGGATGTAAACAGACAACTTGTCTGCCGCTTCGGGTGACATGGAAGGATCGTCGTGCTGATATACTTCCATCATGATCTGTTCCTCGAAAAGCGACTTCAGTACGATGGCTCCTGCTCCGGCTTCGCAAAGCTTCTGGTTCTTGGCTGCGCTGTCGGTGAGACCTGAACTGCTGACGATAATGGGGTTTCTCAAGGAAAGCCCGGCGAATGTTGTTTGTAACGTTGTTGCCATGATGATGTATTTTTTTAAGATTAATAAATTCGTTCTCCGAAGATTTTACTTCCTACGCGTATCAGTGTGCTACCTGCGGCAATGGCTTCGTGGTAGTCGTGCGACATACCCATCGAAAGTTCGCAAAAGTTGTCGTCATTGGCAAACCACGTGGACTTCACTTCGTGGAAGAAGCAGCTTAAGGAACGGAATTCCTCCTTAATTTGTTCGGCGTTGTCCGTATTGGTAGCCATACCCATGAGACCGCACAAGCGGATGTGTTCCAGCTGGTGCCATTCTCCTTCGGCCAACATCTGGCGGCATTCGTCGAAACTGAAACCGAATTTGGTTTCTTCGCGGGCGATGTGCAGTTGGAGCAGACAATTCACCCTACGGCCGGCTTTGGTTGCCTGCTTGTCCACTTCGGCCAGGAGCTTGAAGGAGTCTATGCCATGAATCAGTGCTACGTAGGGCACGATGTATTTCACTTTGTTGGTCTGTAGGTGGCCGATGAAATGCCATTCGATATCCTTCGGCAGACTTTCGTATTTGGCCGTCATTTCCTGCACCTTGCTTTCGCCGAAGATACGCTGTCCGGCCCGATAGGCCTCTTCGATGTCCTCGTTCGGGTGGAACTTCGATACGGCTACCAGCCGTACGCCGGCTGGCAGTTCGTTCTGTATTTCTTTGATGCGTTCTCCTATCATATCCTTTCTGATTCTTTACACTTCCGGCTTGTCGTCGGGCTCAACACTGTAGGGATAAACATCCATGAGTGGTGTTTCGGCCACAGAGGCTATCTGATAATCGGCCATAGTCCCCTTCATACCTTCGTCCAGCTTCTTTACGGCGTCACGCAGGTCGGCTGCCTGTACCAGTACTTGTGTGGAAGTCTTCTTCTCGGCTCCGCTCTTTTCGTCCAGTGTGATGAAGACAAGCTTGCACTTGAACCAACGGTCGGCGGCCTCTTCGTCGCAGGGGAACAGTTCGCTGTAGTTGGCACGTTTGATGTCGGCTACAGTAAATTCGCCGCTGATGAAGGGAGTGATCTCTTCGATGATGCGAGCTTCAGCCTCTGTGAAGCTTAGCGCATCAACCAGATAGGGTTCGGTCACTTTCTTGTTCATGCCGTTTTCCATTGTTTTCTCATATCGAATCTTACATTCGAACCAAGTATGCATTGCCATAATAATTTAATTATCAATGTTTTACAATAAATTTAAAAATAGTGTGTCACTTTGTGTGGCATTCCTATTGCCGACGTAAAAAAGTGCATTGCAAATGTAGCATATTATTTTTAATTAATATAAAGTTGTAGTCTATTATATCGCCGTTGGTGTCAAAAACCAAAACTTTCAGAAATTGCCTTTTGTGCGAAGTGAGGTTGGGATGGGGTTCTGTCACTTAAATCTATAAATTATCATAGGGGGGGGTACACAAAAAAAGGTGTGCCACTTATGACACACCCCAAAAATAGTGTAGAATTTTTGTCTATATATTTGAAGAAGAGCTGCGTTCGCATAAAATAATCACAAAAAACAGAAATACAAATAAAACTTTAAACCGTAGCAATTGCGAACGCATTAGGATTGCTTATGTAGTAATCCACATAGAAATTAACTATCAATCTTGTATTTCCATCTTTGGCCTGCGTGATGGGGTCTATCAATACATCTATTCCATCACTCCAAACGCACACCTTAAATTTGCTGAAATCGCCAAAGACCAAATAAGAGTCCTGTACGTTGCTTGAGGTTATGGTGGTTGTTCCGTCTATCTTCCCGCCATCCATCACAAAGCTATTTCCTTTTGACATTTGTCTTAACTTATTCTTTGCGGCTTTGGATAGTACGTATGTAGGCTTAAGGATGTCTGCCGTTGTATCTTCCAAGTTGCATAAGTCGGCATAACTTGTTATGGTTGAGGCTGTTTCGGATAAAAACGGCTTTACGGCGTTGGCTTCCTGCACTGTGCTGAATATTGTGCTTTCCAATTTTTCGTTAATGGCGGTTGCAAGCATTTCGGTTAACAGGGCTTCAACGTTCTGCGTTTGATTTAATAACATCTTGCTTATTGTGACGTACGTTGTCAGTCTGTGTGGTGCAATGCTTGCTTCGCTTAATTGTGGCTCGGCATCGCCTTCAGGTGCGCCCGTCTCAGCTGCCCAATAGGCCTTCAATTTGTCGCACAAAGGTACTTGTACATTGTTCTTTAATGAAAATATAAACTTTGCGCCTGCTTGTTTAAGGGCACTTGTAGAGTAAATTGCGCTTTCCAAGTCCCACGCATCCACGCCTGCGACTGCGCTTGCTTTCAGGCTTCTTTCTTCGGCCTCAGACTTGAACGGGATGCAAGTCCCTATGTAGTTCAGCCCTGCGGCTTGCATATTATCCTGTGTCCTGTCGATTATTTGTCTTTGTTCATTTGTAAATTGTTTTTTAATTGCTCCTTGAATTAATTCAGTTAACATATGTGTTTTTGATTTTTATCTTTATTATTATAGATTTCCAATTTCTTTGTATAGCATTGAAATTTTGTTTAGGATTTTCTTTTGATTATCTGTTAACGGTTTGGAATTGCGTTTTGCTTGCGCTCTAACCTTTGCTATATCGACCGAAAATTTGTCTAAAAAGAAATTTCTTATTTCAATTTCGGACATATCTTTGGCCTTAAGCCTCTGATATATTGTTATATACGCTTCTTCTCGTGTTATTTCTTTTCTCATAACTTTCTTTTTATATATAAATATTTGTATCAATTGAAAACTATCGGTTAGTTTTGGACTATTATTGCATTTTTGTAAAGATTTACCAAACATCCGACTGCATTTGTTTTTTCCGTTGCGTTTTGGTACATATATGTTTGTTTTGTTACGTCCGTGCCCTTTCGCATTTGTCGCAATTGTAAGCAATAATTTAGCCCTGTGTCGTTTGATTTATAGATGGTCTTCAATGCGGATGCTATTGTTAGGCTGTCTGCGTGGCTCTTGTTTATCAATATGCCTTTTGTGATACATTGGGTTATTATATATTCTGCTTTCTGCCTGTCCGTATAGTGTGCCCACCCGCTTGGCCACGTTGTTATCGCTCGGTGGGTTGGTGTGGTTGTTGTGTTCGGTTGGATTGATTGGATTATTATATCCTCCTTTACATCCTTATATATTACCGCATTCCTATTAATGTATGGATTGGGGTCATAAGCCACAAAACGCTTTCTGTTAATATCGGAACACTGCTCATCTATAATCAGCCCGTTGGCCTTGAATGCTTCTTGCAATGCGTTGAAATGCCCTTTGAACTTGTTGGTATCTGAAACTTGAACAAAACAAAATATACCTTTACCGCCTGCGCTTTCTTGGGCGTAGTATGGGGCACAGAACGAAGCGTAAAGATGAGGGTGAACCGAAACGGGCGGCAACGCTTTGGGTGATAGCGAGTTAGAGGGCGGATGCCTCGGAGGGCCTATCAAAACGAAATTTACTTTTGCCTTACACATGGCTTACATTTTAGGGGCGAAATGAGGGCATTTGCTTTACGCTGGTTGGCTTTTCGGCTTGCGCCTGTTATCTTCTATTGGAATGGCATTTGAAAGCCGTCAGAACGCGCCATTTGAGGCCGACGGTCTGGCGGCTTTGTTGTGGGCTGAATTTTGGGCAGGAAATGAATTTATTTTGTGTCAAATACTTCCATATAAGAGTTATTTAGTATATTTGCAGCGTAAAAACTTCAATTATGGGACCTATAAAAGTTGTTCATGTACACCTGATTTTCGAGAAGAAGGACTTCTATTTCGGAAGCCTCTCGGCGGTGTTTGAAACGCTGGACGAGGACCGCATCGGCATCAAGAAAAGCACGCTCCTGCACGCCAAAATGGAGGATGGAAGCGTCAAGATGACGAAGCGTGCCCGGATTGTGGTGTCCCATCTTATCAGAGGCAACCGTTAAGTAGCTGTTATATTGCTGTTTAGGCCGTCGTGGTGCTTACTTCCCGGAGCATTGCGACGGCCGTTTTTATGCCCATCCGGTTACAAAAAAGGGTTACGTATAAGGGCTACATTTCTATATGTTAAAAGGGTTACAAAAGGGTTACAAATTCCTTGTTTTGAACGTTTGAAAATAGGTAGAAAGCGGATGGGGAAGCCGTGTTTTTGGCGCAAATGCGCTTTTAAGCGGGTAGAAAAAGCCACTATATAAATAGGTTATAATGGCGTCGGATGTGCTTATTACTCCCTTATTTACAGCGATTTATACACAAAACCATACTTAAGCGGGGCGAAAAGAGTGTGTGTGTCCGTGATTTCGCCCCGGATGGGGTATGCCGCATGGTATTGCACGTGTTTATTCGAGGCGCACCAATCCGCGTACCAGCGCCACGCCATAGAACTGATCCCTCGAAAGCTCGAAGGGTTCATAGTCCGCGTTGTCTGAAACGATAAGAAGGTGGTCGTCATCCGAACCCCGGCGCACACGTTTGATCAGAGGACCTTGCACGGTGTCGAGCACATAGGTTTTGTTCCATTGGAAAAACAGATCGCTGAGCGGAACACGCTGGCAGGCCACAAGGTCGCCTGAATAATAGGTGGGCTGCATCGAATCCCCTTTGACTTGAATAAGGAAGTCCGCGCCTTTGAATGCCGGAATAACATAGCGTTCGCACTCGTATTCCATCACGGAAGCCTCGCCGGTAAATGCACCCGCCATTGCACTGAGAGGCAATAGCGGGATACCTTCTATACTATTATTTGGTGTAGGGCACGCCGGTTCTTGTTGCCTCTGTGCTTTTCCCTCTTTTAGCATATTGCCCTCACCAGTCAGAAGCCATTCTGAATTAATTCTTTCGCATTTTGAGTAAATCAACTCAATATCCAATGTTCCTCGGCTGAGCCAGGTACTTATACCTTGCGCAGAAATACCTAATCTTTTGGCAAACTGTGACTTATTACCATTATCGTAATGGTCAATTAAGGCTTGTAGCATTTCCTTTTTATTCATAAGCGAACATTAAATAAAAACAAAATGAGAAATTATTTCTCAGAATGTTTGGATTGTATTACTCAAAATGTTTATATTTGCACCGTGTTCAGTACGGAACAGCCGCCAAATATAGTGAAAAGCGGCGAGATTAGCGAATATTAGATGTAAAACTTAAAAATAGCGAAGATATGACACAGAAGGAATTTGAAGAGAGAACCGGTATCACCCCGACAACAGAGGAGTTTGATTACATCCACGCAGTTTATATGAATACGTCGATGAACAAAGACGAATTCTGCAAGGAATATAAAAAGCACGGAGAAAGCCGGATTATCCGCGAGGTTCATGTGCGGGTGTTGAACTATAAGATGAAGTGCGATCGACAAGAGAACGTCATCAACGAATTGGCCGACTTCCTGATAGGAAAGGCACATGCCCATGACGATACGGACTTCCGGAACCAAGCGGTGAAGCTGGTCGGGGAAATGGATGTGGTAAAGCGGACCATCGAGTTGGGGCTTCCGCTTTGGGACGAAGACCGGAAATGTATTCTTTCGATGATTGACGAACAGGGTAAGTAGATTGTAGGATAACCCAGAAGCGTGACAGACCGGAAGGCGTGAAAAGAGACGGTCGGACGGCGTGGAAAGACACGCGGGGCACTGGTTGTTTGCGGCGGGGTTCGATTCCCCGCGCCCTACTACAGTAACATTAAAAACAACAGCAATATGAAAGCAATCAGAGTATCAGTAGGATTTAACGAGTGGTCGAAGGTGGATGACTTCCTTCGCGAGTTCAAATATGAAGATGACACGTTCGTCTACCAAGTGGACAACGTCACGTTCGTGGCGGTGTGCGAGGACGAGGACGCCATGGACTGGTTCAAGGCGCGTCTGCTGACGGATTTTGAGGAACCGATTATTGTGGAACTGAAATAAAAGACAAGTGTATGGAACTGAAAGTGGTATGTCAGAGACTGGAATCAATAGAGTTCACAACCGGTAAATGCTATAACAAGCATGAACTGCTGGATAAGATAAAAGCAGAACTGCACAACCTTCCCGAAACAGCGATGTTCAGCAATGTACTGGTTCGTGGCATCGCTGTCTTGGGAAAGGAAGAAATCTTTGTCAGAAGTATCGGTCAATCAGCGGAAGCATCGTTTCCTCGCTCCCGTCAGAATCGTGAAACACAGCGTCAGCAATATCGCGTGATCCGGGTTGTATCAGACGCGCTACGCCAAATCGTTCAAGATGTCCCTGAAGGTATGCGACATCCATCAGCACCTGAAGCTGGAAACGGCGGCGCTCCAGTATTTCGTTCTCAGGAGAAGAAAGCTGAGTATTATCACAGGATGACAGAAGATCGCGTTCAAACTCCCACAAGAGATATTTATCCCTCCAAGCGATGTCCTTGTCGGGGTTGCTGCCAAGATGGCCCATGTAAAAATTGCGAAGCGCGTTGAACTGCGCCTTCAGCATTAAAAAATCTATGTTCATAAACGGTAATTTTAGTGAAACATGCTACAAAGGTAGCAAAACTTCCGTGGTCCGGGAGGATAGCGGAAGGATTTTCAGACAGAGTATTAACAGCAAAAACAGATATAAGCGTATGGAAAAGAAGATTTCTGTAACCAGAGAGAACCGCGAGTTCCTGATGAAGGCTTTCAACGTCACGGAACGGATGGTATTCAAGGCATTGGCCTTCCAAAGCGACACGGACCTCGCCAAGAAGATCCGGCGGTTGGCCTTGCAGCGCGGCGGGTTCATTGTGAATATAGGCCCGGCCCTGGAGTGCTTCCATGACAGCGACAACTTCATGTACCAGTACCTGCCGAACGGCGCGATTTTGGAGTTCAACAAGAACACAGGCAGTTGCGACGCCTTCTTTGAGGGCGAATGTGTGAAGCATTGGGACGGCGTGATGACCAGCGTCATAAATGACATTCAGAACTGGGCAGGCGCATTGAAATAAGGAGGTTCGCCATGGAATACTACGGGAAGATATTATGTATTTCAAAGAACGACCTGACGCGCGACGACCGCCCGGTGCAACTGGCCAATGGGAACCTGGACTACAGCCAGTCCCGCGAGATAAACGGGATGCACCCGTCCATGTGGAGCCTCGAAGTCTTGGCACCCATCATGAGTGAGAGTTGCTACAAGCTGTTGGTCTACCGCGGCAAGATCCTGGTCGTCCGCAAAGGTGTAGGACGTGGCGTGTCCGCCTTGGTTTCCGTGGAAAGCCTGCCGGAGAAATACAAGAAAAGAGTGGAAGAAAAATACGGAGATATGGATACAGAAGCCTTACGGAACTGGTTTGGCACGCACTGGGAGATTGACCAGGCGGCACAAAGCTGGTATTCCCTCTACAGGCTGCCTTCCGGGAAACCCCTCACGCCGGAGCAGCAGCAGGAATACACGCTGAACGCATCGGCCTTGCAGGCGGTGGTGCGGCTGATGAACGACACCAAGATGAAGCGCGCCGTGATGCAGGGCAGCCGCGTCAAGTGGGAAGAAATGAGCGGCGCCATCAGCTTCTACCAAAAGGAATTCGGGCACACGCTGCCCACTTCGCCCGCCCGCTTCAAGAAGCGCGTGAAGGAGTTCCAGGAAAAAAGTTACGCCTCCCTGATCAGCGGGAAGTTTTGCAACCAGAACACGCGCAAGGTCAACGTGAACATCGAACGCCTGCTGCTGGCCTTGGCTACGATGCCCAACAAGCCTTGGAACAAGGATGTGTGGACCATGTACACCGACTTTGTGAACGGACGGCAGACAGTGTTCGACCCCAAGACTGGTGAAGTGTTCGACCCTGCCGATTTCCGGGACAAGAACGGGCAGCCCATGGAATTGAGCCCCTCCACCATCAACGCCTACCTGAACCAGCCCAAGAACAAGGTGCTGGTGAACAACGCCCTGATGAGTTGGAGCACCTTCATGCACGAGCAGCGGCCGCACGTCCACCGCCATTCGCCCGAATTCTCGTTCAGCAAAATATCGTTCGACGACCGCGACCTGCCGCGCAAGCTGAAGGACACCAAGGCACGCCCCAAGGCATACTACGCCTACGACGTGGCCAGCCAGTGCGTGGTGGGCTTCGCCTACAACCGCAACAAGAACGTGGACTTGGTGGTGGACATGTTCCGCAGCATGTTCCGGCTCATCGAGCACAAAGGATGGTGCTGTCCGGCACAGGTGGAAGTGGAAAACCACCTGATGACCCAATGGAAAGACAGTTTCCTGAAGGCCGGCGTGATATTCCCCTTTGTCCGCTTCTGCGCCCCGTTGAACTCGCAGGAGAAACGCTCCGAGCACTTCAACGGTGCCAAGAAGAAGAGCGTGGAGCACCGCAACCACTTGGGCATCGGCCGCTTCTACGCCAAGAACGAAAAATACCGCACCGAAAGCAGGAAGGTCAGCGACGAACTGAACGACACCTACGAGGACCGCGAGTATTACACCTGGGAGCAACTGATTGCCGAGGACATGGCGGACGTGCGGGAGTTCAACAACAGCCTGCACCCCAACCAGAAGAAATATCCCGGCATGACCCGCTGGCAAGTGCTGGAGGCCAACATGAACCCCAACCTGCAACCGCTGGACAAAGCCATGCTCTACCGCTTCATCGGCGAGCACGTCAGCACCAGCATCCGCCGGAACAGCTACTGCCGCGTGGCCTACAAGGACTATTGGCTGAGCGACCCGGACGTGCTGGACAAGCTGGAGCCCAACAACCTGAAGGTGGACGCCTACTACCTGCCGGACGAAAACGGGGAAACGGGTGATGTCTACATCTACCAGAACGGGAACCTGATAGACCGTCTGAAGGATGTCGGTACCTTCAACGAGGCCCTGGCCGAACGGACGGACGAAGATACCCGCATCATGACCGAACAGAATAAGCTGATCAGCAAGTTCGACGCCATGATGAAGCGCGAGGCCGTCGCCCCGGTGGCCGTGATGAGGCAAGAAGCCGCCCGGCAGATAGAGGAAGCCACGGCGCAGCCTGTGCAAACCAAGGCAGAGGACACCGCCGACTTCCTGAACTATGACGTGAGCGGCTACAAGGGAGCAGCCATCAAGTCGATATAATCCTATTAGAACAACGTTAAAACAGCAATAGAATGGAACTAACGAACGAAATCAAACAGCGCATCATGGAGGCCATCCGCGCCAACCGTGACAACTATCCGAGCGACAACAAGCACGCCGCCGCCCTCGGCATATCCGCTAGCGTCTACAACGCCCTGAAGAAAGGAAACATCGACCGCCAGGTGAGCGACACGAACTGGATTTGCATCGCCCGCCGGCTGAACGTGTCGCTTTCGGAGGAAATGGAATGGCACGCCGCCGAGACGCCTACCTACATCTTCATCAGCGAGCAACTGGCCACCTGCCAGCAAGGAGGCATGAGCGCCATCCTCTGCGACATGGCCAACATCGGCAAGACCTTCACGGCACGGGCCTACGTCAAGGCGCACCGCAACGCCATCTATGTGGACTGCTCGCAGGTGAAAACCAAGCAACGCCTGATCCGCTTCATCGCCAAGGAATTCGGCATCAGCACGAACGGCCGCTATGTGGACGTGTACGACGACCTGGTGTTCTACTTGCGGACGCTGGACCACCCGCTTATCATCTTGGACGAAGCCGGAGACTTGCAATATGAAGCCTTCCTGGAACTGAAAGCCCTGTGGAACGCCACCGAACGCTGCTGCGCCTGGTACATGATGGGAGCCGACGGTCTGAAGGAGAAAATCAACCGCTCCATCGAGTGCAAGAAGGTGGGCTACACCGAGATGCTTTCCCGCTATGGCGACAAATACAGCAAGGTCACCCCGGACGACGCCAAGGAGCGGGATACCTTCCTGAAAGCACAGGCGGCCATGGTGGCCAAGCTGAACGCGCCCGCCGACACCGACATCGTGAAGGTGGTGAACCGCACCGGCGGTAGCCTACGACGGGTTTATACTGAAATCGAAAAGTTGAAGAAAGGAGCCTGAGCCATGAAAAGAGCCTATTCACCGACCGAAGTGCAGGCGATGCACATCCCCAGCTTCCCCTTTGAGGGAGAGTGGGAAGCCGCCTTCGGCCACCCGTCACGCACCGGGACGTGGATTATCTGGGGAGAAAGTGGCAACGGGAAAAGCGCCTTTGTGATGAAACTGGCCAAATACTTGTGCCGGTGGTGCACGGTGGCCTACGACAGCCTGGAGGAGAGCACCGGTCTTTCGTTGCAGAACACGTTGAAGCGTGAACGCATGGATGAAGTGAACCGCCGCTTCAAGATACTGGACCGTGAACCGATGGACGAACTGAGCCAACGCCTGGCCAAACGGCGCAGTCCGGACGTGGTCATCATCGACAGCTTCCAATACACCGGACTGACCTACGCCTCCTACAAGGCATTGAAGGAGAAGCACGCCAACAAGTTGCTGGTATTCGTCAGCCATTGCGAGGGCATGAGGCCGGAAGGCCGCGCCGCCAAGAAGGTGGCCTACGATGCCGACGTGAAGATATTCATCCAAGGCTTCCGCGCCGTATGCAAAGGGCGTTTCATCACCAAGCCCGGCGACCATTTCACCATCTGGGAAGAAGGAGCCGCCGCGTATTGGGCCGGACAAATCGAGGAGGACAAATCATGAATACCCCCACCTACACCGGCACCGAGCTCTACCAAATCCTGCTGCCCGGCCACGAGGCCGCCGAAGTGATGGAAGAATGGCTGGAGAGGAACATACAGGCCGACATCCGCTTCCGACGCGCCAGGACCAAGGGCTGCGTCGTGATGGAGACCAGGGACGTGCTGTTTGCCAACCGCATCCGGCAATGGCACCCCGGCTGCAAAGTGAACATAACCAAATAAAGGAGGAAAGACAATGAGAAATTACGCAAGATTCTACGTGCTGCTGAACCGGCTGCCCACGACCGGCGACCGCGAGGAGCTGAAGGCGCAACTGGTCAGCCAGTTCACCGGCGGCCGAACCGAGTCGCTGCGCGAAATGACCGACCGGGAGTATGACGCCCTGTGCGACGAACTACAGCGGCAGGATGCCAACCGCCGTGCCCGCGACATCTACCGCGCCGAACTGCGCCGCCGACGTTCCACTGCCCTGCACCTGATGCAGAAGCTGGGCATCGACACCACGGACTGGAAACGGGTGGATGCTTACTGCCTGCATCCCCGGCTGGCGGGCAAGGAGTTTCAAAGGCTGACAGTAGACGAACTGGAAGCCCTCAGCATCAAGCTCCGCATCATCCTTCGTAAGGAGACAGACAAGAACAATAATAGCAAACTCTTAAACTAAGCGCGTATGACACCCAGACAATTTGTAGAACAAGAAATGGATCGCATCCGTGAACTGACCAGCGGATTGAGCGAGGAAAGATATGACGAATATCTCCAGCAACTTATCGTTGAACTGGAGAACGAACGCCAGCTGCTTTGCTGGAACGACATGGACGAGTAAAATTGAGAATTGGAAATGGGGCTTTTTGACAAGGTAGCTACTTGGCACGGTCAAATAACGCACTTGATGCGGCCAAATAACGCACTTGGCAAAAGCATTCCACTAACCACTAATCATTAACCATTAACAAGTAAACATCATGGCAAGAACCAAGAAAACCATCCTCAGCGGCATCAGCCGCGAACAAGCCGAACAGGCGTTTGCCGACTATGCCGGCGCCGACGCACGGGTGCAACACCTGACGTCCAAGATGGACCTCGAAATGACCCGCATCCGCGAGAAGTATGCCGGACAGTTGGCAGAGTTGAACGAAGTGAAGGAAAAGAACTTCGACATCCTGCAATCCTACGCGATGGAGAACAAAGACGAACTCTTCGCCAAGCGCAAGAGCCTGGAGAGCGCCCACGGCACCTTCGGCTTCCGCACCGGCACGCCCAAGCTGAAGAACCTGCGCGGCTTCACCTGGGCGGCGGTGACCAACCTGGTGAAGGAACTGCTGCCCGCCTACATCCGCACCTCCGAGGAACTGGCCAAAGACCGCCTGCTGGCCGACCGCGCCCTGCCCGAAGTGGCCGAAATGTTTCCCAAGATAGGCGTGCAAGTGGTGCAGGAAGAAACCTTCTTCGTGGAACCCAAGAAGGAAGCCGATGCAGTGGAAGCCTGACCTGGAGGCCGTCAGCCGCGAATATCGCTACAAACCCCACGGCAGGTGCTGGGCGGTCTACCTGTTCACCACCTACCGCGAGGAGGGCGGCCCTTCGCCCCGGCTGTTCACCACCGGCGACAAGGTGGCGGAGTTCCTCACCCGTGAGGAGGCCCGGCGCGAGACCTACCGGCTGAACGGCTGGCGATACAAGGAAAGAAAGCTATGAGCAAGAAACAACCCATGCTGCTGGTCACCCCGCCGCTGTTCCCCGCCGAGACGCCCGTGGAGCGCGAGGAGTTCGGGGGCATCCCCTGCAACTACTGCCACGGCAACGGCTGGTTCTGGGGCACAGATGAAAGTCTGGAGCGCGTCAAGCAGCCCTGCCCCGTGTGCCGGGGAAAGAAGAAACTGAAAGCCATCGTCACCATCCAATGGGTGGCCGACGAAGGAGAAAATGATTAATCAGTTGACAAGGGGACAAGTTAACAAGGCAACAAGGGCCTTGTAGCCTGAAACCTTGTCAACTCGTAAACTAAAAAAAGCAATGAACAACCTATTCGACAAATTCAAGAAACAACGCCGCCCGGCGCCCCAGGAGCCGGAACCCACGCACGAGCGCACCATCCCGCCCCACATCGTGGCCTGCCGGGTGTGCGGCGGCAAAGGCGAAACGGACGGCGCTGTCTGCCCCCAGTGCCAAGGGTCGGGGCGCGTCATCGTGTCGCACGAAGTAAAGACTTTTGTAACGGCCTATATCCCCTCTACAGGCACTTCTGACGAGGGGTAACATCGGTGTCGGACCGAGGCGGCCTTGGTGTCGGACAGAAGCCGCCTTGGTGTCGGACCGATGCAGCCTCGGTGGCAGACCGGACAATGAACCAATCTAAATGTAAACAATTAAAAAACAAAGAAAGCAATGAAACGA